>NZ_CP134398.1:5041637-5356739 GCF_002968335.2 Mycobacterium sp. ITM-2016-00316
GAAGCGCACCATGGCCGCCTGGCGGAGCGCGTCGCGCGTGCGCTCACTGCGCGCCGTCTGAGCGGGCCGAACCATCAGCTCAACGTACCGGAGAGGTCGAGGCTCCCCCGTTGACAACGACGATCCCGCGCCACTAACTTGTTGGTCAACAAGCTAGTAGCAATGGAGGAACGCCATGATCACCGAGGAGTTGCGGCAACGCCGACTGGCGGTGATCCGGGAACACATGGACACCGAGGTCACCCACGACTTCGACCAGACCCTGCAAACCTTCAAATCAGCATCACAGGGCCGCCCACACTACGAGATCATGGCCACCGGCCAGGTGTTCGACGGCGATGACGAAGTGATGGGCTACTACCGCACCACCCGGACCGCGTTCCCCGACCAGCGGCACGCCAATGCTCGATTCCACGTCGCCGACGACACCGTCATCGTCGAATTCGATTTGCTGGGGACCAATCTCGGCGAGTTCTACGGGCTCCCACCCACCGGCAAGGAGTTCCGCGTGCCCATCATCGCGGTGTTTTTCTTCGAGGATGAGCGAATCGTCAACGAGCGCATCTACTTCGACTCGGCGAGCCTGGTTCAGCAGATCGGGCGGCCCGAACTACTGGCCTTCGCCGGGGCATGACGGACACCACGAGCCGTCGCACCCAGGAGGAACGCCGCGGTGAGGCCGAGCAGCGGCTCATCCTCGCAGCCGCCGAACTGGTCGGAGAGATCGGGCCCGCCGGGGTGACGCTGGCCAATGTCGGTGAGCGCGCCGGCTACAGCCGCGGCCTGGCCACCCATCATTTCGGGTCCAAGGGCGCGTTGATGCAGCGGCTGGTCGACAGCGTCACCACCCAGTTCAGGGAAGCGGTTCCCCCTGCCGGCGAATCACATTCGGCGCTCGACGAGGGACTCCGGCTGGTCGAGGTGTACATGTCGGTACTGGCCGATCCGCAGCCGGCCAATCGGGCCCGGCTGGCACTGTGGGCGGATGCCGTCGCGAGCGCCTCATCGGATCTGCGCCCAGCGATGATCGCCGCCGACCGGGAGTTCCGGGCGGCCATCGCCGACAGCCTGCAACGCGGCATCGACAACGGCGAACTCACCTCCTCGGTACACCCTGAGGGACTGGCCACCGTGATCGTCGGTATGTTGCGCGGCGTCGCACTGCAGACACTGCTCGACGGCGACGTCGATCTGGCGGCCTGCCACAAGGAGATCCACGCCCTGCTGGCGGCGCGACTGGAGGATGCGCGATGAAGGTCCATCACCTCAATTGCGGCAGCATGCGGGTACCGACGGCCCCGCTGGTATGCCACGTACTACTGGTGGAGAGCGCCGACGGGCTGGTGCTCGTCGACTCCGGCTTCGGTCTGCTCGACTGCGCCGGCCCACGGCAACGCCTCGGCCCGTTGCGGCACAGCCTGTTTCCGGTTCTGGACGCCGCGGAGACTGCCGCGCGGCAGATCGAGAAGCTGGGGTTCCGCCGTGACGATGTGCGTCATATCGTGTTGACCCACTTCGATCTCGACCACATCGGCGGGCTTGCCGACTTCCCGGCCGCGCTGGTGCACGTCACCGCCGCCGAGGCCCAGGGTGCGGTGCACGCGCCGTCCTGGCGTGAACGCATCCGCTATCGCAGCATCCAATGGGAACACGGCCCGCGGCTTGTCGAACACGGACCCGGCGGCGAGAGTTGGCGCGGATTCGCTTCGGCAACAGAGCTTCTCGACGGTGTCGTGCTGGTGCCGCTGCCCGGGCACACCCGCGGACACGCGTGCGTGGCGGTCGACGCCGGCCACCGCTGGATACTGCACGCCGGCGACTCGTTCTATCACCACGGCACCCTCGACGGGCGACCGATTCCGCGGGTGCTGTCCGCCAGCGAGAGCATGCTCGCCTTCGACAGGAAGCTGGTGCGCGCGAACCACACCCGGCTGGCCGAATTGGCGGCCGCCGGCGGCCCGGAGCTGATGGTGATCAGCGCGCACGACCCGCAGTTGTACGAGCGGGCCCGCGCGACGGCCTGATTCAGCGCGGGGCGAACAGCGCGATGGTCGCGTCGACGGCTTCCTCGGTGATATCGCTCATCTTCCCGCCGTTCTCGACGGTGATGGCGGTGAGTTCGCGCAGGCCGCCGAGCAGCATGATGATCCGCTGCCGCGACACCGGGCCGATCCCGGCGGCGCGGAACTGTGCGCTGTCCATCAGTGCGGTGACCATGTCGACAAAATGCTCCATGGACTCCCGGGTGAGCTCGCGGCCCGCCGCCCCGAGCGAGGGGCCGTCACGGATCCAGCTCAGGGTGAGGTCGGGCCGGGACTCTCCCGAGGCGATCCACGCCTCGATGGCCTGGCGGGCCTGCTGCTGCCAGGGCGCCTCAGGGTCGACGGCACCGGCGATGGACCGGACCTGTTCGGCGTTGGCCTCGGCGAGCAGCGCCATGAAGCATTCGTCCTTGCTGGAGAAGTGCTCATAGAACGTCCGGCGCGAGGTCCGGGCCCGGCGCACGATGTCCGCGATCGTCGTCTTGGCGTAGCCGTCCTCGGCGATCGAGGCCTCGAACGCCGCCAGCAGGCGGGCCCGGAAGTCCCCGGTGGCAGCGTCCGTCGTCACCCGGCCACCTTAGAACGGCTCAGCCGATGGGGGTCAGCGGGCTGAGCACGTCGCGGATGAACTGGGTGATGTTGGTCTGCGGATTGCCGTCCGGGAAGCTGACGGTGGCCAGCATGTTGCCGCCCGCGTCGGCGAAGTTGCCGTCGGCGCGACCCTGATGGGTCGAGGACGTCACCAGGATGATCCCCGTGGTGTCGGCCTTCTCGGCCAGCGGTACCGAGAACTGGGCGTTTTGGACCGTGCTGTTGGCCTTGTCCTCGACGATGATCCGGTTCGCCGGGAAACCGAGCAGGCGCAGCAGGTTGCGCATCTCGCCGGCCTCCGTGCGACCGTTCTTCGGGTTGCCACCGGTGACGATGATCGGGGACTGCGGAAAGGCCTGTGCGACGGCCAGTCCGGTCAACACCCGGGTGTAGAGGATCGGGCGCATCCAACCGTCGGGGGTGAGCCCGTAGCCCAGGATCACGATGGCGGGCTTGGTGAAATCCTTGCCCGCGGGCTGGGCGGCGGCGTGCGGCGCCGCCGCGCACGCGAACGCCAAGGCGACGAGCACGGCGCCGATGACGGCCTTCAGACGACTGCGCTTTTCATCCCCGAATGAGTGCGACACGTGAACTTGATCGTGATCAGTGGGGCGAATGTTACGGAACTGACAATTAGGCATCCGGTCGCACCGGCAGGAGCGTCAGCGCCGGTCAGGTATCGTCGTTAACACGTCGGTAATATTGCCGGCCCTCAGGGCAGACCACTTCGTTGAACGTCGGGCTAGAACGCCCCGCCTCGATTGCGTCGCCTTCTCTGGGACTTCTCAGAGGAACTCATGTCTTCGCGTACCAGTGGAACCCCGTCTCTCGATGCGTTTCAGCCGAGCGAGTCCATCCTTCCCGCACCGCCCTTCGCACTGCCTGCCGGTGACACGGCGATCGTCTACTGCGAGGGCCAGTTCGGCGAGCAGGACGGCAAAACCGCCAACGGCCTGGTCCGGCACTCGGAGAAGTACCAGATCCTCAGCGTCATCGACAGCCTTCGGGCCGGTGCGGATGCCGGAAAACTCCTCGACGGCACCCCGAACGGCATCCCGGTGCTGGCCTCACTCGCCGAGTCCATCGCGCACGCCGGACACGTGCCGGACTACCTGATCTGTGGGTTGGCACCCGCCGACGGCCTGCTGTCCGGCCGGCAACGAATCGTGCTGCTCGACGGTATCGCCCGCGGCATGCACATCATCAACGGCCTGCACGAGTTCCTCAACGACGATCCCGAGTTCGCGGCGGCAGCCGTGATCGCCGGCATCACCATCACCGACGTGCGCCGGCCCAAAGCCAAACGTGACCTGCACCTGTTCTCCGGCCGGATCTTCGACGTCACCTGCCCCCGGATCGCGATCCTGGGCACCGACGGGGCGATCGGCAAGCGCACCACGGCCACCCTGCTGGTCCAGGCGCTCAACGCGCACGGCATCAAGGCGGTCATGGTCGGCACCGGTCAGACCACCCTGATCCAGGGCGGGAAGTACGGCGTCGCACTCGATGCGCTGGTCCCCCAGTTCTGTTCGGGCGAGGTCGAGCACCAGGTCGTCGCCGCGTTCGAGGGCGAAGACCCGGACGTGATCGTGGTCGAGGGCCAGGGCGCACTGAGCCATCCCGCGTACCTGACATCGGCGCATATCCTGCGCGGCAGCCGCCCCGCCGCGGTGATCGTGCAGCACGCGCCCAAGCGCGCGGTGCTCGGCGACTTCCCGATGGTGGCGATGCCGACCGCGGCGAGCGAGATCGCCCTGATCGAGGCGTTCGCCGACACCCGCGTCATCGGGGTCACGATCAACCACGAGCAGATGACCGAGGACGAGCTGAATACCGCCATCTCCGAACATCATTCGCAGCTCGGACTGCCCGTCACCGATCCCCTGACGCGCCCCGCGTCCGATCTTGTCGATATGGTGCTGGCCGGCCTGCCCGCGCTCGCAGCGATCACCCCCGTGTGACGCTTCGCATCGAGACCGATCTCGACAAGGTCGAACAGAACACCCGGACCCTCGTCGACCGGCTCCACGTGTCGGGCATCCGGGTCACCGGGGTCACCAAGGCCGTGCTGGGTTCCCCGGCAGTCGGTGCGGCGATGCTGCGCGGCGGGGCCGGCGGCCTCGGTGATTCCCGGGTGGAGAACCTGGCCCGGCTGGCCGGACTCGACCGATGGCCGCTGCGCACGTTGATCCGCTCACCCATGCTCAGCCAGGTGGCATCGGTGGTCGGGACCGCCGACATCAGCCTGAACACCGAGGCCGTCGTCCTGACGGCGCTCGATCAGGCCGCGGCCGAGCAGAAGCGGATGCACGCCGTGGTGCTGGTGGTCGAACTCGGCGACCTTCGTGAGGGCATCTCGCTCGACGACGTCCCGGAGGCGGTGCGCGCCGTCCTCGACCACTCGTCGCTGCGCCTGGCCGGGCTCGGGGCGAACCTCGCCTGCCAGAACGGCGTGGTCCCCGATGACCGGAACATGGGCGTCCTGACCCGGCTCGTCGACGAGATCGAGGCACGGCACGGCATCTCGCTCGGCGTCGTGTCCGGGGGCAACTCGGCGAACCTGAATTGGGCTCTGCACACCCGTGATGTCGGCCGGATCGACGAGCTCCGACTCGGCGAAGCCATCCTGCTCGGTGTCGATCCGCTGGACCGGACCCCGATCCCCGGCCTGCACACCGACATCTTCACCCTGACCGCCGAGATCATCGAGGTCGCCGTGAAACCGGCGCAGCCCTGGGGCGAGCGCGCCCAGGCGGCGTTTGGAGAGGCTCCGGTACGCACCGGCAGCGGGACCGTGCATCAGGCGATCCTGGCTCTCGGTCGCCAGGACGTGGACCCGGACGGTCTGCGGCCTCCCCCGGGCATCACGATCCTGGGAATGAGCAGCGATCATCTGGTGGTCGACCTCGGAGATCATGAGGCCGTGGTCGGCGACGAGATCGACTTCGGTGTCGGCTACAGCGCACTGGTGCGGGCCATGACGTCGCCGTTTGTCGCCAAGGTGGAGGTGGGCGCAACGGTGCCGTGAGAATTCGTGGTGGCCAGGGCCGGGATCGAACCGGCGACCTTCCGCTTTTCAGGCGGACGCTCGTACCAACTGAGCTACCTGGCCGGAAGGCTCCGGCCTTGCGACCGGAATACCTCGCCGAAATGGCGACCCTGACGGGACTCGAACCCGCGACCTCCGCCGTGACAGGGCGGCGCGCTAACCAACTGCGCCACAGGGCCTTGCTCTTTACTGCTTCGCTCCGGTGTGTCACCACCGTCGCGCCGTACCCCCAACGGGATTCGAACCCGTGCTACCGCCGTGAAAGGGCGGCGTCCTAGGCCGCTAAACGATGGGGGCCTATCCGAATTTCTTCGGGCCGCTCTCAACGCCGGTGACGTTGGAAGCTTCGATAGCTTAGGACACGGCCCTGCGAAATCCCAAACCGGATACCCCCATCCGTCCGGGAGGGCCGCCCAGTATCCTTTTGCACCACGCCCCTATAGCTCAGTTGGTAGAGCTACGGACTTTTAATCCGCAGGTCCCAGGTTCGAGCCCTGGTGGGGGCACCACAGTGCGCCTCATCCGTCATCACCGCGCTTGGGCTTCGGCCCCTTGCCGTTCTCACCCCTTTTCTCTTCACCGTTGCCGCGTCCCCGCGTCGGAGCCGGCTGCTGCTGATCCACCGGCGTGGTCGTGGCGGTGGGCGTGGGCGCCGGTACCGCGGTGGTCGTGGTGGGGGTCTGCGTGGTGGTCGTCACCGGCGTGGGCGTCCCCGAACGCGACGCGGTGTCCACCACGAAGGCGACGACGAGCACGACGATTGCCAGCAGCGCCCCGGCGATACCCATCAGCTTTCGGCGGTTACTGCGGGGCGTCGGCACCGGCACGTACGCGGTGCCCGGATCGGGCAGCGGCTGGTCCAGAAACAGCGTCTGGGGCCGCGCCGCAGTCAGGGCGGCCCGCATCTGGTCGGCACCGGCGAACCGGGCCCGCGGGTCCGCCGCGGTGGCGCGCTGCACGACCGACGCCAGCCCCTGGTCGATATCCGGTCGCAGCGCGGCCAGATTGTCCTGCGGCCCGGGGACGCGCCCCGTGAGCGCCTCGAAGGCCAGCACTCCGACCGCGTACAGATCGTCGGCAGCCGTCGCGGGCCGCCCGGCGAGTCGGTCCGGACTGAGGTAGCCCAGCGTGCCGACCACCAGACCGGTCATGGTGTGGCTGGATTCCGGGCTCTTCGCGATGCCGAAGTCGGCGACCTTGGGCACACCGTCGTCGGTCAGCAGGATGTTGGCCGGCTTGATGTCGCGGTGCAGGACACCGGCGGCGTGCGCCGCCGACAACGCGGAGAGCACATCGTCGAGGAGTGTGCGGATCTGTGGCAGGGGCATCGGTCCCTGCGCGATCGTGTCGGCGACGGTGCGGCCGCTCAGGCGCTCCATGACGATGTACGGCGTGCCATCGTGCTCACCGCTGTCGTGCACCGCGACGATGTGGGGGTGGCTGAGCCGGGCCGCGGCCCGCGCCTCGACCTCGAAACGGCGGCGGTTCTCGGGCTGCGCGGCCAGCGCCGGGTACATCAACTTGATCGCGACGGCGCGGCCGAGTCGGGTGTCCCAGCCTTCGTGGACTTCGGCCATACCGCCGCGGCCGAGCATCCCCCGCAGTTCGTAGCGGCCGCCGAGGATTACGGGCCCCTGCATGGGCCCTACGGTAGCCCGTGCGGCTAGCCGACCTTGGGGCAGTAGAAGTTCGGGCTGTCCCGGTACTCGATGGGCGGCAGGTTGCGCGCGGGCGTCTGGACCAGCGGGGAATCCGCGGGCAGCCGGCCCGAGGCCCGGTCCACCGCGGAACGCTTGCGCGGATGCATCAGCGAGCGCCTGGGCAGCACCTTGGTGGCCAGCGTGATGACGCCGCAGAGCCGGTCGTGCAAAAACTGCTGGCGCGGCGTCCACGTGTAGCCCATCAGGTCACGCACCGGCTGGTCGTAGAGGGCGACGGTCATGAACGTCAGGAAGCGTTGCATAACCTTCAGGTTCAGCGCCCACAGCGGGTCCGGGATCCACTGCAGCGAGGGATGTTTGGGCATGGTCGACAGGTCCATGACCTCGCGTGCGGCGTAGTTGTTCTCCAACACGTTGCGGCACATGTGATCCCAGTACTGCTCGAACTCCTCCCAGGAGTTCGGCACCGGCCGCATGCTCATCCCGTACATCCGGTACCAGGCGACGTGCTCGTCGAACAGTTGACGCTTGTCGGCCAGCGAGATCCCGCCACCGAACTTCTCGGCGGCCAGCAGGGTGGACTTGAAGAACGTGGCGTGCGCCCAGTAGAAGACGTCGGGATTCAGCGCGCTGTAGCGGCGCCCCTGCTTGTCCACACCCTTGATACCGATGTGGTAGTCGCGGACCTCGGCGCCGGTCTTGGGCGCGCGGTCGCCGTCGAAGACCACGCCGCCGATCGGGTAGATCGAGCGCAGCAGCCGCGGGATCCGCTCGATGAAGAAGATGGAGTGTTCTTCGACCGCCGCGCCGAGCTGTGGGTGCATGTTCTGCATCGACCCGGCCCAGGTGCCCTGGAACAGGCCCGTCCACTGGCCGAAGTATTTCCAGGTCAGCGAGTCCGGCCCGAGCGGCATCGCGGGGGCGTCGTAGCCGCCGGAACTGACGGGGCAACCCGCCGCCACCTCGGCGGATGCGCTGGTCACCGGGCACGTCTCGGACGTATCTTGAGTCACTGGCGAACTTCCCGTCCCGGTCAGAAACAATTCTGACTACACTCGTTGTCACTACGCAGCTTAGGAGTGATGTGCCGTCCGGTCAACGACGCGGTCGATGGTCCGGCGTTCCCCTGCAGGATCGCCAGACACTGCGGCGCGGTGAACTCATCGCAGCCGGGGTGACCCTGCTCGGCGGGGCGTCCGGCCCGGCGCTGACGGTGCGCGCGGTCTGCCGCCAAGCGAGCCTCACCGAGCGGTATTTCTACGAGAGCTTCACCGACCGCGACGAATTCGTGCGCGCCGTCTACGACGACGTGTGCAGCACCGCGATGAAGGCGCTGCTGTCCTCGCAGACGCCCCGTGACGCCGTCGAGGCGTTCGTGGCGCTGATGGTCGACGATCCGAGCCGCGGCCGGGTGCTGCTGCTGGCCCCCGAGCGGGAACCGGTGCTCACCAAGTCCGGCGCGGAATGGATGCCCAACTTCATCGCGCTGCTGCAGCACAAGCTCACCGAGATCACCGATCCGGCTTTGCAGGCGATGGTCGCGACCGGCCTCGTCGGAGCACTGACGGCGTTGTTCACCGCCTACCTGAACGGCAGGCTGGCAGCCACGCGCGAGCAGTTCGTCGACTATTGCACCGACATGCTGCTCAGCCGCGCTACCGTGCGCTGAGCCTTTGCCAGCGGGAGCGCCTCGGGTCGATGTGGAACCGTTACCAGACGCACAGGCGGCGTAACTTGATGTCACTAGGGGGCACAGATATATTGAGTGCTACCAACAGGTACAGATAACTGGGAGTGAACGTGTCGCAAGACCTACCCGACGTGCAATTGCTGCGCGAGCTCGAACCTGTCGTCGAGAAGAACATCAACCGGCACCTCGCCATGCGCAAGGACTGGAATCCGCACGACTACATCCCCTGGTCGGACGGCAAGAACTTCTACGCCCTGGGCGGGCAGGACTGGCACCCCGAGCAGTCCAAGCTCTCCGAGGTCGCCCAGACCGCGATGGTGCAGAACCTGCTGACCGAGGACAATCTGCCCTCCTATCACCGCGAGATCGCGATGAACTTCACCATGGACGGCCCGTGGGGCTGGTGGGTGAACCGCTGGACCGCCGAGGAGAACCGGCACGGGATCGCGCTGCGCGACTACCTGCTGGTCACCCGCGCCATCGATCCCGTCGAGCTCGAAGAGTTGCGCGTCGAGCAGGTCACCCGTGGCTTCTCTCCGGGCCAGAACCAGCAGGGCGACCTGTTCGCGTCCACGCTGTTCGACTCCGTGGTCTACGTGACCTTCCAGGAACTGGCCACCCGCGTCTCGCACCGCAACACCGGCAAGGCCTGCGAAGAAACCGTCGCCGATCAGTTGCTGGGCCGGATCTCCGCCGATGAGAACCTGCACATGATCTTCTACCGCGACGTCAGCGCCGCCGGTCTGGACATGGTGCCCAACCAGGCGATGAAGTCCCTGCACCGGGTGCTGCGCAACTTCAAGATGCCCGGGTACACCGTGCCGGAGTTCCGCCGAAAGGCCGTCACCATCGCCGTCGGCGGCGTGTACGACCCGCGCATCCACCTCGAGGACGTCGTGATGCCGGTGCTCAAGAAGTGGCGCATCTTCGAACGTGAGGATTTCACCGGCGAGGGCGCCCGGCTGCGTGACGACCTCGGCGAGCTGGTCAAGGAGCTCGAGGAGACCTGCGTGAAGTTCGAGGTGGCCAAGGAACGTCGCCTGGAACGCGAGCGCAAGGTCGCCGAGAAGAAGGCCATGAAGAACCTGTTGGTGACATCATCGGCAGCCTCCTAGCCCCAGCACCCAGCGAAACGGCCCGGTCTGGCTTACAGATCGGGCCGCTCGCGTTGCGCAGCCCGGTCGTGCTGGCGCCGATGGCGGGTGTGACAAATGTCGCGTTCCGCACGCTGTGCCGTGAACTCAAGGTCGCCCGGGCCGGCACCGTCAGCGGACTCTACGTCTGCGAGATGGTGACCGCGCGCGCCCTCGTCGAGCGGCACCCGGTGACCATGCACATGACGACCTTCGCGCCCGACGAGTCGCCGCGGTCGCTGCAGCTCTACACCGTGGACCCGGACACCACCTACGCGGCGGCCAAGATGATCGTCGACGAGAATCTGGCCGACCACATCGACATGAACTTCGGCTGCCCCGTCCCCAAGGTCACCAAGCGCGGCGGCGGGTCCGCGATCCCGTACAAGCGCAAGCTGTTCGGCAAGATCGTCGCGGCCGCCGTACGGGCGACACAGGGCACCGATATCCCGGTCACGGTGAAGTTCCGGATCGGCATCGACGACGACCACCACACCCACCTGGACGCCGGCCGCATCGCCGAGTCCGAGGGTGCAGCGGCCGTGGCACTGCACGCCCGAACCGCCGCACAGCGGTATTCGGGGACCGCCGACTGGAGCCAGATCGCGGCGCTCAAGCAGCACGTGACCACCATCCCGGTGCTCGGCAACGGCGATATTTTCGACGCCGCCGACGCGCTCGCGATGATGGAACAGACCGGGTGTGACGGAGTCGTCATCGGCCGCGGCTGCCTGGGCCGGCCATGGCTGTTCGCCGAACTGTCGGCGGCCTTCAACGGGCGCCCGATCGCGACCCCACCGACGCTCGGTGAGGTCGCCCATATCGTGCGCCGCCACGGCGAGTTGCTCTCGGCCCATTTCGGTGAGGACAAGGGCATGCGGGACATCCGCAAACATGTCGCCTGGTACATGCACGGCTTCCCCGCCGGTGCCGACCTGCGTCGGGCATTGGCACTGGTCAAGACCATGCGTGAGCTCGACGCGCTGCTCGGTGAACTCGACGCGGAGGTGCCGTTCCCGGAGGTCGCGGGCGGGCCACGCGGCCGCCAAGGCTCCCCCGGATCGGTCAGCCTTCCGCAGGGCTGGCTCGATGATCCCGACGACCTGACGGTGCCCACCGGCGCGGACGTGATGAACTCCGGCGGCTGACTCTTCCGAGATGCTCCCGAGACCGCTCCGTCATGTCATCGCGCTGTCGGACTCTCAGGTTGTCTCAGTACGATGAAAGGCCACCTGACCGGGCTCCGGTGGCGGAGCCACGTGCAGTGCTGCTAAAAGGATTAGCAGCAGCTTTTCATTAAGCACCGATGAGAACGTGTGCAACGGCGCGCACGACCCCACGAGCCAAAGGCCGGTAGGACATGAGTGACGGCGATAACGCCACTCCTGACCGGCCCGACCGCGCGCCCGGGGGGGACAATCAATGGCTTACCCGATCCCCACGATCGACACCAGGCGCCACGCCGTGGGAACGCGCTCAGCAGTCCGCTCCGCCGGACACCGCGACGGGCAATCACACCGACGGCGTCACCGTCGCCGACCTGATCGCCAAACTGGCGGCCGACCAGCCCACCGGCACCGGCCGTAAACGGCGCCGGGCGGACCCCGACGAGGACGACGAAACACCCGCCCCCGAGAGTGCCGCCGAGATCACCGACCCGGTCGAACCGGTCGACGCCGTGATCTTCGCGCCCTCCGCGTCCGATGACCCGATCCGGCGCGACCCGGCCGAGCCCGTCACCGAGGTCATGCACGTGCCCTCGGCATACGCCGCGGAACTGCCCGACCTGGCGGCGGTCCGGCCGCCGCGCCCCCTGCACACCTCGCGCCCGGCGCCGGTGCAGCATCATCGAGCCCGCACCGTCGGCCGGGTGGCCGCCGCCCTGATCGCGGTGTGTGCGCTGGCGCTCACCGGCGGCGCCTGGCAATGGCAGTCGATGAAGAACAACAGCCTCAACCAGGTGTCCGCGCTGGACCCCAATTCGCGCGATATCGTCGACCCCAACGCCCAGTTCGGCGACGAGAACTTCCTGATCGTCGGCACCGACACCCGCATCGGCCAGAACAGTGAGGTGGGCGCGGGCACCACCGATGACGCGGCAGGCGCCCGGTCGGACACCATCATGCTGGTCAACATTCCGGCTGACCGCAAACGTGTTGTCGCCGTGTCGTTCCCGCGAGATCTGGCGATCACACCGATCAAGTGCGAACCGTGGGATCCCGAGACCGGGGTCTACGGGCCGATCACCGACGAAGAATCTCCGATGTACGGCATGGACGAGGCCTGGACCGAGACCAAGCTGAACTCCGCCTACGCCGTGGGCGGACCCAAGTGCCTGGTGAAGGTGATCCAGAAGCTCTCCGGCCTGTCGGTCAACCGCTTCATGGCCGTCGACTTCACCGGCTTCGCCAAGATGGTCGACGCGCTCGGCGGCGTCGAGGTGTGCAGCACCACCCCGCTGGAGGACTACGAACTGGGCACCGTGCTGGCCAACCCGGGCCGGCAGATGGTCGACGGACATACCGCACTGAACTACGTGCGCGCCCGCCAGGTGACCACCGAGGTCAACGGCGATTACGGCCGTATCAAGCGCCAGCAGCTGTTCCTGTCCTCGCTGCTGCGCTCCCTGATCTCCAAAGAGGTGTTCTTCAGCCTCAGCAAGCTCAACAACGTCGTCAACATGTTCATCGAGGACAGTTTCGTCGACAACATCAGGACCAAGGATCTCGTCGACCTCGGCCAGTCCGTGCAGGGTGTGAACGCCGGCCGGATCACCTTCGTCACGGTACCCACCACCGGGTACGCCGACGACTACGGCAATGAGCAGCCCCGGGTCGACGACATGGCCGCGCTGTTCGAGGCGATCATCAACGATGATCCGCTGCCCGAGGAGCGCAACGCGGACAACACCCCGGTGCCCGACACACACGAATCCGGCAGCGGCTCAACGTCATCGGCCGACGCGGACGGCGAATTGGTCGACGCGGTGGCCACCGAACCCGGCGCGGTCACGGTGCGGGTGTCGAATTCGACCGGCGAATCCGGACTGGCCAGCAATGCGGCCGATGTGTTGCAGCAACACGGATTCAACATCGACACCCCTGACGACTACCCCGGCCCGCTGAGCTCGACGACGGTGTTCTTCTCGCCGGGCAACGAGCAAGCCGCCGCGACCGTGGCATCGTCATTCGACAACGCCACCATCGAGCGGGTGACGGGGATGGGCGACGTGGTGCGGGTGGTGCTCGGCTCCGATTTCAGCTCCGTGACCCCGCCTTCGCCGAGCGGATCGCCGGTGCAGGTGCACATGGTGCGCGGAACCAGTAGCTCGCCGACCACCGAACTCCCCGAGGATCTCACCGTCACCAACGCCGCCGACACCACCTGCGAATAGTTCGGTCCCGCACACGAAGGGCATTCACCGTTCGTTCATCTGTGGCATCGTGACCTTCGGGCCCGGCAACCGTAAGGTAAGTGCATGCGTACTGCGTATCAAGAACAGCTGTCTTCCTTGACCGATCAACTCGGCGAGATGTGCGGCCTGGCCGGCGTGGCCATGGAGCGTGCGACCCAATCCCTGCTGCAGGCCGATCTGGCGCTCGCCGAACAGGTCATCACCGACCACGACCGTATCAGCGAGATCAGCGCCCGCGCAGAGGAAGCCGCATTCCTGCTGCTGGCCCTGCAGGGTCCGGTTGCCGGAGATCTGCGCGCGATCGTCAGCGGGATCCAGATCGTCGCCGATGTCGACCGGATGGGTGCGCTCGCCCTGCACGTCGCCAAGATCGCCCGTCGCCGCCACCCGCAGCACGCGCTGCCCGAGGAGGTCAACGGGTACTTCGCCGAAATGGGTCGTGTGGCAGTCGAATTGAGTCGCAGCGCGCAAGAGGTGCTGGAGACCCTGGACCCGGAGAAGGCCTCCCGGATCCGCGAAGAAGACGACGCGATGGACGATCTGCATCGCCACCTGTTCACGGTGCTGATGGACAAGGACTGGAAGTACGGCGTCACCGCAGCCGTCGATGTGACGTTGCTGAGCCGCTTTTACGAGCGCTTCGCCGACCACGCCGTCGAGGTAGCCCGCCGGGTGATCTTCACCGCCACGGGCGAACTTCCCGAGGACAACCTCGCCGAACCCCAGTAGCCCGCAGCCGCATACGACGAAGGCCGGTCCCCACGCGGGGGATCGGCCTTTGTCGTTGCGGCGCACTCGGTGCCGGGAAAGCAGTGCGCGGCACCGGCCTCTTGGCCGATGCCGCGCAGCGGGATTCTGCTCAGCCGAAGCGGCCGGAGATGTAGTCCTCGGTGGCCTTCTGGGTGGGGTTGGAGAAGATCTTCTCGGTCTCGTCGATCTCGACGAGCATGCCCGGCTTGCCCGTCGCCTCCAAGTTGAAGAACGCGGTCTGATCGCTGACCCGGGCGGCCTGCTGCATGTTGTGCGTCACGATCACGATGGTGTAATCCTGCTTGAGCTCGGAGATCAGGTCCTCGATCGCCAGCGTCGAGATCGGATCCAGCGCCGAACACGGCTCGTCCATCAGCAGCACATCGGGCTGCACCGCGATGGCGCGGGCGATGCACAGACGCTGCTGCTGGCCGCCGGAAAGCCCGCCGCCGGGCTTGTCGAGGCGGTCCTTGACCTCGTTCCACAGGTTGGCACCCTTGAGCGAACGCTCGGCGACCTCGTCGAGGTTCTTGCGCACCCCCTGCAGCTTCAGGCCTGCCACCACGTTGTCGCGAATCGACATGGTGGGGAACGGATTCGGCCGCTGGAACACCATGCCGATGGTCTTGCGGACACTCACCGGGTCGATGCCCGAGGCGTAGATGTCCTCCCCGTCGAGCAGCACCGAACCCTCGACGCGCGCGCCGGGGATGACCTCGTGCATGCGGTTCAGGGTGCGCAGCACCGTCGACTTGCCACACCCGGACGGTCCGATGAAGGCCGTCACGCTGCGCGGCATCACCGAGAGCCCCACGTTGGCTACCGCATGGAAGTTGCCGTAGTAGATATTGAGATCTTTGAGATCCAGCCGCTTGGCCATGAGGCTCCTAAACTCGGTTCCGTGTCAGGTATCGGTTGACGAATGCGGCGCCCAGATACAGCGCTGCGATGATCAGGATGAGGGTCAGAGCCGCGCCCCAGACCCGCAGCGCGCCAGCCGCTTCCGGGTTGATCAGTTCCGTGAAGATCAACAGCGGCAGCGAGGCCATGTTGCCCTCCAGTGCGTCCATGTTGATGGAACGGCTGTAACCGACCAGCACCAGCACCGGCGCCGTCTCGCCCATCACCCTGGCCAGCGCCAGCAGAATGCCACTGAGCATGCCCGGCAAGGCCGTGGGCACCACGACCCGCGCGATGGTCTTCCACTTCGGAATGCCCAACGCGTAGGACGCTTCGCGCAGTTCGTCGGGGACCAGCTTCAGCATCTCCTCGGTGTTGCGCACAACCACCGGCAGCATCAACAGCACCAGGGCCAGCGAGACGGCGAAGGCGCTCTGCTCGAAGCCCAGCGTGGAAATCCACAGTGCGAAGATGAAGAGTGCGGCCACGATCGATGGCACACCGGCCAGGATGTCGACCATGAACGTGGTGACCTTGGCGAACCGGCCACGGCCGTACTCGACCAGGTACACCGCCGCCATCACACCCAGCGGCACCGACAGCACCGCGGCGATGGCCGCCTGGATCACGGTGCCGTAGATCGCGTGATACACGCCGCCGGCCATCTCTTCCGGCAGCACGCCGGCAAGGGAGTTGGTCCACCAGGTCGAGGAGATGATCGCGGTGAAACCCTTGGACAGCACGGTGTAGAGCAGCCACGCCAGTGGGATCATGGCGACCACGAACGACGCGGTGAACAGCGTTGTCGCGACGTTGTTCTTGATCTTGCGGCTGGCGCTGAGTGGGTGGAAGGTGGGTGCCTTCACCGACTCGTCGAATGTGACCGTCATCCTCCACTGACCCTTCCGCCGGCCGCGGCCCGCGCCAGCGCGTTGACCACGAAGGTCAGCGCGAAGAGCACGAATCCGGCGGCGATATATGCACCTGTCGGTAGCGGAGCGCTGAACTCCGCTGCGGCCGAGGCGATCTTGGATGCGAACGTGTAACCGCCGTCGAACAGCGACCAGCTGCCCGCCTGCGCGGCGGTGCGCAGGATGATCAGGATGGCGATCGTCTCACCCAGCGCGCGGCCCAGGCCCAGCATGGACGCCGCGATCATTCCGCTGCGCCCGTACGGGAACACCGTCATCCGGATGACTTCCCACTTGGTGGCACCGAGGGCCTGCGCGGCCTCCACGTGACCGCGGGGGGTCAGCGCGAAAACCTCGCGAGTCACCGAGGTGATGATCGGCAGAATCATCACTGCGAGCACGATGCCCGCGGTGAAAATGGTTCCGCCTCCGGCCAGCGACACGTTGCCCTGGGAGAACAGGAAGAACCAACCGAGGTTCTCGTTGAGGAACGTGGCCACCGGGGTGAGCCACGGCGCCAGCACGAAGATGCCCCAGAGACCGAAGACGATCGAGGGCACCGCCGCCAGCAGATCGACCAGCATCGCAAACGGCCGCGCCAGCTGCTTGGGCGCGTAATTGGTCAGGAAGGCCGCGATCCCGATGGCAATGGGGACGGCGATGACCAAGGCGAACACCGAGCTGAGCACCGTCACCATGAACAGATCACGGATGCCGAAGCGCAGATTGTCCGAATCGCTGGTCAGGAACTCGGTGCTGAACAAGAAGTTGGCCTGGTTGGCCTGCAGCGACGGGACCGCCTTGATGATGAGGAAGAGCGCCATCAACGCGATTGCCCCGATGATGGTGGCGCCGGCCGCGATGGCGATGGACTTGAAGATCTTGTCTCCCCAGCGCCCCTCACCCCGCTTCAACGCCGACTCCTTCATGGGTGTGGTGGGCATTTGGGGATTATCCCCGATCTGCGGTGAGCTCGTCGGGGTTGCCGACGAGCTCACCGCGGTCGAGTCCGGTGTCACGGCCATGTCTGATGTGGCTACTTAGCTGGTCGCGTTGATGGCATCGACGGCCTCGGTCAGGCGGGTCTTGAACGCCTCGGGCACCGGGATGTAGCCGTTGTCCTCAAGCCCGGTCTGCCCGTTGCCGAGCGCCGAGTGCATGAACGCCTTGACCGCGGTGGCCACCTCGGGATCGGGGTACTCCGAGCAGACGATCTCGTACGCGGCGAGCATGATCGGGTAGGAACCCGGCTCGGTCGGGGTGTAGAACGTCGTGGTGTCGAGCACCAGGTCGTTGCCCTCGCCCTTGAACTTGACGCCGTCGATGGCGACGCCGGCAGACTCCGTGCTGAGCTCAACCGGCTCCGGACCCGCCGACGTGATGATCTTGGCGATCGACAGGTTCTGGGCCTTGGCGAACGACCATTCGTTGTAGGTGATCGAGCCCGGGGTGCTGCCGATGGCGGCCGAGGTGCCCTCGTTGCCCTTGGCGCCTTCACCGACTCCACCGGCGAACGACTTGCCGGCACCCTTGCCCCACGCACCGGCGGACGCCGCGTCCAGGTACTTCTGGAAGTTGTCGGTGGTTCCGGACTCATCGCTGCGGAAGACCACATTGATGGGTTGTGCGGGCAGCGTCACGCCTTCGTTCAGGGCCGCGATCTCCGGGGCGTCCCAGGTCTTGACGGTGCCGTTGAAGATCTTCGCCGCGGTCGGGCCGTCGAGCACCAGGCCGTCGACGCCTTCGACGTTGTACGTGATGGCGATGGGGCCGAACACTGCCGGCAGATTCCAGGCGTCACTGCCGCCGCAACGCTCCTTGGCCTTTTCGTACTCACCCTTGTCCGCGCTCAGCGGCGAGTCGGAGCCGCCGAAGTCGGTCTGTCCGCCGAGGAACTCCGACACACCGGCACCCGAACCACTGGAGGTGTAGTTCAGCGTGAACCCGGGGCAGTCCTTCTCGTAGGCGTTGATGAAGCGCGTCATGGCATTGGCCTGCGCAGATGAACCACTGGCCTTCAGTGCTTCCTTGCCGCCGCAATCGCCGGCCGGAGCAGAACCGGTGTCTCCCGACCCCGACGAAGAGGCGTTGTTGTCGCTTCCACACGCGGACAGCAGCAGGGTACCGGCGGCCAACATGCTCAGCGCGGCACCAGTTCGTTTGGCCTTCACGAAGCTCCTTCAGATACGGATATGGGGGGAGGAAACGCATGTCGCGTCGAGCAGATCTTTCGCCGCTCGGCTGTGAACCTAGGGGCCGCCCGTGAACCGATGCCCTATGGATGGTGAACGAGAGATGAACCGACAAGGGCCGACCGGGAAGAACACGCCCGAGGTGTTGACACCAGCGAATTGACTCAGTACTGATTGAGTCAATGTCTACTGAGTTGAACGGGACTATTGACCGGGTTGCCGTGTTCGGCGCGCTCGCCGATCCGGCACGACTGGCCATCGTCGATCACCTGCTCGGCGCCGACGCCTCACCGTCCGAACTGCAGGCAATGCTGTCGATGCCCTCCAACCTGTTGGCGCACCACCTGAAGGTGCTGGAGCGCGCTCGTGTCGTCGAGAGGTCCCGCTCGGAGGCCGACCGCCGACGCATGTATCTCAGGCTCAATCACGCCGCGCTCGAGACCCTGGTTCCGTCGGTGAGCCATCGGGCACATCGCGTGGTCTTCGTGTGCACCCAGAATTCCGCTCGCAGCCAGCTGGCCGCGGCCATCTGGAACCGGCACAGCCCAGTGCCGGCCACCTCGGCCGGCACACAACCGGCCCGGCAGGTACACCCCGGCGCCGTGGACGCGGCGCGGCGCAACAACCTCGACCTGCGTCCGACCACACCCCGGCATCTCGACGAGATTCTGACTCCGTCGGATCTCGTGATCGCGGTGTGCGACAACGCTCACGAAGAGTTGCCGCCCGCGCTCACCCGCATCCACTGGTCGATCCGCGATCCTGCACGGACCGCCCTGCCGGCCGCTTTCGACGACGCGGTGCACGAACTCACCGACCGCATCGACCGCCTCACACCCACCCTCCAACCCCTCTGATTCGGGAGAAGCACATGAGCGACAACATCACCGAGAGCCATCCGCACGTGCGTCACGACCTGTCGATCGACCAGCGACTGGCCCTGAAGACGGCCGCAACACGGCTTCAGAAGGACTTCGAGAGCATGTTCGGCACCGAGACGATCGAGCTGTTCCTGCACACGTCCTACGAGCAGTTCGCCGGCCGCGCCAGCGTGCCCAACTTTCTTCCCCTGCTCGCCGAGCGCTTCGCCCGCCAACGCCTGCGCGCACTGGCCAAGGTCGAGGGCAAGGCCAACGACGGAAAGCCGATCGTGCTGTTCCTGTGCACCCACAACGCCGGCCGCTCGCAGATGGCGCTGGGCTTCTTCACCCACCTCGCCGGCGATGCCGCGGTCGCATGGTCGGGCGGTTCTGAACCCGGCGACGAAGTGAACCCCGCCGCGGTCGCCGCCATGGCCGAACGGGGCATCGACATCTCCCGTGAGTACCCCAAGCCGTGGACGGACGAGATCGTGCAGGCAGCCGACGCGATCATCACCATGGGTTGCGGCGATGCCTGTCCGATCTTCCCGGGCCGCCGCTACGAGGAGTGGGTGCTCGAAGACCCGCACGGCCAGGGTGTCGACGCGGTCAGGCCGATCCGCGACGAGATCGAGCGACGGGTCCGCGTCCTGCTCGCCGAGCTCGAGGTGCCGGTGCACGCGTAGGTATGCCGCGGGCCCGGTGTGTTGTGTCCGGATTCGATCGATGTCAATATAGATAAATGTCGAAGTGGCTGTCACTGATTCAGGTCGGCCCGCCCATCGGACGCGCAGCACTCGACGAGAGCGCATGTGCGCCACTTGCCCAGATGTTCAAGGCCCTCGGCGATCCGGTCCGGCTGCGCCTGCTGAGCCTGATCGCCAGCAGTGCCGGCGGCGAAGCCTGCGTCTGCGACATCTCCAGCACGTTCGATCTTTCCCAGCCGACCATCTCCCACCATCTCAAGGTGCTTCGCTCCGCCGGAATCCTGGACAGCCAGCGGCGCGGCTCGTGGGTGTACTACCGGGCCATTCCCGAAGCACTACACCAGCTTTCGATCATCCTGCAGGTCGAGAGCGGAACCCCCACACCATCCGATGCCTGTGCCGAGGAGACCGTGCAATGAGCACCACCCCCACCACCGCCGATCAGTCCCCGGTGGTCAAGAAACTGTCCGCGCTGGATCGCATGCTGCCCGTCTGGATCGGCATCGCCATGGTGGCCGGCCTGCTGCTCGGTAGGCTCGTTCCCGGCCTGGGCAATGCGCTCGGAGCCGTGGAACTCGACGGCGTCTCGCTCCCGATCGCCATCGGCCTGCTGGTGATGATGTACCCGGTGCTGGCCAAGGTGCGCTACGACCGCCTCGACTCGGTGACCGGCGACCGCAAACTGCTGCTGTCCTCGCTGGTACTGAACTGGGTGTTCGGTCCCGCGTTGATGTTCGCACTGGCGTGGCTGATGCTCCCGGACCTGCCCGAGTACCGCACCGGACTGATCATCGTCGGCCTCGCCCGCTGCATCGCCATGGTGATCATCTGGAACGACCTGGCCTGTGGTGACCGGGAGGCCGCCGCGCTGCTGGTGGCGATCAACTCGGTGTTCCAGGTCTTCATGTTCGCGGCACTGGGCTGGTTCTATCTCTCCGTGCTGCCGGGCTGGCTCGGCCTGGAGCAGACCACCATCGATACGTCGGTGTGGCAGATAGCCAAGTCGGTGCTCATCTTCCTCGGCATCCCTCTGGTGGCCGGCTTCCTCACCCGCCGGTACGGCGAAAAGGCCAAGGGCCGTGAGTGGTATGAATCTCGCTTCCTGCCGAAGATCGGCCCGTGGGCGCTCTACGGTCTGCTGTTCACCATCGTGATCCTCTTTGCGCTGCAGGGTGATCAGATCATCTCCAGCCCGTGGGACGTCGCCCGGATCGCGCTGCCACTGTTGGCCTACTTCGCCATCATGTGGGGCGGCGGGTTCCTCCTCGGAGCCGCGATAGGCCTGGGCTACGAGCGCACCACGACGCTGGCGTTCACCGCTGCCGGCAACAACTTCGAGCTGGCCATCGCGGTGGCCATCGCCACCTACGGTGTGACATCCGGCCAGGCGCTGGCCGGGGTCGTCGGCCCCCTCATCGAAGTCCCCGTGCTGGTCGCCCTGGTGTACGTGTCCCTGGCGCTGCGCGGGCGATTCACGAACCGGGCCCCCGCCGTGACCGAGGAGAAGAAGTGACCCGGAAACCCGCCGTGCTGTTCGTCTGCGCGAAGAACGGTGGCAAATCGCAGATGGCCGCCGGGCTGATGCGCCAACTCGCCGGCGACGACGTGGACGTATATTCCGCCGGCACCAAACCCGCTGCGGCGGTCAACGCACTCTCGGCGGAGAGTCTGCTCGAAGTCGGGATAGACATCAGCGGCGAGACACCGAAACCGGTCGATCCACAGCGTGTTCGAGATGTCGACGTGGTCGTGATTCTGGGCAGTGAGGCACGGCTGGAACCCGTCCCCGGCACCGAATTCCAGAACTGGGACACCGACGAGCCCTCCGAGCGCGGTATCGACGGCATCGAACGCATGCGCCTGGTGCGCGATGACATCGCGATCCGGGTCAACGAGCTTCTCGCCCAACTGAAGGAGACAGTCCGATGAGCAAGGTTGAAGTATTCGAACCCGCGCTGTGTTGTGCGACCGGTGTCTGCGGCGAGGATGTGGATCAAGCACTGGTGATGTTCTCCGCCGACCTGGATTTCGTCGCCGGCCGCGGCGGCGATGTCACCCGCTACAACCTGGCCAGCGAGCCGGGCTCCTTCGCCGAGAACGAGACCGTGCGCGCATTTCTTCAGGTCGCCGGATCCGGCGGCCTACCGTTGGTTCTGGTCGATGGCGTCACCGCGATGACGGGCCGCTATCCCGATCGCAACCAGCTCGCCACCTGGGCCGGAGTCGAGGTGGCCGCACCGAACCTGCTCGGCGACAGCTGCTGTGGCAGCAGCGCTTCCGACGACTCGGGTTGTTGCTGAACTCGTGAAGTTCCTGGCGGCGTCCCCGCGGTTCCTGTTCTTCACCGGCAAGGGCGGGGTCGGCAAGACCTCGATCGCCTGCGCGTCCGCGATCCACCTGGCTCGCCAGGGCAGGCGGGTGCTGCTGGTCAGCACGGACCCGGCGTCCAACGTGGGCCAGGTCTTCGGGCTGACCATCGGCAACACCGTCACCGACATCCCCGCTATCGAAGGCCTGTCGGCCCTGGAAATCGACCCGGATCAGGCCGCCGAGGCGTATCGCGAGCGCATCATCTCTCCGGTGCGCGGCCTGTTGCCCGACAAGGAAATACAATCGATCACCGAGCAGCTCTCCGGGTCGTGTACCACCGAGATCGCCTCCTTCAACGAATTCACCGAACTGCTCACCGATTCGGACGGCCCGATGGCGCAGTTCGATCATGTGCTGTTCGACACCGCGCCGACCGGGCACACCATCCGGCTGCTGCAACTGCCCGGCTCGTGGACCGACTTTCTCAACGAGGGCAAGGGCGACGCCTCGTGCCTGGGGCCGCTGTCCGGACTCGACAAACAGCGCGCGCTCTACGCCGGGGCCGTGGCGGCCCTGGCCGACCCGCAGCGCACCCGCTTGGTGCTCGTCGCTCGCGCGCAAAGGTCCACCCTGGCCGAAATCACCCGTACACACCGTGAACTCGCGGCAATAGGGCTCACCCACCAGTACGTCGTGATCAACGGGGTGCTGCCCGCCGCTGCCACCGACGGCGACCCGCTCGCCGAGGCGATCCGCACCCGCGAGCAGCGCGCCATCGCCGATCTGCCCGAGGAACTTCGTTCACTGCCCACGGATCTGGTGGATCTCAAAACCACGAACATCGTCGGACTCGACGCACTCACGTCACTGTTCAGCCGCGAGCCGGGCGCACCGGCCGCCGCCGAGGACATTGCCCTGGACGTGGCCGATGCCCCGCTGGCCGCTCTGGTCGACGAACTCGCCCGTGGCGACCACGGCTTGATCATGTGCATGGGAAAGGGTGGCGTCGGCAAGACCACCATTGCCGCCGCCATCGCCGTCGCCCTGGCCGAGCGTGGCCATTCCGTGCATCTGACCACCACGGATCCCGCCGGCCACCTCGCCGACATGCTGCACGGCAGCATGGACAACCTGCACGTCTCCAGCATCGACCCGGTCGAGGCGACCCGCGCCTACCGCGATCATGTGCTGGCCACCAAAGGCGCCGCCCTCGACGACCGGGGAAAGGCACTGCTCGAAGAGGATCTCCGTTCGCCCTGCACCGAGGAAGTCGCCGTGTTCCAGGCCTTCTCGCGTGCCATCGGCGAATCACGCAACACATTCGTGGTCGTCGACACCGCCCCGACCGGCCACACGCTGTTGCTGCTGGATGCCACCGGCTCCTACCACCGCGAGATCGCCCGACAATTGGGCGACCGGCACTTCACCACCCCGCTGATGCGGTTGCAGGATCCTGAGCTGACCAAGGTCATCATCGTCACGCTGGCCGAGACGACCCCGGTGCTCGAAGCAGCGGGCCTGCAGCGCGAACTCGAACGCGCACAGATACACCCGTGGGCGTGGGTCATCGACAACTCGCTTGCCGCCGCGCGCCCCACCTCACCCTTGCTTCGCCGCAGGGCGGTTGCCGAACTGGTCGAGATCGACACGGTGAGAGCCGAACAGGCCGGTCGGGTAGCAGTCGTACCGCTACTGGCGACCGAACCTGTCGGCATCCCCGCACTGAAGGCGCTCACCGCTTCCGGTGCCGCCGCGGTGGGCTAGCAGCAGCCCGCGGTCACCCCCACCTTGTCATCATCGCTCGCCGGGGCCACACTGCCGCAGCAGGTTTCGCCTTCGGGACCGCGATCGTCGGAATGCTGCGGGCTGGTCCCGAACGACTCCGAATCGGCCAGCACGGTGTAGACCTCCCACCGCTCGCCGGCCGGGCCGGTCACCCAGACCTTGTCCTGCTTGGCAAAGCAACACGTGGCGCCGATCTCCTCATCGGTGAACATGCCCTCAGCGCTGAGTCGGGCGATCTCGGAGTGCACCGTGGCACTGGATTCCACCTCGACACCGAGATGGTTGATGGTGCCGCCCTGACCGGGATTCTGGAACAGAACCAGCTTCAGCGGCGGATCGGCGATCGCGAAGTTCGCGTAGCCGTCCTTCCGTTTGGCCGGTTCGGTGTTGAAGAGCGTGGAGTAGAACGTGATGGCCTCATCGAGGTCATCGACGTTGAGAGCGAGCTGAACACGGGACATTTCAGATACCTCCATACCTGTGTGACTTATATCGAATTGGCGCGCCGACATCAGGATGCCACCTTTTCGACATATGTCAATGCCATGGGTACAGTTGACGTCATGCCGAAGTCACTACCGCTGGTCGACATGTCCGCGCCGGTGTGTTGCGCACCCGTGGCCGCGGGCCCGATGGGCGATCAGGCGGCGCTGGAGATCGCCCTGCGCCTGAAGGCTCTCGCCGACCCGGCGCGGGTCAAGCTGATGTCCCTACTGTTCAGCAGTTCGGCCGACGAGGAGAACAGCAGCGATCTCGCCCGCGCCCTCGGGCTCGCCGAGTCGACCGTCAGTCATCATCTCTCCCAGCTCCGGAAGGCGGGCTTGGTGGAGTCCCAGCGGCGCGGCATGAATGTGTTTCATACAGCCCGTCGCGACGCCGTCGCCGCGCTATGCGCGGTGCTCGATCCCCACTGCTGCACCTGAGCTGCCGGCATAGGCGACATCGGCGCTGTAGACGACAAACCCCAGCCGCCGATAGGTTTTCACCGCGGCGGTGTTGTCGCCCTCCACGTACAGCGTGACATCGGCCTCGGGGCCCAGTCGCGCGGCGAGATGATGCAGCCCCAGCAACGTCAACTCGGCACCGAGGCCGCGTCCCTGCGCGTCGGGGTCCACGCCGACGACGTACACCTCGCCGAGATCCCGGGAATGGACCTTCGTCCAGTGAAAACCCAACAGCCGCGGCCCTTCAAAGGCCAGGAACAGTCCGGCGGGATCGAACCACGGTTCGGCGCGGCGCTCGTCGATGTCGGCCTCGGTCCAGCCCCCCTGCTCGGGATGCCAGGAGAAGGCCGCGTTGTTGACCCGCAACAACTCGGTGTCGTCGTCGCGTCCGGCATAGGTGCGGATCTCGTGCGTCCCAGCGACGGGTGGAAGGTCGTTGAGCGCTCGCCGCATCTGCAGTAGCTCCCGGACCGGGAGCAGCCCCAGCGCGGAGGCCAGGCCCCGGGCGGCCGGTAGATCTCCGTGCGCCCAGATCCGGGTCTGCGGCCCGCCTTCGGCGAGCCCGGTGCGAACCAACTCGGTTCCGATACCGCGGCGCCGGGCGTCGGGATGGACCACGGCCTCGGCCATGCCCGGCGCGAGGTTCAGATAGCCGAGCACCGTGTCACCGTCGCGAGCGAGCAGGTGCCGGGTGTCGTCGCGGCCCAGCTCACGCAGTACCTGATCACCGACCGGGGCGACGCCGTCGCGTGCGGTCGCCGACGTGACGATGTCGGTGATCGCGGCCCTATCCTCGGTGGACAGCCCGGTGCGCCATTCGATCACTGGCTGTGCAGCGGGCCGAACGAACCTGCGGCCGAACCGAAGTCGGATTCGCCAAGGTCCCCGTCGAGCTCGCCGTCGTAGTCGTCGGCGTCATCGAGATCATCGGCCGCCGGGGCCGGCGTGCGCCCACGCGCCGGCCGAACCGCTTTGTACCCGACGTTGCGGACGGTCCCGATCAACGATTCGTACTCGGGCCCGAGCTTGGCACGCAGCCGTCGCACGTGCACGTCGACGGTGCGGGTGCCGCCGAAGAAGTCGTACCCCCAGACCTCCTGCAGCAGCTGGGCCCGGGTGAACACCCGGCCCGCGTGCTGGGCCAGGTACTTGAGGAGTTCGAACTCCTTGTAGGTGAGATCGAGCGGGCGCCCGCGCAGCCGCGCGGTGTAGGTGCCCTCGTCGATGACGAGCTCGCCGAGCGTCACCTTGCCCACGCTCTCCTGGTCGGCGACCCCGCCGCGACGACCGACCAACAGCCGCAGCCGCGCGTCGATCTCGGCGGGCCCGGTACCGGGCAGCAGGATCTCGTCGAGTCCCCATTCCACGTTGACGGCGACCAGGCCGCCTTCATTCACCACAGCCACCACGGGGATCGAGGTCCCGGTGGTGCCCAACAGGCGACACAGGCCACGCGCGGCGGCCAGGTCGGTGCGCGCGTCGACGATCGCAATGTCGGCCGTTCCGGCTTCGAGCAGGGAGGATACTTCGGTCGGTGCCGTCCGTACGTTGTGCGCCAGCAGCGACAGCGAAGGCAGCACAGTGTCCGGGTGCGGGTCAACGGTCAGAAGTAGTAGTTCCAAAATGTCCTCCTGAGTCCTGGATCATCCCCGGGACATCGGTGTCGGAGGTCATCTTCCAGATTCATGGTTGACACGTGGCCGTTACGACCGACGATCGCATCACGATACCGTGCTACCTGCTGGTTAGCAGACCGGAACCGGTAGGTGTCCGCCCGGCGCCCCGGTGGGTGCGACAGAATGTGGCGGTGCGCAAGCTGCTGACCGGTGTCCTCGCCACGATCCTGGCGGTGGTTCTCGGCGCCGTCGGAACCGATTTCGGCGCGGCCATCTACGCCGAATACCGGCTGGCCCGCAGCGTGCGCACCGCCGCGCAGCTGCACTTCGACCCGTGGGCCAGCATCCTGGGATTCCCGTTCATCACCCAGGCACGCGCGCATCGCTACCGCGAGATCGAGATCCGCGCCAACGGCGTGCCGCACCCGGTGACCGGCAAGGTGTCGCTGGAGGCGACGCTGCACTCGATCGACCTGGTGGACTCGACCTGGCTGATCGGCCCGGACGCCACGCTGCCGGTCGGCGTCGCCGAGGCCCGGATCATCATCGACTCGACGCACGTCGGAAAGTTCATGGGCATCAAGGACCTGTTGGTCGAGGCACCCACCCGGGAGACCGAGGACGGCCTCAAGGGCGTCACCGAGTCGGGCATCTCCAGCGGCAAGGATCTGGTGTTCACCGGCACCCCGACGGCCGCGGACCTGGACGAGCGGGTCAGCGTCGCGGTCGACCTGACGGTCGCCGATCCCGACGGCAGCACGCTGGTCCTGACCGCAACCGGGGTGCTGACCGGCCCCGGCACCGCGGACGAGGCGGTACCCGAGGACAAGACCGCCGCCGTGCTGAAGGCGTTCAGTACCCGCATCCCGGGTCAGCGGTTGCCGTTCGGCCTGACGCCCACGACGGCGGGCGCCCGCGGATCCGACATCATCGTCGAGGGCATCACGGAGGGATTGACCGTGCGACTGGACGAGTTCAGACAGTCATGAACACCTCGCTGACGCTCGTCATCGTGATCGTGATCGCGGTGCTCGGCATCGGGTACCTGGTGGGCAAGATGATCACGCTGCGGTCGGGGATGATGCGGGCTGCGGCCGAGGCCTCCGATATCGACACCAGCGGACTCGGCCTGTCCACCACCGGACCGACCATCCTGCATTTCACCGCGACGTGGTGCGGCCCGTGTGCGGCGGTGCGCCGAGTCGTCGACCAGGTGTGTGCCGACCTTCCGGCGGTGGCCCATGTCGAGATCGATATGGACGAGAATCCCGAAGCTGCGCGCAGGCTTTCGGTGTTGTCCCTGCCGACCACTGTCATCTTCGGCGGCGACGGGCGGCCGCGGTACCGGACCACCGGCGTCCCGAAAGCCGCTGACCTGCGCTCGGCGCTCGAACCGCTATTGGCTTGATGCCGGTCCCTACGGGTATTGTGTGCGTCGTGACCGCCCGTCTTGAGCTGCTGCTCACCAAACGCCGCGCAGTTGATCTGTGCCGCACCGCGGGTTGTTGCTGTTGTTGTAGCTGCTGATAGCCGCGCCCTCATCTTGGTGCGCCGCTTTCACCCGGCGCCTTCGTGGTCTGCCAGCCCAGCCCAGCCAAGCAACAGGAGCATTCACATGTCAGTCGATACCGACCAGGTGGACGTCCGCGGACCCCGGTTCGTCGCCTGGATCACCACGGCCGTCCTGATCGTCACCCTGCTCGTCTCGGCGGTGAGCGTGCCCGCCTCCGCCACCATCCTGGGTCTGCAGACGGTGGTTTTCGCCATCGGTGCCGCACGGGGTCCACGGCGACACCCCTACGGCGCGGTGTTCGCCACGTTCATCGCACCGCGGCTGGGCCCGGTCACCGAGCGCGAACCGGTCGCTCCACTGCAGTTCGCGCAGCTGGTCGGATTCGTCTTCGGAGCCGTCGGCACCGCCGGCTTCGCGCTGAACGTTGCGCCGGCCGGCCTGATCGCCACCGGCTTCGCACTGTTCGCCGCATTTCTCAACGCGGCCTTCGGCATCTGCCTGGGCTGCCAGATCTACCCGCTCGTCGCGCGGTTCCGCCGCGTTCCCGCCTGACCTTCACGCACCACACAACCGAAAGGAACCACTTCATGGCACGCTCCGACGTCCTGGTCTCCACCGACTGGGCCGAGAGCAATCTCGACGCACCGAAAACGGTCTTCGTCGAGGTCGACGAGGACACGTCCGCCTACGAGGGCGGTCACATCCAGGGCGCCGTGCGCCTGGATTGGAAGACCGAGCTGCAGGATCAGGTGAAGCGCGACTTCGTCGACCAGCAGCAGTTCTCGAAGCTGTTGTCCGACAAGGGCATCGCCAATGACGACACCGTCATCCTGTACGGCGGCAACAACAACTGGTTCGCCGCCTACGCCTACTGGTACTTCAAGCTGTACGGGCACGAGGACGTCAAGCTGCTCGACGGCGGACGCAAGAAGTGGGAGCTCGACGGGCGCCCCCTGGTGACAGAAGTCGCGGCCCGTACTGCTACTTCGTACAGTGCCGCAGCTCCCAACAACGACATCCGCGCCTTCCGCGACGAGGTCATCGCCGCGATCGGTGAGAAGAACCTGGTCGACGTCCGCTCCCCCGACGAGTTCTCCGGCAAGATCCTGGCCCCGGCGCATCTGCCGCAGGAGCAGAGCCAGCGCGCCGGCCACATCCCCACCGCCATCAGCGTGCCGTGGAGCAAGGCGGCCAACGAGGACGGCACCTTCAAGTCCGACGAAGACCTGGCCAAGCTGTACGCCGAGGCCGGTCTGGACGGCGACAAGCTGACCATCGCCTACTGCCGCATCGGTGAGCGTTCCTCGCACACCTGGTTCGTGCTGCAGGAGCTGCTGGGTCATAAGAACGTCAAGAACTACGACGGTAGTTGGACGGAATACGGCTCCCTCGTGGGTGCCCCGATCGAGTTGGGAAGTTGATATGTGCTCTGCACCGAAGCAAGGACTGACGTTGCCCGCCGGCGTCGACCTGGAGAAGGAAACGGTCATCACCGGCCGTGTCGTGGACGGCTCCGGCCAGGCCGTAGGCGGTGCGTTCGTGCGCCTGCTGGACGGCTCCGACGAATTCACCGCGGAGGTCGTCGCGTCGGCCACCGGTGACTTCCGGTTCTTCGCCGCCCCCGGCAACTGGACGCTGCGTGCGCTGTCCCCCGCCGGCAACGGCGATGCCAGCATCGCCCCCACCGGTGCCGGCATCCACGAGATCGACGTCAAGGTCGCCTAGGCCAAGGGCACTCAATCACTCCACCGGTCACCGCGCTCGGGCCTCGACTCGAGCGCGGTGACCTCTGGCGGTTAGGATCTTTTCCGTGGTGTTGTTCTTCGAATTCCTTCTCGTGGTGGCCGTCGTCGTCATCACCTGGTTTGCGCTGTACGCCGTCTATCGGCTCGTCACCGACGAGGGGTGAGCTCCGACAGCGACGCAGTCGTTCCCGGCTCGGGTGACCGGGCGGTCGCCTCTGCGCTGGAGCGGGCCAAGATCACCGCGGCCCGCAACATCCCCGCCTTCGACGACCTGCCGATCGCCGCGGACACCGCGAATCTGCGCGCGGGCGCCGACCTGCATCCCGCCCTGCTGGCCCTGTTGCCGCTCGTCGGCGTGTGGCGCGGTGAGGGCGAGGGCCACGATGCCGACGGTGACTACCGCTTCGGACAGCAGATCATCGTCTCCCACGACGGCGGCGACTACCTGAACTGGGATTCCCGGTCCTGGCGGTTGACCGAGGGCGGAGACTTCCAGGCACCCGACCTCCGCGAGACCGGATATTGGCGGTTCGTCAACGACCCGTCCGATCTCGACGAAACCCAGGCCATCGAGCTGCTGCTCGCCCATTCGGCGGGCTTCGTCGAACTGTTCTACGGCAGCCCCCTCAACCAGGCGTCCTGGGAGCTGGCCACCGACGCCCTGGCCCGCAGCAAGTCCGGCGCGCTCGTCGGCGGCGCCAAACGGCTCTACGGGATCGTCGAGGGCGGTGACCTCGCCTATGTCGAGGAGCGGGTGGACGCCGACGGCGGCCTGGTGCCGCACCTGTCGGCTCGGCTGGTCCGCTTCATCGGCTGACCGTCAAGACATAGCCGGCACCAAGCTCGCTGCCATCTGCCGCCCAGATTGCCTCCTTAACGTCGATCGCACCTGATCCGTAGAGGAGGAGAACATGACCAAGTCATCGCTGCGCACCGCCGTCCTCGGCGTTGCCGGGGCGGCGTTGTTGGCCGCGGCGGTGGCGTGCTCGTCGGAGGCCGCCGCGGCCCCCGATCACGCCGCGTTCGAGCAGTGCCTGTCCGACCACGGCGTGCCCGCACCACCCGACGGCGCACCGCCGGGCCCCGGTGGTCAGCCGGACGGTCCGCCGCCATCCGGGTCGCCCGGAAATGGCGGGACACCGCCGGCCCCACCGGGAATCGATCAGAGCACCTGGGACGGCGCCATGCAGGCCTGCCGATCGCTGGCGCCCGCGCCGCCGACCCGCTGACCGGCCCCGGACACGGAGCAGCCCCCGAGCCGTTGTTCTTGGTTGGACCAACCAAGGGCTCGGGGGCCGGGTGGCTGCTTGGAATTCGCCAGCGCTCGCAGGATGCACGATGCGCATGTGCGAAAGAGCCAAGAGCTCCGTCACACTCCTGGTGCTGCTAGCTAGCAGCCACCTCACTTGTCCGTATGTCACTCAATTTCTCGGACCACCTCCTCTCCTGTGTACGAGCGACCGTACTCCCGAAACCGTGACCCGACAACCGATTTAGCGCGACACCGCGAGGTCCACCAGACGGGCCAGCTCGCCGGCGGCCGGCGCCGGCGGCAGCGCCACCCCGTCGAGGGTGTGCACACGCGCGCCGAGCGTCACCGCTGAGAGTAGCCAAACCCCCTCGGCGGCAAGGAGATCCGCCACACACAGCGGCCGGTAGGCGCTGCGCGGCGCGATCTCGAACAGCGCGGCGACCGTGGTGCCGGCCAGGATCGGCAGCGTCGGCGGCGGGCTCAGCAGAATTTCGCTCTCCGCGATCACCACCGAGGAGCGCGGCCCCTCCAGCACCCACCCGTCGTGGTCGACGAAAATCGCGTCGCCGGCGCCGCGGCGCGCCGCCTCGCGCAGCGCAGCGACATTGAGCGCATAGGACAACGATTTCGCGCCCGTCAGCGCACCGCGCGGACCGGGGTCCAGCGTCACCGCAGCCAGCCCGCCCCGGCGGGCCGCGACGGCGCGGGCCGGCACCGCAGATACGGTCACGAACGACGCCCCCCGCCCGTGCACCAGCCGCAGCACACCGTCCGCGGATCGGCCCCACTGCACGGCCGCGATATCCACCGCCGCACGCCAGCGGTCCGGGTCCGGCCCGGGCAGCCCGGTGACCGACGCGGAGTGCTCCAGACGCGCCAGATGGGCGTCCAGCAGACACGGACGACCGGCGCGCAGCAGCATGGTCTCGAAGACACCGTCGCCTCGGGTCAGCACCGGATCGGCGGCCCGTATCAGCGGGGCCGCGGGCCCATGCCGGACGCCGTCGAGATCCACCACCACATCCGCGGATCGGGCAGTCATGGCCCGAGCGTAACCGCCGTAAGGTGGCGGTATGTCTGCAGTTCCCGCACCTGAAACCGGACCCGACGCCGGCGCCGTCTGGCATTTCGGCGACCCGTTCGGCGAACAACGCGCCGCCCAGCGCGCCGCCGTCGTGGTGGACCGCTCGCACCGCGCGGTTCTGCAACTGACCGGCCCGGAGCGCCGCAGCTGGTTGCACACCATCTCCAGCCAGCACGTCAGTGACCTGCCCGACGGGGCTGTCGCACAGAATCTGAGCCTGGACGGGCAAGGTCGTGTCGAAGATCACTGGATCCAGACCGAGCTCGACGGAGTCACCGTGCTGGACACCGAACCGTGGCGCGGCGAGCCGCTGCTGGCCTTCCTGCGCAAGATGATCTTTTGGGCCGATGTCACCGTCGACCCCGCCGACGTGGCGGTGCTCTCACTGCTGGGCCCCGGTCTGTCCGGGCCCGACGTGCTGAGCGCTCTCGGGGTCGAGGCGCTGCCGGCCCCGTGGACCGCGGTACCGCTGCCCGCGGGCGGATTCCTGCGCGGCACCCACCCCGGCGAATACGACCTGCTGGTGCCGCGGACCTCCAAGGGCGACTGGATCGCCGCGCTGACCGCCGCGGGCGTCACCAGGGCCGGCGTGTGGGCCTACGAGGCGCACCGGGTGGCCGCCATCCGCCCGCGCCTGGGCGTTGACACCGACGAGCGCACCATTCCGCACGAGATCGGCTGGATCGGCGGCCCCGGTGTGGGTGCAGTGCACCTGGACAAGGGCTGCTATCGCGGCCAGGAGACCGTCGCGCGCGTCCACAATCTCGGGAAACCGCCCCGCATGCTGGTGCTCGTGCACCTGGACGGGTCCGCGGACCGTCCGGTGACCGGCGATCCGCTGCTGGCCGGAGGCCGCGCGGTGGGGCGGCTGGGCTCCGTCGTCGACCACGTCGATGACGGTCCGATCGCCTTGGCGCTGGTGAAACGAGCCCTGCCCGCCGGCACCGAACTGACCACCGGTGGCGAGTCGGCGGTGGCGGCGGTGATCGACGCGGACTCGGTCCCGGACGTCGACGGCGTCGGTGCGGGACGGCTGGCGGTGGAGCGCCTGCGCAGCGGAGGGCGGTGAGAACCGCGGCAAGGAAGGGCCTACCAGCGGCCCGGCGCGGGGCACGGTAAAGTGTTGGCAGGACAATTAGACACACACAGATCGGAGCCGCCTGCATGTCGGGCCGCTCCGTTATTGCGCGAGGGGGTCCCAATGGGCCGCGGCCGAGCTAAGGCAAAGCAGACCAAGGTTGCTCGTGACCTGAAATACAACACGCCGGAGACTGATTTCGAGCGGCTTCAGCGCGAGCTGTCCAACAGCAGCGCCGCCGACGATTTCAACACCAGCGACGGTCCCTCCGACCGCTACGCCGACGAGGACGACTGGCGGCGCTGACCGCCCGGCGGCCCGCCGCGCGTTCTTCTCAGAACCGCGGATGCTGCCCGACGAGCTGAGCTCGCACCCCATCCTTGGTGCCCTTTGCGACGGTTCCGACCGTCCAGCAGGCCAGGTGGCGTGCGGTGAGAATCGCCAACGCGCGGTCGGTGTCCTCCGGCGCGACGATGGCGACCATGCCGACGCCCATGTTGAACGTCTTCTCCATCTCGGCGCGCTCGATGCGCCCGCGCTGGGCGATCATGCCGAAGACGGGTGCCGGGGTCCAGGTGCCGCGATCCACCTCGGCCACCAGGCCGGGCGGGATGATGCGTTCCAGGTTGCCCGCGAAACCGCCACCGGTGACGTGGCAGAAGGTACGCACATGCGTCTCGGCGGCCAGCGCCAGGCAGTCCTTGGCGTAGATGTAGGTCGGCTCGAGCAGTTCTTCACCGAGCGTGCGACCGAACTCCTCGACATGACCCGAGAGGTCCATCCGGTCGATCTCCAGCAGCACCTTGCGGGCCAGCGAGTAACCGTTGGAATGCAGACCGGTCGAGGCCATCGCGATGATCACGTCGCCGGGCTTGACCCGCTCCGGGCCCAACAGGTTGTCGGCCTCCACGACACCGACGCCGGTGGCCGAGATGTCGTAGTGGTCGGGCTCCATCAGCCCGGGATGCTCGGCGGTCTCGCCGCCCAGCAGGGCGCACCCGGCGAGCACGCAGCCGTCGGCGATGCCTGAGACGATCGCGGCGACCCGTTCCGGCACGGTGCGGCCGACGGCGATGTAGTCCTGCAGGAACAGCGGCTCGGCGCCACACACCACCAGGTCATCGACCACCATCGCGACCAGGTCCAGGCCGACGGTGTCGTGCTTGTCCATCGCCTGGGCGATGGCCAGCTTGGTGCCGACGCCGTCGGTCGAGGACGCCAGCAGCGGCTCTCGATAGCCATCTCGCAGGGCGAACAGCCCGGCGAACCCGCCGAGGCCACCACGGACCTCGGGCCGGGTGGCCTTCTTGGCAAGGGGTTTGAACAGCTCGACGGCGCGATCGCCCGCCTCGATATCCACTCCGGCGGTTGCATACGAGATGCCGTGTTGTTCGGCGCGGCCTTTACCCATGGTCACCGGCTCGCCAGTCGAAGCTCGCTCATCGCGCCCAAGGTTACCGGTCGCACCCCACGCACCGCATGGGCGGTGACCTCAACGCTTTCTCCCGAGTGCCGCCGCGGGCGCTCACACTGTGACACCGTGACCGTTCATGACAGCAATTCGCTCCTTGGCGCCGGCCGCCGTCGCCTGCGCGGCACTGTTCCCGGCGCCGGCCGCGTCCGCGACACCCAGCGTCGGCGTCGAGGCGCGGATCTTGGCCCAATCCACCTCGGACGGTCAGGACTTCATCACCAAGGAGCTCACCATCGCCCCCGGCGGGAGCACCGGCTGGCATTGGCATCCGGGCCAGGTGTACGGCGTGATCCGGGCCGGCACGCTGACCCACTACGGGGCTAACTGCGAAATCGACGGCGTCTATCCGACCGGCGGCGCGATCACCGAGCAGAGCGGTCCCGGGTACGTCCACCTCGGCCGCAACCTCGGTCCCGATCCGCTGGTGATGTGGGTCGGCTATATCGATCCGGCGGGTTCTGCGCAGGCCAACCCGGTCCCCAACCCGGGTTGCCCGTTTGAGTGAGCCGCACCCGGGTATCCAGATCCGCGTCGGCTCCGAATACCTCATGAGACGCCGTCGTGAATCGGAGGACCCGTGCCGGATATGAACCCACGCTGCCTGGTGACCGGCGCGACAGGCTACATCGGCGGGAACCTGGTGCCGATGCTGCTGGAACGCGGCTACCCGGTGCGTGCGCTGGCCCGCACCCCCGCGAAGCTGGACGACCGTCCCTGGCGGGACCGCATCGAGGTGGCCCGCGGCGACCTCGGTGACCCCGACTCGTTGACCGCAGCCTTCGACGGCATCGATGTCATCTACTACCTGGTGCACTCGATGGGCACCTCGAAGGACTTTGTCGCCGAGGAAGAGCGCTCGGCACGCAATGTGGTGACCGCGGCCAAGAGCGCCGGCGTGCGCCGCATCGTGTATCTCAGCGGTCTGCATCCCGAGGGCACCGAGCTATCGCGTCATCTCAAGTCGCGCGCACTGGTCGGGCAGATCCTCATCGAATCGGGTATCGAGACCGTGGTGCTGCAGGCGGGCATCGTGATCGGGTCGGGTTCGGCCTCGTTCGAGATGATCCGTCACCTCACCGACCGGCTGCCCGCGATGACGACCCCCAAATGGGTGCACAACAAGATCCAGCCGATTTCGGTCGCCGATGCGCTGCACTACCTCGCGGAGGCCGCGACGGCACCGGTGCCGTCGTCGCGGACCTGGGATATCGGTGGCCCCGATGTGATGGAGTACGGCGACGCGATGCAGGGTTACGCCGACATCGCGGGCCTGCGCCCGCGCGTGATCGTGGTGCTGCCGTTCCTGACCCCGACGATCGCGAGCTGGTGGGTGGGTCTGGTCACGCCGATCCCGTCGGGTCTGGCCCGGCCACTGGTCGAATCACTGGAATGCGATGCGGTGATGCACGAGCACGATATCGACTCGGTGATCGCGCCACCGGCCGGCGGTCTGACCGGGTATCGGGACGCGGTCCGGGAGGCGCTGGCCCAGGACGGCACGGGAACCCGGGGCGGCAAACGCCATCTGCTGCGGTTCAGCCCGGCGGCGCCGGAGTAAGTCAGGGTCGCCGCGACGGCGGTGCCGTCAGGGTCGCCGGAGCGCGTCGGCGTTGTCGCCGCCGGCCTTGACCGATTCCAGCGGGATGCCGTTGCGGGCCGCATTGGCCAGCATGTGCTCGATGACGTTCTTGCCCAGCGCGGTCTCGCCGGGCAGCTCGATCGGGTAGTTGCCGTCGAAGCATGCCGAACACAGCCGGGTGGCCGGCTGTTCGGTCGCCGCGACCATGCCGTGGTGGCTGATGTACCCGAGGGTGTCCGCGCCGATCGCGCGCCGCACGCCTTCGAGCATTTCGTCCTCGTCGGCGGAGTTGCTCGCCGCGTTGGCAATCAATTCAGCCGGGGTGGCGAAATCGATACCGTAAAAGCAGGGCCACTTCACCGGCGGGGACGCGATCCGCACATGCACCTCGAGCGCACCCGCCTCGCGCAGCATCCGGATGAGAGCCCGTTGGGTGTTGCCCCGCACGATCGAGTCGTCGACCACGATCAGCCGTTTGCCGCGGATGACTTCCTTGAGCGGGTTCAGCTTCAGCCGGATACCCAGCTGACGGATGGTCTGCGAGGGCTGGATGAAGGTGCGGCCGACGTAGGCGTTCTTCATCAGCCCCTGGCCGTAGGGGATGCCCGAACCCTGCGCATACCCGACCGCGGCCGGTATCCCCGACTCCGGGACACCGATCACCAGGTCGGCCTCGACCGGATTCTCGGCGGCCAGCCGGCGTCCGATGTCGACGCGGGTGGCGTGCACGGAACGACCGCCGATGATGCTGTCGGGCCGGGCCAGGTAGACGTACTCGAAGACGCAGCCCTTGGGGGTGGGATTGGCGAACCGGGTGGAGCGCACGCCGTCGGCGTCGATGGCCAACAGCTCGCCGGGCTCGATATCGCGGACGAACGAGGCGCCGACGATGTCCAGGGCCGCGGTCTCGGAGGCGACCACCCAGCCGCGGTCCAGCCGGCCGAGCGACAGCGGGCGCACGCCGTGCGGATCGCGGGCGGCGTAGAGGGTGTTCTCGTCCATGAAGGTCAGGCAGAACGCGCCACGCACGGTGGGCAGCAGTTCCAGTGCGGCCTGCTCCAGCGTGGAATCGGCGGCGCCGTGCGCCAGCAGCGCGCCCAGGATGTCGGAGTCGGTGGTGGCTGCCGGGACGCCGCGGGTCTCGATCAGCCCGGCCTCGCGGGCCCGGGTGGCCAGTTCGGCGGTGTTCACCAGATTGCCGTTGTGGCCCAACGCCACCCCGGTTCCTGCGGCGGTGTTCCGGAAGACCGGCTGGGCGTTCTCCCACGTGGTCGAGCCGGTGGTGGAGTAGCGACAGTGCCCGACCGCGACATGGCCGTGCATGGCGGCCAGTGTCTGCTCGTCGAATACCTGGCTGACCAGACCGAGGTCCTTGAACACCAGCACCTGGGAGCCGTCGGCGACGGCGATGCCGGCCGCCTCCTGGCCACGGTGCTGCAGCGCATAAAGGCCGTAATAGGTGAGCTTGGCCACATCCTCGCCCGGGGCCCAGACGCCGAAGACGCCGCATTCCTCTTTTGGCTCGTTCTCTTCCGGCACGACAGGCTCGAAGGTCACGATGGCTGCTCCCTGGGGGCTGTGGGTGACGTGGCCCAGTCTACGGTCATCCGGCCCGAATAACTCAACCGGACGCCGGTTTTCGTCGTCACCTGAGCCAACCGCGGAGCCAGGGGTCTACATTCCCACCGACTACCGTGGGGTGACGTGTGGCATCCAGTGACGCGCGTCGCATTCCGATTCTGCTTCCTGTACTTCGGGTTGTTCTGTCTGTGGTTCGCCCAGATCACCTACGCGTTCGCCGGCATCCTGGCCCTCTGGCTGCCCGCGGGCGCGGTGATGTGGCAGATGCTGCTGACCGCGCCGGGACACACCGTCAGCATGGCGCTGCGCGAGGTCGACCTGTCGAGCTTCACGCTGCGCAACCGTGGGTTCCACTGGGTGCAGGAGTATCCGTACTTCCGTTAGGAATCCAGCGTCAGCAGCGGCATCCAGTGGGCGATCTCGGCAGCGCGTGAACCCGACAGGTGCAGCGCCGGCGCGTCGACGCCGATCAGCCCGGTGACCAGCAACAGCCAGGTGCGAGGATCGGTTTCCACGACATTGGGGGGTGTGCCCCGGGTGTGCCGGGGCCCTTCGATGCACTGCACCGCCACAAACGGCGGGACCCGGACCTCGACGCTCGCGCCCGGTGCCATCGCGGCCAGTGTGCGCGCGGTGAGGCGCACCGCGGCGGCCAGCTCGTCGCGCGCCGGTGCCGGCGCGGACTCGTCGCGCAACCACTGCGCCACCGCGAGCACCGCGGCGCGTGTCTCTGCCGGATCCGCAGTGCGACGGGCCACCATCGGTTTAGTGTCGCAAAGTGGCTGTCGTCGACCGTGCGGCACCGCCGTACAAGACGGTCGGCGCCATCGCCCTGATCCTGCTGGTCGTCGGCGCCACGCTGATCTGGGGGCAGTTCCGGGGCGAGTTCCGGTCGCGTAGCGATCTGTCGCTGATATCGCCGCGGGCCGGGCTGGTCGTCGACCCGGGATCCAAGGTGACGCTCAACGGTGTCGAGATCGGCCGGGTCGGTGATATCGCGGCGACCAGCATCGCGGGCAGTCCGCATGCGCGGCTGACGCTGCAGATCGACCCGAGATATCTTCACCTCATCCCGGCGAACGTGAGTGCCGACATCAACGCCAGCACCGTGTTCGGCAACAAGTACATCGCGCTGCGCTCACCGGAAAACCCCTCCCCGCAACGGATGACGGCCGGCAATGAGATCACGGCGACCTGGGTGAGCACCGAGTTCAACACCCTGTTCGAGACCATCATGGCGATCTCGGAGCGCGTCGACCCGGTGCAGCTGAACCAGACCCTGACCGCGGCGGCGCAGGCGCTCGGCGGGATGGGCACCAAGTTCGGTGAGTCACTGAGCGACGGCAACGCGATCCTGGGACGCCTCAACGCCCAGATGCCACAGTTCCGACGTGATCTGCGCGGCCTGACCGCACTGGCCGATACCTACGCCGACGCCACACCCGATCTGTTCGACGGGCTCGCTGCGGCGTCGCTGACCGCAGGCACGCTGCACGATCAGCGCGCCGCGGTCGACGACGCCCTGATGGCGGCCATCGGATTCAGCGGCACCGCCGGTGACATCCTGGACCGGGGCGGGCCGTATCTGGTCCGCGGCGCGCAGGATCTGATCCCCACCTCGACACTGTTCGACTACTACAGCCCGCAACTGTTCTGCACCATCCGCAACTACCACGACGCCGCCCCGTTGATGGCCGAGGTGTTCGGCGGTGACAACGGGTACTCGCTGGCCTCGGCGGGCACGATCTTCGGCATGGGCGTGCCCAATACCTATGTGTTCCCGGACAATCTGCCGCGAGTGAACGCCCGCGGCGGGCCGGGCGGGCGACCGGGGTGCTGGCAGAAGATCACCCGCGAGCTTTGGCCTGCACCGTATCTGGTGATGGACACCGGTTTGTCGATCGCGCCCTACAACCACTTCGAGCTGGGCCAGCCGATCTTCACCGAGTATGTATGGGGTCGCCAGATCGGTGCGCCCACCATCAATCCCTGAGCCCTTGACCTCAACGCATATTGAGGTTCTACGGTGGCGACATGTCCATGAAACCGCACGAGATCGATTTCCTGAACCGGACCGATCTCGGCCGCCTCGCGACCGTACAACGCAACGGCACACCCCAGAACAGTCCGGTCGGATTCAGCTACAACGCCGATCTGGGCACCATCGACATCGCCGGGTACCGCATGTCGGCCAGTCAGAAGTGGCGCAACATCGCGCACCACCCGAAAGTGGCGTTCGTGGTGGACGACATCGCCTCCCGCGATCCGTGGCGGGTGCGCTGCGTGGAGATCCGGGGCACCGCCGAGCAGGCCTGGACGCAACCCGCTGCCGGGCGGGCCGGCGACCAGCTCGACGCCGGCATCATCAGGATCACACCCACCCGCATCATCAGCTTCGGGATCGACGACCCGGACACCGATCCGCACGAGCTGGTAGCCGACATCCGAGACGTCTAGGTCTCCGGGCCGTCCACGCCCGCCTTGTCATCCAGGTCGTGGCGGATGCGCTCGGTGTCGGCCGGCGTCCACCCGTCCGGTGCGGCGATGGCCACCAGACCGTCGAGCACGGTGTCGGAGTAGTTGTGCCCGTGACCCTCCGGCACCCCCGCCGCATTCGTCATATCTGCGCTGACCTGCCAGAAAGTCACGATCGGGTACCAGCGCATCGACGCGGTGCGGTCCGCTCCAGGCGGCTCCCGCAGCCAATCCGGCCGGGAGAACAGCAGATTCGGCGACCACCAGACGATGGGGTCGGAGGCGTGCTGCAGGAACAGCACCCGGGTCCCGCTCCACGGCGGAGCGGCGACCCGCTGCACATCGGCCGGGTCGGCCGCCTGCGAGAAGCGCACCGTGCTGCCGTTGTCATAGCGCGGCTCGACCTCCGGGGTGCCCGGGTCGCGGCGCAGCACCAGCCCGCTCCACAACGAACTCTCGTGCGGCGGACCGACCCACAGCACCCCCGAGAAGTCCATCTCGGCGATATCGGGTAACCAGCCGAATGCGCCCTGGCCGGCGTAGGAGCCCAGGCTCTCGCCGTACAGCACCAGTTTCGGCCGGTCGTTCTCCGGCAGCTCCGTCCACCGCCGGTGGATACCGTCGATCATCATCCGGGCCGACTCGACGGACTTCTGCCGGTCGCCGAGGAACGAAATCCAGCTGGGCAGATACGAATACTGCATGCCGACCAGTGCGGTGTCGCCGTTGTACATGGACTCGACGGCACGCGCGGCGACCGGGTTTACCCAACCCGTGCCGGTCGTCGGGATGATGACGAGCAATTCGCGCTCGTAGGCCCCGGTGCGTTCCAGCTCGCTGAGCAGTACCGCCATTCGGCTCTCATCGGTGTCGGCGGTCTGCAGCCCGGCGTACACCCGGATCGGCTCCAGCGCGGGCGCACCGTTGAGCCGGGTGAGCTCAGCGGCGCGCGGCCCGCCCGCCACGAAGTTGCGCCCCTGAAAACCGAGCGAATCCCAGGACGCGAATGATGTTGGACTACCGGACTTCTCGGGCTCCATCGGCTGGACGATGCCGGCCATGCTGGTGGAGTTCTGCGGCTGGAAGACCTGGCTGGCACCCAGCAGGAACCCGCGGTACAGCACGCCGTTGACCGTCATCACGAACAGCACCGCGATGATCGCGGTACCGATGAAAAAGGCGACCTCGCTGTGCAGCCGCCACCGGCGGATCAGCAGGCGGGCGATGAGCTTCACCAGATCGGCCAGCACACGCCAGACGCCGATGCAGGCCGCACCGACCAGGACGGCCAGCAGCACCGTCCGCAGGTAGCCCAGTGTCGCCGGACCCTCGATGCCCATCAGCGCGGATACCTGGCGCTGCCACCGGGCGGCCGGGATCACGATGAGAACGGGCACCGTCAGCGCGCCCGCCACCACCACGACCTTGGCCACCCGCAACGTCGATGTGCTCGGCGGCCACCAGGATCGGTCCCGTAACACGAAGCGGTGCAGCACTTTCCGAATCAACACGCCAATTCCGTAGCCGATGGCGGCGTTGATACCGCCGATCAGCCCGGCGAACAGCCAGTCCCTGGGCAGCAGCGACGGGGTAAGCGACAGACAGAAGAACAATGCGCCGACGGGTATGCCGACGAAATCGAGTCGGACCAGACTCCAGGCCCACACCAGTAGTGGGTGCCGGAATGTGGTCCGGTCAATCACCCGAACAGCCCGGGCAGTACGCCCTCGGAGGTGGCCCGCAGTTCGGCGAGCGTCACGGTGAACTGGCCCTGCACCTCGATCGACTGGCTACCCTCGTCGGACACGCCGATGCGGGACACCGGCAGGCTACGCGCCTCGCACATGGCCCGGAACCGGCTCTCCTCGGTACGCGGTACCGCGACCAGGACGCGGCCCGCCGACTCGGAGAACAGGTAGACGAACGGGTCCACGCCTTCGGGCAGCACCACGCGACTGCCGGTCTCCCCCGCCAGAGATGCCTCGATGACGGCCTGGATGAGCCCGCCCTCGCTCAGATCATGTGCGGCCGAGACCAATCCGTCCCGCGAAGCCGCGGTCAGCACCTCGGCCAGCAACTTCTCGCGCGCCAGGTCGACCTGCGGTGGCACGCCACCGAGGTGATCACCGGTCACCTGCGCCCAGATCGAGCCGTCGAACTCGTCGCGGGTGTCACCGAGCAGCAGCAACGTCTCGCCGGGTTCGTTGCCGAGTCCGGTCGGGATGCGGCGGGTGACATCGTCGATGACGCCCAGCACACCCACCACCGGGGTGGGCAGGATCGGCGTACTGCCGGTCTGGTTGTAGAAGCTGACGTTGCCGCCGGTCACCGGAATCCCCAGCGCCGCACAACCGTCGGCGAGCCCGCGGACCGCCTGGGAGAACTGCCACATGACACCCGGATCCTCCGGCGAGCCGAAGTTCAGGCAGTTGGTGACCGCGACGGGGGTGGCGCCGGTGACGGCGACATTGCGGTAGGCCTCGGCCAGCGCCAGCTGGGCACCGGCGTAGGGATCGAGCTGGGTGTAGCGCCCGGACGCGTCCGTCGAGATCGCGACGCCACGGCCGGTGGTCTCGTCGATGCGCAGCACGCCCCCGTCGGCATGCTCGGCGAGCACGGTGTTGCCGCGCACGTAGCGGTCGTACTGTTCGGTGATGAACGCCCGGCTGCACAGGTGGGGGCTGCCCAGCAGCGCAAGCACGGTCGCCTTGAGCTCGTCGCCGGTGGCCGGCCGGGGCAGCTTGGCCGAGGTGTCCGCGATCAGCGCGTCCTGGGTGTCCGGCCGCGCGACGGGCCGCTGATAGACCGGGCCCTCGTGGGCCACGGTGCGCGGCGGCACGTCCACGACTGTCTCACCGTGCCAGGTGATCTCGAGGCGGTCACCGTCGGTGACCTCTCCGATGACACTGGCCAGCACATCCCACTTGCGGCAGACGGCCATGAACTTGTCCACGTTCTCCGGTGTCACCACCGCGCACATGCGCTCCTGCGATTCCGAGGACAGGATCTCGGCCGGGGTCATGTCGGCGGCGCGCTGGGGTACCGCTTCCAGTTCCACCCGCATGCCGCCGTCACCGGCGGATGCCAGTTCCGATGTGGCACAGGACAGTCCGGCTCCCCCGAGATCCTGGATGCCGACCACCAGGTCGGCGGCGTAGAGCTCCAGGCAGCACTCGATGAGCACCTTCTCCATGAACGGGTCACCGACCTGCACCGCGGGCAGCTTCTTGCGCCCCGGGCCGGATCCCTCGTCACCGCCGAAGGTCTCGCTGGCCAGCACGCTCACGCCGCCGATGCCGTCCAGGCCGGTACGGGCGCCGAACAGGATGATCTTGTTGCCGGTACCGGACGCGAAGGCCAGGTGCAGGTCCTCCTTGCGGAGCACACCGACGCACAGCGCGTTCACCAGCGGGTTACCCGCGTAGGAGGCGTCGAAGACGGTCTCCCCGCCGATGTTGGGCAGGCCCAGCGAGTTGCCGTAACCGCCGATGCCGCGGACCACGCCGTCGAGCACGCGCCGCGTGTCGGGGGCGTCGGCGGCGCCGAAGCGCAGCTGGTCCATCACCGCGACCGGGCGGGCGCCCATCGCCATGATGTCGCGGACGATGCCACCGACACCGGTCGCCGCGCCCTGATACGGCTCCACGTAGGACGGGTGGTTGTGGGACTCGACCTTGAAGGTGACCGCCCAGCCGTCGCCGATGTCCACCACGCCGGCGTTCTCACCGATACCGGCCAGCATCCCGGCCCGCATCTCGTCGGTGGTCGTCTCACCGAAGTAGCGCAGGTGCACCTTGGAGGACTTGTAGGAGCAGTGCTCGCTCCACATCACCGAGTACATGGCCAGTTCGGCATCGGTGGGGCGCCGACCCAGGATCTCGCGGATGCGCTGGTACTCGTCATCCTTGAGACCCAGCTCACGGAAGGGCTGAGGTTGGTCGGGGGTGGCGGCTGCCCGCTCGACGGTATCGGTCTGTGCAGTGGGCTCCAGCGTCACGCGAACAGTCTAGTGAAGCGGGCAAACCGAGCCGAAGTTAGCCGCCGGAGACGCAGAAGGCGTTGCCTTCCGGGTCGGCCAGCACCACCCACTGGAACTCGTCGCCGAAGCTGTTTCGCCCGGTCTCGGTCGCGCCGAGTGCGACCAGCCGGGCAACCTCGGCCTCCTTGTCCGCGGAATGGAAGTCCAAGTGAACCTTGTTCTTCCCCGGTGTCGGGTCGGGTACCCGCTGGAAGCCCAGCGCGGGCCGCCCCTCGCTGGCGACCATGACGAATTCGCCTGGCGCCACTGCGTTCACGTCGCCGCCGGCCGCCTTGGACCACCAGTCGGCGAGGCCGTCGGGATCCACACAATCGAACGTGATCATCTCCACACTCAATGCCATGGCCCAACCCTAGGACAGGGCACCGACTACCTCCCGGGTAATTGAGGATTCGTCCCCGCCCCCACAGGCTGTCGGGTATGACACAGACACCCACCGCACCGAAGTTCACCGCCGACACCTGGGCGGCGTTCTGGGCCGCGCCCGATCCCGCCCGGGTGGCCGGGCTGCTGGCCGAGGACATCGTCGGGCACTGGCCCGATGACCCGTCGCCGGTCCGTGGGCGCACCGCCTACGTCGGCAAGATCGCCGAACTGGTGGCCGCCGTCCCGGACCTGCGGCTGACGCTGGTGGACAGCGCGACGGTCCCGGGCCCCGCCGCGGGCGAGGAGCTGGTGTTCCTGCACTACACCGGGGCCGGGACGACCGCATCCGGCCCGATCACGATCCGCGGGATGGACCGGGTGCGCACCCGGGACGGGATCGTGGTGGAGAACGTCATCCGCTACGGCGATTCGGAGATCTAGGCACAATCGACATGTGCGCACCCGACGTGTCTTCAGCGGCCATATCGCCGGCTTCGGTACCGATGCGGGTATCCGGATGGTGGTCGGCGTGTGGCAGTCCTCTCCGTTCGGGGCCTTCGCCGATGTGATGGTCCAGACCGCCGACGATCGGCGGCTGTTGGTCGCACCCACCACCGAGGTCGCCGAGTTCGTCTCGGCCACTTATGCATTCGACGACGTCCGGGTCGGCGCGGTCACCGCGGAGCTGGCGGCCGATCGGCTCACCGTCACCGCGGCGGACCTCGACGTCACCGCGGAGCTGGGCGGCCCGGCGCGGTTCGACCGGCTGCTGCGCCTGGTTCCCGGTCCGCTGGCGAGCGCGCCCTGGTGGCTGCGGGTCATCAATCCGGTCGCCGGGCTGCTGGTGCCGGGGGTGCACACCGCAGGCACCGCGGGCGGCGGGCGACGCGAGTACTACGGGGTGCGACGCGCGCGGCGCATCGCTGCACTGTCCGGGCAGTTCGGCGCGGTGCCGCTGGGCGGGCTGGCCGACCTGGATCCACCGGTGCGGTTCGGCTTCTCCTCGGCCCCCACCGACCCGCAGCTGGTGGCGGTCACCACCACCATCGATGTGCCCTAAGCCGGAGCGAGGAAGGCCGCCAGCGCCGCCGAGTAGGCCGCCACATCGGCCGCGCCCATGACCTCGCGCGCCGAGTGCATGGCCAGCTGCGCGGCGCCGATATCGACGGTCGGGATACCGGTGCCCGCCGCGGTCATCGGGCCGATGGTGGACCCGCACGGCAAATCGGCGCGATGCTCATAGCGCTGCAGCGGCACACCGGCCTGCCGGCAGGCCAGGGCGAACGCCGCCGCCGTCCGGCCGTCGGTGGCGTAACGCAGATTCGGCTGCACCTTGAGCACCGGCCCACCGTTCACCGCGATCTGATGGCCGGGCTCATGCCGCTCCGGATAGTTGGGATGGGTGGCGTGCGCCATGTCCCCCGACGCCACCATCGACTCGGACAGCCTGCGCAGGAAGTCCTCCCGCCCACCCCCGGCGGCCAGGGTGATGCGCTCCAGCACCGTCAGCAGCAGATCGGACTGGGCGCCGTGATCGGACTGCGAGCCGACCTCCTCGTGGTCGAACAGCGCCAGCACCGGCACGAACGCGGTGGCGGGTGCGGCCAGCAGCGCTTCCAGCCCGGCGTAACAGGTGGCCTGGTTGTCCAGCCGGGGTGCGCTGACGAAATCCCCGTCGGCCCCGGTGATCGCCGATGCGGTGAGGTCATGGGTCATCAGGTCGAAGCCGAGCACCTCGGACTCGTCGACCCCGGCCCGTTCGGCGACGTATCCCAGGAAGGACCGCCGATCCCCGACGCCCCACACCGCGTTGACGTGGCGCTGCGGGTCGAGGCTGACGCCCTTGCGGTCCTCGGACAGGTGGATCGCCAGCTGCGGGACCCGCAGGATCGGGTCGTCGACCCGGACCAGCAGGTGCTCGACCGAGTCCGAGGAGACCACCGAGAGCCGGCCGCTGATCCCGAGATCGCGGTCCAGCCAGGAGTTCAGCCACGCTCCGCCGTAGGGCTGCAGCGCCACCACCTGCCAGCCGGCGATCACCCGATCCGGGTGCTGTTTGACCCGCAGGTTCGGGCTGTCGGTGTGCGCGCCGACGATCCGGAACGGCACCTCCGCGGTGGTGGAGTCCCAGGCGACCAGCGAACCGGCGCGGACGGTGAAGAACCTGCCGGCAGCGGGCCAGGCGTCCGCCTCGGACAGTTCGCGGTATCCCGCGGCCGTCAGCCGCTGCGCCGCGGTGGCGCACACGTGGTACGGCGACGGCGACGCGTCGATGAACTCACACAGACCCTGGGGGCTAGCTGCCATCTTTGTATCTTGACCCGCGCGGCGAAGGCCGGTGGCGCTAGGGTCGCTTTGTGCCGGATCCGCTGCCGCAACAGATAGTCGATCCGCTGACGTCGGCGGCCATCTTTCTGGTCGCCACGATCGATGACGGCGGCGAGCAGACCGTCCACGACGCGCTACCCGAGATCTCGGGCATGGTCGGCGCCATCGGATTCCGCGACCCGAGCAAGAAGCTGTCGGTGGTGACATCGATCGGCTCGCAGGCCTGGGACAGTTTGTTCGCCGGGCCCCGGCCGGCCGGCCTGCATCCGTTCATCCCGCTGGACGGGCCGCGCCATCACGCACCGGCCACCGCGGGAGATCTGCTGTGGCACATCCGCGCCGAGACGATGGATGTCTGCTTCGAACTCGCAGGCCGGCTCATGGAGGCGATGGCCGATGCGGTGACGGTCGTCGACGAGGTGCACGGCTTCAATTATTTCGACAACCGCGATCTGCTCGGTTTCGTCGACGGCACCGAGAACCCCACCGGGGCGACCGCCGACAATGCCACCGTGATCGGCGCCGAGGATCCCGATTTCGCGGGCGGGTGCTACGTGCACGTTCAGCGCTACGTGCATGACATGTCGGCCTGGCGGGCCCTGTCGGTCGACGAGCAGCAGAACGTGATCGGGCGCACCAAGTTCGACGATATCGAGATGGACGACGACGTGAAGCCGGCCAATTCGCACATCGCGCTGAACGTCATCACCGACGAGGACGGCAACGAGTTGAAGATCGTGCGCCGCAACATGCCCTACGGCACCGTCGGCAAGGGCGAGTACGGCACCTACTTCATCGGTTATTCGCGCACACCGGCGGTCACCGAGCGGATGCTGACCAACATGTTCATCGGCGACCCGCCCGGTAACACCGACCGGATCCTGGATTTCTCCACCGCCGTCACCGGCGGGATGTTCTTCGTCCCCACCGTCGATTTCCTGGATGACCCGCCGCCCCTTCCGATCCCGGAAGCCCCGGCCGAAGCCAAGGCGTCGGATTACTCGCTTGCGATCGGCAGCCTGAAAGGAACCCCGCAATGAACAACCTGTACCGCGACCTCGCCCCCATCACCGAGGTGGCCTGGGCCGAGATCGAGCAGGAGGCCACCCGGACCTTCAAACGTCATATCGCGGGCCGCCGGGTGGTCGACGTCAGCGAGCCCGGTGGCTCGGTGACCGCCGCCGTGAGCACCGGACACCTGCGCGATGTCGATTCACCCGGCGACGGGGTCATCGCGCATCTGCGGGAGTCCAAGCCGTTGGTGCGGTTGCGGGTGCCGTTCAGCGTGCGCCGCCGCGACGTCGACGATGTGGAGCGCGGTTCGCAGGACTCGGACTGGGATCCGGTCAAGGACGCCGCCAAGAAGCTGGCGTTCGCCGAGGACCGCGCGATCTTCGAGGGCTACCCGGCGGCCTCGATCGAGGGCATCCGCACGTCGAGTTCGTGCCCCAATCTCGCGCTGCCCGCCGATCCGCGGGAGATGCCCGACATCATCAGCCAGGCGCTCTCGGAGCTGCGGCTCGCCGGTGTCGACGGGCCCTACAGCGTGCTGCTCTCCGCCGACGTGTACACACAGGTCAGCGAGACCACCGTCAACGGCTATCCGATCCGCGAGCATCTCAACCGGCTGGTGGACGGCGAGATCATCTGGGCGCCGGCCATCGACGGCGCGTTCGTGTTGTCCACCCGCGGAGGCGATTTCGATCTGCAGCTGGGCACCGACGTGTGCATCGGCTACCTGTCCCACGATGCCGACAGCATCCAGCTGTACCTGCAGGAGACCTTCACGTTCCTGTCCTACACCGCGGAGGCCTCGGTCTCGCTGAACCGCTGAGGTTTACGCGGTCAGCACCGCATCCAGCGCGGAGTAGAACAGGCCGAGCCCGTCATCGGAGGGGCCGGTGAGCGGTTCGGTGGCGTGCTCGGGGTGCGGCATCAGCCCGACCACCCGGCCGTTGGCCGAGCTCACGCCGGCGATACCGCGCATGGAACCGTTCAGGTTGTCGCGGTAGCGGAAGACCACCCGGCCCTCGCCCTCGAGCTCGTCGAGCACCGACTCGGCGGCCACGTAGCGGCCCTCGCCGGACTTCAGCGGCACCAGCAGATCCGCACCCGTGTCGTAGCGCGTGGTCCAGGCGGTCGAATTCGAGGCGACCGCCAGCCACACGTCGCGGCAGATGAAGTGCAGCCCGGCGTTGCGGGTCAGCGCACCCGGCAGCAGCCCGGCCTCACACAGCACCTGAAAACCGTTGCAGATCCCCAACACCGGCAGGCCGCGACCGGCGGCTTCCACGACCGAACCCATCACGGGGGCGAACTTGGCGATCGCGCCGCAGCGCAGATAGTCGCCGTAGGAGAACCCGCCGGGCACCACCACCGCGTCGACACCCTTGAGGTCGGCATCGCCGTGCCACAGGCTGACGGCCTCCCCACCGGCGAGGCGCACCGCCCGCGCGGCGTCGACATCGTCGAGGGTGCCGGGGAAGGTGATGACCCCTATTTTGCCGGTCACGAATTCTCCCGACTTACCGAGAACTCCTCGATGACGGTGTTGGCCAGCAGCGATTCGGCGATCTCGTTGAGTGCCTCATCGGACACCGAATCGTCGACCTCGAGTTCAAACCGCTTGCCCTGACGGACATCCGCGACACCACCATGGCCGAGACGGCCCAGCGCGCCGACGATCGCCTGCCCCTGCGGGTCGAGGATCTCAGCCTTGGGCATCACGTGCACTACGACGCGGGCCACGTGGACTCCTTCGTTTCGGACCGGTCTTGGTCGGTCATAACTCTACCGGCGACGTCTCGGGCCACAATGGAGCCATGCAACTGACGCACTTCGGCCACTCGTGCCTGCTGGCAGGCTTCGCCACCGGCGACGGCGCCCAGACCACGGTGCTGTTCGATCCGGGCACCTTCTCGCACGGTTTCGAGGGCATCACTGGCCTGGACGCCATCCTGATCACCCATCAGCATCCCGATCACGCCGACACCGAGCGACTACCCGCCCTGCTGGACGCCAATCCGCAGGCCAAGCTGTACGCCGACCCGCAGACCGCCGCCCAGCTCGGCGAGCCGTGGCAGGCCGTGCACGCCGGGGACGCATTCACCGTCGGGCACCTCTCGGTGCGCGGTGTCGGCGGCACCCACGCCGTGATCCACCCGGAAATCCCGGTGATCGACAACACGTCCTACCTCATCGGCGACGCCGACCACCCGGCCCGGCTGATGCACCCCGGCGACGCCCTGTTCGTGCCCGACGAGGCGATCGATGTGCTCGCCGTCCCCGCGGCGGCACCGTGGATGAAGATCTCCGAGGCCGTCGACTACCTGCGGGCGGTGGCGCCGGCCCGGGCCGTCCCGATTCACCAGGGCATCGTCGAACCGTCGGCCCGCGGCATCTACTACGGCCGACTCTCGGAGATGACCGACACCGACTTCCAGGTGCTCGACGCGGAGAAGGGAACCGCGTTCTGAGGCCGCGCACTCTGCTGCTGTGGTGGCCGCCCATCGGTATCACCGCGATGGTGCTGCTGGGGCTCGTGGTCGGCCACGGGTCCACCGCGTTCGACGACTGGGCACTGCGGGTGATGCAGCGGGTGTTCGGCCCCGATCCACACTGGATGCTCTATTTCAGCTGGGGTCTGGCGATGATGGTGACCCTCGCGGTGGCCGTGGTGGTCGCACTGCTGCGCAGGCGGTGGCGGCTGGCCGTGGTGGTGGCGCTCTGCCCGGTGCTCTCGGTGATCGCGACCCGGCTGCTCAAACCGTTGTTCGGCCGCTACAAGGGCGAGGCGCTGGCCTACCCGAGCGGGCACACCACCGTCGTCATCACGGTGATGGCCATGCTGGTGCTCGCCGCCGGCTACCGGGTGTGGCTGATGGTCATCGCCGGCGTGGTCATCTCGATCGGCGGGCTGAGCATGGCGGCCACCGACCTGCACTACCTGACCGACAACATCGGTGCGGTGTTCCTGGCGTCCGCGACGGTCTGCCTGGCGGTGCTGGCCGCGGGTCCTCAGGCGGTCTGCCGGGCCGCGGCCCGGCCTGCCGCGCGGCCCGAGAACACGCAGCCGCCCAGGAACGTGCCCTCCAAGGACCGGTAGCCGTGCACGCCGCCGCCCCCGAAACCGGCGGCCTCCCCGGCGGCATACAGCCCGTCGAGCACCGATCCGTCGCCCTTGAGCACCCGTGAGTCCAGGTCGGTTTCCAGTCCGCCCAACGATTTCCGGGTCAGGATGTGCAGCTTCACCGCGATCAGCGGTCCGGCCTTCGGATCGGTGAGACGGTGCGGGGCCACCACCCGCGCGATGCGGTCGGGTAGGTACTCGCGGGCCGCCCGGATCGCGGTGATCTGGCTGTCCTTGGTGAACTTGTTGACCACCTCGCGGTCACGGGCGGTCACCTCGGCTTCGACGGTGGCGTAGTCCAGCGGCTCGACACCGGGCACGGCGTTCATCGCGGTCACCAGTTCGCGCAGCGAGTTGCCGGTAACGAAGTCCACGCCCTTGTCGACGAAGGCCCGTACCGGCGCCGGACCGCCGTCGCGTCCGCGGGCCAGCACCGCCTTGACGCTGCGGCCGGTGAGGTCGGGGTTCTGCTCCTGCCCGGACAGGCCGAATTCCTTGGCGATGATGCGGGCGTTGAGCACGAACCAGGTGTAGTCCTGGCCGGTGGTGGTGATGTGTTCCAGCGTGCCCAGGGTGTCGAACCCGGGATACAGCGGCACCGGCAGCCGTTTACCGGTGGCGTCCAGCCACAGCGACGACGGGCCCGGCAGGATGCGGATGCCGTGGCTGGGCCACACCGGGTCGTAGTTGGTGATGCCCTCGGTGTAATGCCACATCCGGTCGCTGTTGATGACGCGGGCGCCTGCGGTCTCGCTGATGCCGATCATCCGGCCGTCGACATGTGCGGGCACACCGGAGAGCAGCTGCTGCGGGACGCGTCCCATCCTCGGCGGCCAGTTCTTGCGCACCAGATCGTGGTTGCCGCCGATGCCGCCGCTGGCGACGATCACCGCCTGGGCCCGGAACTCGAACTCCCCCAAGGATTCCCGCGACGACGCCACGCCGCGCGCGGCATCGCTGGGTTCCAGTACGGTGCCGCGGACGCCGGTCACCGCTCCGTCCTCGACGATCAACTCGTCGACGCGGTGCCGGTGGGCGAACCTCGCCCTGGGCTGACCCAGCAGCCGGCGCGCGAAGATGTCGACCAGCGCCGGCCCGGTGCCCCAGGTGATGTGGAAGCGGGGCACCGAGTTGCCGTGCCCGAGTGCGCCGTAGCCGCCGCGTTCGGCCCAACCGACCATGGCGAAGGTCTCCCACCCACGCTCACGCAGCCAGCTGCGCTTCTCCCCGGCCGCGAAATCCACATAGGCGTGCGCCCACTGCCGCGGCCAGTGGTCCTCCTCGCGGTCGAAACCGGCGCTGCCCAGCCAGTCCTGCAGGGCGAGCTCATGGCTGTCCTTGATGCCGAGGCGGCGCTGCTCGGGACTGTCCACCAGGAACAGCCCGCCGAACGACCAGAAGGCCTGACCACCCAGGTTGGCGGCATTCTCCTGGTCGACGATCAGGACGCGCCGGCCCCGCTCGATCAGTTCCGCGGCGGCGACCAGTCCGGCCAGCCCCGCTCCCACCACGATCACATCGGCATCGGCCATGCCGACAACTTAGTCTCAGGCGGCGTCGGTGAGGGCGGGATCCGCCTCCCAGCGGTAGGTCTCCGGGACACAGCCGTGCATGAGTGCCAGGTCGATGGCGTCGAAGACGGCCTGCCGAGGCCCGGCGTGGCGCAGCTGACGGGCCGAGACCGCCAGCCGTACCGTGCCGCCGCGGCGCGCGGTGCGTTCGGCCGACAGCACCAGGGTGCGGCACCACCAAGGTTCGGTGAGGAATCCTGCGCCGATGCCGAGTACCCGCGCCGGGGCGGTGCTGTCGCGCACCAGGTCGGTGACACCGCTCAGTCCGGCCAGCAGTCGGAAGCCGTTGCGCGGCAGCGCCATGACGGTGCCCTCGGAAACCGCCCAGCCGGGCGCCGCGAACAACCGGGTGCGCAAACCCAGGTGTTCCATCACCCGGTCGGCACCCATCAGCCGCAGATTCGCCTCATGCGCTTGCAGGGTGGCGAATTCGCTGCGGCGGTTCTTGGTCGCCGCCTCGTCATAACCGTGCAGCACGACGGCATCCCCGGCGGCGCGGCGCTCGGCCAGCCAGAACAACGTCGCGGGGTCGCGCTCCAGCCGGTAGTCACCTTTCAGGCGGGGAGCCACCAGAAAGGACGCCGGCACACCGCGAGCGTCGAGTTCCTCGCAGAAGGTGTCGACGGCGGGCAGCGTGCGGTCCCTGATCCCGGAGATCGAGACGATCAGCTCTGCGGTCACGTACTTCAGTGTCGCAACATCAGATGTCACGATGGTTGCGTACACCCGGACACGAAGTGAGCATTCGGCTCCGCTATGTGCCCAGGACGGCCTCGATGGCCGCGATCACCTCCGGCGCATCCGGTTCGGTGCGTGGACGGAACCGCTTGACCACGTCACCATCCGGGGCCACCAGGAACTTCTCGAAGTTCCACTGGATATCACCGGCCTGCCCGTCGGCATCGGCGGCCTTGGTCAGTTCTGTGTAGAGCGGGTGTCTTTCGTCTCCGTTGACATCGGTCTTGGCCAGCAGCGGGAAGGTCACACCGTAGGTGGTGGAGCAGAAGGTCTGGATCTCCTCGGCGCTACCCGGCTCCTGGCCCATGAACTGGTTGCACGGCACACCGACGACGGTCAGACCACGGTCGGCGTAGTCCTTGGCGATCTTCTCCAACGCGGTGTACTGCGGGGTCAGACCGCATTTGGAGGCGACGTTCACCACCAGCGTTGCGCCTTCGGACAATTCGCCGAGCGTGGTGTCCTTGCCGTCAAGGGTGGTCAGCGGAATCTGGTTGAGGCTCACCGGATCGACGCTAGCCGTCGAAGAGGATTGCCGCCAGCCGCTCGACCGCAGCCATCGGGTCACCGGCGGTGTCGACGGCCTCGTTGAGCCAGAGCTGGGCGAATCCGTGCACCATCGACCAGGCCGCAAGGGCGGCGCCCTCGGGGTCGGCCGCGGCGTGCGGGTCGGCGAGTGTGCCGACGCCGCGGTTCAGTTCCAGGTACGCCGCCGCCGACGCCTGCTGCACCTGCTCGTCGGCGGCGTCGTAGAGCGACTTGTCGAACATCACCTCGAAGTGACCGGGGTGCGCCAGGGCGAACCGCACGTAGGCCTTCGCCGCGTCGATGAACTCGGGCCGGGCGTCGGTCAGTTCGGCTGTCAGAACCCGGAACCCCTCGGTGGCCAGAGCGGTGAACAGTCCGCGCCGATCCCCGAAGTGGTGCGCCGGGGCCGCGTGGGACACCCCGGCAGCACGGGCGAGTTCGCGCAACGAGACACCGTCGGCGCCGCGCTCGGCCACCAGCTTGGCCGTCTCGGCCAGGATCACCGCCCTCAGGTCGCCGTGGTGGTAACTCGGCTTGCTCATCGCGCCATCATAACTGCGATCTTGACAGCGCCTAGATGGATCTCAGCCGCGCGGACCACCGAACAGGCTGCCCACCTGCCCGTCGCCGTGATTCTCCGGATCCGCGGTCGCCAGCAGCCAGGCGTACTGGAAGGCGGCTTCCTTCCAGCGTTCATAGCGACCGCTGATACCACCGTGCCCGGCCACCATCTCGGTCTTCAGTAGCACCCGGGTTGCGCCGGCCACCGGATCCAGTTGCGCGTGCCGAAGGGCCGCAACCCATTTGGCTGGCTCCACGTAGTACACCCGGGTGTCGTTGAGCGAGGTCATCGCCAGCACCGCCGGATAGTCCAGGGATGCGACGTTCTCGTATGGCGAGTACGACTTCATGTACTCGTAGACATCCTTGTCCTCCAGTGGGTTTCCCCACTCGTCCCACTCGGTGACGGTGAGCGGCAGCGATGGATCCAGGATCGTGGTGAGCGGGTCGACGAACGGTACCTGGGCCAGCACACCGGCGAACAGGTGCGGGGCCAGGTTGAGCACCGCGCCGACCAGCAGACCACCCGCGCTGCCACCCAGGGCGACCAGGTTGGCCGGACGGGTCAGATCGGTGAGCACGAGATGTTCTGCCACCGCGATGAAATCGGTGAAGGTGTTGCGCTTGTGCAGGAGCTTGCCGTCCTCGTACCACGGCCGGCCGAGTTCACCACCGCCGCGCACATGGGCGACGGCGAACGCCATTCCCCGGTCCAGCAGCGACAACCGGGCGATCGAGAAGCGCGGATCCTCACATGATTCGTAGGCGCCGTAGCCGTACAGCAGCGTCGGGGCCGGGAACGCCAGCCCCGCGCGGTGCACGATCGAGATCGGGATCCTGGCCCCGTCGGGAGCCACCGCCCAGTCCCGGCGCTCGACGTATTCCTCGGGGCGGTAGTCCCCCAGCACCGGCTGCTCGCGCAGCAGCGTCCGATCGCCCGTCACCAGGTCCAGGTCGTAGATCCGCACCGGGATCACCCAGGACACCGCGCCCACCCGCAGCTTCGGTGAGGACCAGTTCGGGTTACCGCTGAGCCCCGCCGACATCAGCTCGGATTCGAAGGTGATCTCTTGTGGTTCCCCGTAGCTGCCGTCCGCGGCGATGGGCCACAACTGAATTCGGGGTAGCGCCTCGCGGCGGTAGCTGACCACCAGGTGACTCTCGAATGCGTCGACACCGTCGAGGCGGACATCCTCGCGGTGCTCGATGAGCGTGCGGAACGCGCTCGGGTCACTGACCGGAGCCTCGACCAGGGTGAAGTTCACCGCCCCGTCGTTGTGCAGGATGAGGAAGCGGTCCTCGCCGCCGACCACCGCATGCTCAACGGCGTACTCCACCTGATCGCGGCGCGGCAGCACCACGGTGAACTCGGCGTCGGGGTCCGCGGCATCGGCGTAGCGCACTTCGGAGGTGACCGCACTGCCGGCGGCGATGATGATGTACTTGTCGCTGCGGGTGCGCCCGACGCCGAGCCAATAGCGTTCGTCGGCTTCGTGATACACCTTCTGCGCGGGCAGACCGGACCCCAGGCGGTGACGCCACACCGTGTCCGGCCGCCACGCCTCGTCGACCGTGACGTAATACACGGAGTGGTTGTCTGCGCCCCAGGTCGCGCCGGCGCCGATACCGGTGATGGTGTCCTCGTAGAGCTCACCGGTCCGGAGATCCTTGAAGCGCAGGGTGTAGCGCTCATCGCCCTTGACGTCCACCGAGAAGGCCAGGATGTTGCCGTCGACGCTGACGCTGATCGCGCCGAGGGAGAAGAACTCGTGGCCCTCGGCCTCGACGTTCTCGTCGAGCAGGATCTGCTCACCCGGGATCGCGGTGTTCTCGTCGAGTTCCGGCGGGGTCCAGTCATCCGGGTCGCTGATCGGGCAACGGGCGTGTACCCCGTACTGCTGCCCCTCGAAGCTGCGGGCGTAGTACCACCATTGACCGCGACGGGTCGGGACCGAAAGGTCGGTTTCCTTGGTGCGTGCCTTGATCTCGTCGAAGATCTTCTGCCGCAACGGCGCCAGTGCCGAGGTGGCGGCCTCGGTGTGGGCGTTCTCGGCTTCCAGATGGGCGATCACCTCGGGGCTGGACTTGTCGCGCAGCCACTCATAGGGGTCGATGAAGACATCGCCGTGATGCTCGCGGCGATGCTCGACCCGCTTGGCGACAGGAGCTGAGGTCATGCACCGATCCAATCGTCGAAGCTGAGCCCGGAAATGCGTTCGTAGGCCTCGATATAACGTGCACGGGTGGCCGCGGCGATCTCGGCGGGCAGGGGTGGCGGCGGGGAATCACCGTGGCGGTCCCAGCCCGAGTCGGGGCCGGTCAGCCAGTTGCGGACGAACTGCTTGTCATAGCTGGGCTGCACCTCCCCGGGCCGGTAGCTGTCGGCCGGCCAGTACCGCGACGAATCCGGGGTGAGCACCTCATCGGCCAGCACCAGCTGACCATCGACATCCACACCGAACTCGAACTTCGTGTCGGCGACGATGATTCCCTTGCCCAAAGCATGCTCGGCGGCCTTGAGGTAGATCCGCAGCGTCGCCTCGCGCAGTTCCGCTGCCCGCTGCGCACCGACCAGTGCGACCACCGCGTCGAAGGACACGTTCTCGTCGTGCTCGCCCAGTTCGGCTTTGGTGGCCGGAGTGAACAGCGGCTCGTCGAACTTGCTGGCCTCGCCGAGCCCGGCCGGCAACGCGATCCCGCACACCGATCCGGACTGCCGATAGTCGATCAACCCGGAACCGGTCAGATAGCCGCGCGCCACGCACTCCACCGGCAGCATCTCCAGCGCCCGGACCACAAGAGCCCGACCCAGGACCTCCTCGGGGATCCGGTCGTCGTCGGGCGGGCCCGCCAGGTGGTTGGCGACGCCGAGGTGATCGAAGAAGAACACGCTCATCGCCGTCAGGATCCGGCCCTTGTCCGGGATCTCGGTGTCCAGGATGTGGTCGAAAGCCGAGATGCGGTCACTGGCCACGAACAGCAAGTGGTCGTCATCGATGCGGTACAGCTCGCGAACTTTGCCGCTGGCCAGATGCCGGTAGTCGGTCAGAGCGGGGCGCATTGACTCACCCTATGTGCTGGGATCGATGCCATGAGATTGCGGTACCTGCCCTATGCCACCCGGCCCGGTCGCCTGCTGGCCCAGCTTGTCAGCGACGTCACCGTCCTCATCTGGACGGTGATCTGGGTGATGGTGGGCAGTGCGGTCTACACGGCGGTATCCACCATCGCCGAAGTGGGCCGCCAGGTGCAGGACGGCGCCGACGGGGTCGCGGGCAACCTGAACTCCGCCGGTGACAGCGCCGATGACTTCCCGTTGATCGGCGATGCGCTGGCCGGACCGCTGCGCGCCGCCAGCGACGCCGCCGGGGAGATCGCCGGCGCAGGTCAGAGCCTGGACAGCACCGCGACCTGGCTGGCCTGGGTGCTCGCGTTGGCGGTCGCGGCCACCCCGATCCTGGCGGTCGTCATGCCCTGGCTGTTCCTGCGCCTGCGGTTCTTCCGGCGCAAGCTCACGGTGCTGACGCTGGCCTCCACGCACGCCGGACAGGAACTGCTGGCGATGCGGGCACTGGCCAATCGGCCGCTGGCCAAGCTCACCGCCATCGACCCCGACCCGATCGGGGCCTGGCGCCGCGACGACCGTCCGGCCATCCGCGGCCTGGCGCTGCTGGAGATCCGTGCGGCCGGCCTGAAGCTCTGAGCCCGGCGATTTGTGCGATATCCGTAACGACCACCGTTACAGATCTCACACAAATCGCAGACGGTGGAACCGTTCGGCCGGGCATCGCGTCCAAGAGAGCATGCTCGACGACTACCTCCGCGACCAGGACGGAGTCATCACCCTCGCCCAGGCGCAGCAGGCCGGATTGAGCCGCCAAGCGGTGTACCGCAGGGTCCGCTCCGGGCACTGGCTGCGCTGCTCACCCGGGGTGTATTTAGTCGATGATCGTCTGTTCACCGACCGTGCGCGGATCCGGGCCGCGGTGTGGGGTTGCGGTCCACGCGCGACGGCAAGCGGCATGACGGCGGCCTGGTGGTTGGAGCTGACGAAGTTTCCGCCCGCCACCGTGGACGTCACCGTGCCCAAAGCGTGCGATCCACCCAAGAGGTACGGCATCCGCACCCGCCGCCGCGACCTGGACCCCGCCGATTGCGTGACGCGCCAGGGCCTGCGGGTGACCGCTCTACCGCTGACGGTCGTGGAGGCAGCCGCCCGCCGGGGTGGCGGCATGAAGATCATCGACGCGGCACTGCAACGACATCTGTTGGAACTGCGCGATCTCTGGGGTGCTCACCTGCGCAACAAGGGCCGGCACGGTTCGCCGGCGGCGCGCAGACTGTTGCGGGCCGCCGACAGCGGGGCGCACTCCGAGGCGGAACGGCTCCTGGTCGGTCTGCTGCGGCAGGCACGCATCACCGGATGGAAGGCCAACCAGCGCCTCGGCCGCTGGGAGATCGACGTCCTCTTCCGTGACCTGAAGATCGCCGTCGAGGTGGACGGGCTGGCATTCCATACCGATCCCGAAGCCTTCCAACGGGATCGGGTCAAGCAGAACGAACTCGCGCTGATGGGCTACCAGGTGCTGCGTTTCACCTGGCTGGACCTGACCGAGTACCCGGAGCGGGTGATCGCCGAGATCGAGTTCGCGATCAGCCGCCGTGCAGGCGCCGCAGCCAGCTCCCGAACGGGTGCCGCACGCTGACCGACCCCATCCTGACCTTGCCGCGCACGATGACGTGCAGCTGATCGGGCTGGCGGAGGTTGCGCACCTTGACGGTGGCGCTGCCGGCGATGGCGTCGACGCCGTTGAGGTCCGCGGTGGCCCCGGCCGGCACGATGAGCTCCGTCGAACTCAGGTAGTCGTCGATGTTGACCTCGACGACCGGTCCGGGCAGCACCGCCGAGGTGAAGTCCAGGGTGGTGCTGCACATCCGGGTGTTCAGGTTGAGCACCGGCGCCACCGTCCACGGGCCGCGCCGAACGATCGACGTCATCCAGCCGCCCAGCGCCTCCGGCTGTGCGCTGCTGCGGGCGACCGGCGCCTGCGCGGCGTGCAGGTCCATATCGGGCAGGTCCACCAGCACGGCCCGCAGCTCACCGCGGGTGCGGGCGGCCAGCGCGGCGTCGGTGCGGTCGGCGAACTCGTCGAGTGTGATCATGCCGTCGGCGACCGCGCGCTCAAGCAGTCCGCTCACGTGTGCGCGGTCGGCATTGGAGACTCGGAGGTTGTCATTCTGGCCGAAGTCCATATCTGCGAGAGTAGCGATCAGTCGAATTCGACGAACAGGTGCCGGATCCCGGTGTGCCGATTGCTGCGGGTCCACTCGACCGGCCTGACCAGCCGCGCGCTGCGGAACCGGGGCAACAGTTCCCCGAACAGCACCCGCAGCTCGAGGCGCGCCAGGTTGGCGCCCAGGCAGTAGTGCGCGCCATGACCGAACCCCAAGTGCGCATTGGGCTTACGCGCGATATCGAAGACATCAGGATCCTGGAACACCGCCGGGTCCCGATTCGCCGAACCCTCCCAGATCTGCACCTTCTGCCCCGCCTCGATAGCGCGTCCACCCAAGGTCACCGGACGCGTGGCGGTGCGTCGTTTCGACGGTGACGGTGTCGTCCAGCGCACCATCTCCTCGATCGCCGACGGCAGCAGTTCCGGGTCGCCGCGCAGGCGGCGCATCTGCTCGGGGTGCTCGATGAGCGCCAGCAGGCCCCCGGCCACCGAGTTGCGGGTGGTCTCCGCCCCGGCACTGAACAGCAGACTGAAGAACAGGTAGAGCTCGACTTCAGACAGGTCCGCATCGGAGGCATTGGCCACCACCGACAACATGTCATCGCTCGGCGCGGCGCGTTTGGCCGCGATCAGCTGTTGACCGTATTCGTACATCCGCGTTCCGGCCTCTTCGGGCGACAGCTGCCCGACCTCCGCCGAGCGGGCGCCGCCGAAGTCGAACTGCGGCTCGATCGCCTCGAAGAGCCAATGCCGTTCGGATTCAGGAACACCCAACAGAATGCAGATCATCTGCATGGGCAGCTCCGCGGCCACCTCCACGAGAAAGTCCAGCGCGACACCGGGCTCGACAGCGTCCAGCAGGGTCCGGGCCCGGCCGCGCAGATCATCGGTGACCCGAGCGATCATCCGGGGTGTCAGCCCCGAACTGACCAGCCTGCGGATCTGTGCATGCCGCGGGTCGTCCATCATGTTGAGCACCTGGCCCGCGACGGACAGATCCTGCAGCAGGGTGCCGCCGAACGGCCGGCTTCCGCCGGTCACCGACGAGTACGTCTCCGGATCACGCAGCACGGCAAGTGTTTCGGCGTAGGTCGCCACCGACCAGAAGCCCTCCCCGTCCGGGGTGTGCTCGGTGGGCTCATGCCAGTAGACCGGGGCCTCACGGCGGTGCACCTCGAACAGATCGTGCGGAAAACCGCCGGCGAAGTTGTCGAGGTCGGTGAGGTCGGCCAATGTCACAAGATGGCACCCGAGGTGTACTTGGCCGCCTCGGGGTAGCGGCCGACCAGATCATCGACCGCGGAGACCACATCGTCGACCTGCGCGCCGGCGGCACCGGTGAACGCTTCCTTGTCCGCCAGCGCCGCATCCAGGGCCACCCGGTCCAGCGGCAGCCGCGGATCGGCGGCGAGCCGGTCCAGCAGGTCGGGCTCCTGGCCCTTTTCCCGCATGGCCAGCGCCACCGCGACCGCATGCTCCTTGATGACCTCGTGCGCGGACTCCCGGCCCACGCCGGCGCGGACAGCCGCGATGAGGATGCGGGTGGTGGCCAAGAACGGCAGGTAGCGATCGAGTTCACGCTGGATCACCGCGGGGTAGGCGCCGAACTCGTCGAGCACGGTCAGGAAGGTCTCGATCTGGCCGTCGACGGCGAAGAACGCGTCGGGCAGTGCGACGCGACGCACCACCGAGCAGAACACGTCACCCTCGTTCCACTGGGCGCCGGCCAGTTCTGCCGCCATCGACGCGTAGCCCCGCAGCACCACCTGCAGGCCGTTGACCCGCTCGCAGGACCGGGTGTTCATCTTGTGCGGCATGGCCGAGGAACCGACCTGGCCCGGAGCGAACCCCTCGGTGACGAGTTCGTGCCCGGCCATCAGCCGGATGGTGTGCGCGAAGGAGGACGGACCGGCGCCGAGTTGCACCAGAGCGGATACCGCATCGTGATCCAGCGAACGCGGGTAGACCTGCCCGACGCTGGTGAAAACATCTGTGAATCCCAGGAATTGGGCGACACGCCGTTCCAGTTCGGCGAGCCGGGCGGTGTCACCGTCGAACAGGTCCAGCATGTCCTGGGCGGTGCCCATCGGGCCCTTGATTCCGCGCAGCGGGTACCGGTCGATCAGCTCGCGCAGCCGGGTCAGCGCCAGCAGCATCTCCTCGGCGGCCGAGGCGAACCGCTTTCCCAGTGTGGTGGCCTGCGCAGCGACGTTGTGACTGCGCCCGGCCATCACCACGTCGCGGTACACGATCGAGCGTTCGGCCAGCCGCGCCACCACCGCCACACCGTGGGCGAAGACCAGTTCCAGTGATCGGCGGATCTGCAGCTGCTCGACGTTCTCGGTGAGGTCGCGGCTGGTCATGCCCTTGTGCACGTGCTCGTGGCCGGCCAGCGCGTTGAACTCCTCGATGCGGGCCTTCACGTCGTGGCGGGTGACCCGCTCCCGCGCGGCGATCGAGCCCAGGTCGACGTTCTCCAGCACCCGCTCGTAGTCCTGCACGACACCGTCGGGCACCGGGACGCCGAGCTCGGACTGCGCGCGCAGCACCGCCAGCCACAGTCGGCGCTCGGCGATGATCTTCGCCTCGGGCGACCAGATGGCCGTCATCTCCTCGCTGGCGTAGCGGTTGGCCAGAACATTCGGGATCGTCACGAACACACAGCTTACGAGCCGGCTACGGGGAGTCGCTCAAGTGCGTCGGATCGAGGATGCCTTTACCGCGGATACCGAGCTGGCGGTTGATCAGGGTGGTGATGCCGAACAGCACGATCCCGATCACGATCAGGATCCCGGCCAGCACGTACTGCTGTGCGGGGCGCCCGGAGAACGGCAGCACCAGATACGCCGAGGCGATGAACCCGATGACGGGCAGCACCGTCGGCGTCCGGAAGTGCCCGCCCGCGGCCTGGACATCGCGGCGCAGCACGAGCACGGCGACGTTGACCATCGCGAACACCGCGAGCAGCAGCAGCGAGGTGGTGCCGCCGAGCACGGCGATGGCACTGCTGTTGGCGACCGCCGTGACGTAGAAGATCAGGCCGAACGCGATCAGCGTGGTGAAGATGATGGCCACCCACGGGCTGTGCCGTTGGGGGTGGATGGTGCCCAGCACCGGTGGCAGGACGTGCTGGCGCGCCATGCCGTAGATGAGCCGGCTGGCCATCAGCATGTTGATCAGCGCGGTGTTGGCCACCGCGAACATCGAGATGAAGGGCAGGATCGTCTCGATCGGCAGGTTGGGAGCCCCCGCCTTGACGACCTCGATCAGCGGGGTCTCGCTGTCGGCGAGGACGCCGACGGGTACCAGTGCGACCGCGACGATGGCGACCACGACGTAGACGACGCCGGCGATTCCCAACCCGGTCAGCAGCACCTTGGGGAAGATGCGCACCGGGTCCTTGGTCTCCTCGGCCATGTTGACCGAGTCCTCGAAGCCGACCATGGCGAAGAAGGCCAGCGAGGTCGCCGTCGTCACCGCCAGGAAGGTGCCCTTGTCGGACGGGGTGTCGAAGGCGACGACGCGGGCGAAGTCGACATCGGCGCCGCCACCGGTGAACGCCCAGACGCCCACCAGGATCACCATGGCCAGGCCGGTGATCTCGACGATGGTGAGGACCACATTGAGCTTGACGCTCTCACCTACGCCGCGGAAATTCACGATCGCAATCAGCGCCATGAACAGCAGCGCCATGACCACCACACCGACCTTGCCCCAGTCGATGTCGAAGGCGGTGAAGAAATTGGCCGCGAAGAACCGGGAAGCCGTTGAGGCGGAAGTGATTCCGGAGCACATCACCACGAAGGCCGTCAGGAAGGTGACGAACTGGATGCCGAAGGCCTTGTGCGCGTATAGCGCTGCGCCGGCGGCCTGCGGATACTTGGTGACCAGCTCCAGATAGCTGAACGCGGTGATCGTGGCGATCAGGAAGGCCACCAGGAAGGGAAGCCACGCCGCGCCACCGACTTCCTTGGCAACCTGTCCGGTCAGGGCATACACACCCGTGCCGAGGATGTCGCCCACCACGAACAGCAGCAGTAGCCCCGGGCCCATCACCCGCCGAAGTTGTGGCTCCTCCGTGGTTTCCGACTGCGTCATCCCGCCCCTTTGCTCACCTCAGACGTGCACGGCCCGTTCGTCGACGGGTGCGAGCACATCGATCACATCGATCAGAGTCGCGCGGGCATTGGCCCGCGGCCCCTCTCCCTCATCCACCAATGAGGCAACCACAGCTCCGTCCACCGCGCACACCAGGGCGGTGACGAGTTCGGATCGCACGGCGCGACCGGACCGTTCGACCACCTCAAGGACGGCGTCGGTGCGTTGCCGCAGAATCCGCCGCTGGATGTCTCGGAGCCCGGGTTGCCGCGCGCAGGCGATATAGCGCTCATAGCGGGAGATCAGTTGTTCGGACACCCGTGCACCCGGATCGTCACCGACCAGCAGATCGACCAGCAGGTCGGCGGTCGACTCGGCGCCGCGACGCCGGCGCGACAGTGCGGCGACCTGTAGCTCCAGCTGCTCGGCCTCGCGCGCGCCCACATGCTCGACCGCCTTGGCGATCAGATCGTCGAGTGAGGAGAAGTAGTACGTCGTCGACGCCAGCGGCAGGCCGGCACGCCTCGCCACCGCGCGATGGCGGACCGCGTCGATCCCGCCCTCGCACAGCAGATCGGCGGCGGCGCTCACCAGGGCGCCCCGCCGACGTTCTCCCTTCGGAGTCACCGCCGCTGTCACGCCTTGCATGCTGCCAGCAAAATCCCAGTTGTATGGCGGTTTTCGGCAATCACCACAAGTTGGCAGACACCGCCACAGCGGCCAGTGGCAAGATGGCGCGAATGTCAGCCCAGAACCGTCGGACCGTGTTGCGGATGGGTCTCGGTGCCGCCCTAGGTGCCGTCGCCGCCGGTGCGGGGGCCCTGCCCCGGGCCGCCGCCGAACCGGCCGCCACTTACCAGTCGGGTTCCTTCGTCTCGGCCGCGCGCGGCGGGGTGCGCACCAACTGGGCGATCGCCAGGCCGCCGGGACAGACCGCACCGCTGCGTCCGGTCATCGCTCTGCACGGTAAGGGCAGCGACGCCGCGACGGTGATGGCCGGCGGTGTCGAGCAGGGCCTCGCAGAAGCCGTCGCAGCCGGTCTGCCACCGTTTGCTGTGGTGGCCGTCGACGGCGGCGGGGGTTACTGGCACAAGCGCGAGTCCGGGGACGATGCCGGCGCGATGGTGCTGGATGAGTTGGTTCCGATGCTGGCCGGCCAGGGGCTGGACACCTCGCGGGTGGGATTCATCGGCTGGTCGATGGGCGGCTACGGTGCTTTGCTGCTCGGATCCAGACTGGGCCCGGCCCGCACCGCGGCGATCTGTGCGGTGAGCCCCGCGTTGTGGACGTCACCCGGCGCGGCGGCCCCCGGCGCGTTCGACGGCGCCCAGGACTACGAGGCCAACAGTGTGTGGGGGCTGCCTGCGCTGGACTCGATCCCGATCCGCATCGACTGCGGCAACGGTGATCCGTTCGCCGCCGCGACAGGTGCGTTCATCGCCCAGCTCGGCACTCCGCCGGCCGGCGGATTCTCCCCGGGTGGGCACGACGGCGAGTTCTGGAGTTCCCAGCTTCCCGCCGAGATCTCTTGGCTGGCACCGATACTCGTTGCCTGAGCGGTCAGATCGAGATGCGTCCCTCGGCCGCCGCCAGCCCGATGTCGGTGCGAAAATGGCTGCCCGGCAGTCGAATTGACTTGATCGCCTGGTATGCCGCAGCGCGGGCGGCGTCGAGATCTTCGCCGGTTCCGACCACCGAGAGCACCCGCCCACCGGTGGACACCACCGCACCGTCCTCGCGCCGGGCGGTGCCCGCGTGCAGGACGGCGTCGGCCTCGGAGCCGGTGATGACGTCACCGACCCGCGGCCGGCCCGGATAATTCTCGGCGGCGACGACCACGGTGACCGCGGCCCCGTTCTGCCACCGCAGTTCCTCGAAGGACGCCAGGGTGCCGGTGGCCGCCGCATGGAGCAGCCCGCCGAGCGGAGAGTCCAGCAGGGCGAGTACCGCCTGGGTCTCCGGGTCACCGAACCGGCAGTTGAACTCCACCACCGACGGGCCCGCAGAGGTGATCGCCAACCCCGCGTAGAGCAGGCCGGAGAACGAGCTGCCCCGTGAAACCATCTCGGCAGCAACGGGTTTGACGATCTCATCGACAATCTGGGTGAGCACCGCCGCAGGCAGCCACGGCAGCGGGGCGTAGGCACCCATCCCGCCGGTGTTCGGACCGGAGTCGTCGTCACCGACCCGCTTGAAGTCCTGCGCGGGCAGCAGCGGCACCACGGTCTCACCGTCGACGACGCAGAACAGCGACACCTCGGGGCCGTCCAGGAAGGACTCCAGCAGCACCGGATGCCCGGAGTCCAGCAGGCCGGCCGCGTGCACACGCGCCGCGTCACGGTCCGTGGTGACCACGACGCCCTTGCCCGCGGCCAACCCGTCGTCCTTGACCACCCAGGCGGCCTGCCCGGCCGGCGGGCCGAACCGGTTCAGCGCGGCATCCAGGTTGGCCGGGTTGTCCACGATTTCACTGGTCGCGGTCCGCACGCCGGCGGCGGCCATCACGTCCTTGGCGAAGGCCTTGGAGCCCTCGATGCGGGCGGCATCCTTGGACGGCCCGAAGCAAGCGATACCGGCGGCGCGCACCGCGTCGGCCACACCGAGCACCAGCGGCACCTCCGGCCCCACCACCACCAGGTCGGACCCGAGGCGCTGGGCCAGCGCGACCACCGCGGGACCCGAGCTGATGTCGACGTCGTACTGGTCGGCGACGGCAGCGGTGCCGGCATTGCCGGGCGCCACCGCCAATTGCTCGACCTGCGGGTCGCGCCGCAGCGCGAGCAGCAGGGCATGTTCACGGGCTCCGGATCCGATGACGAGGACGCGCACGGTCAACAACCCTAATCGCCTCGGCGGCCGCTCGGCGCCAGACCCGCGGCCATACACTTTTGATTTAGGTGTATGGTCGGTGCAGCGAGTGCGGTATGTCACACCAGGAGGATCCCGATGACCACCATGAATGCCTGCCCCTTCGGTCAGGGATACGACTTCACCGACCCCGAGGTGCTGCTTCAGGGCATTCCCGTGACGGAGTTCGCGCACCTGCGCAAGACCGCCCCGGTGTGGTGGAACGAGCAGGGCGACTCGATCTTCGATGACGGCGGCTACTGGGTGGTGACCCGTCACGAGGACATCAAGGCCATCTCGCGCAACGGCGAGCTGTGGTCCACGAACGCCAAGGGGGCGGTGATGCGGCTGCCCGACGGGGTGACCGCCGACCAACTCGATCTGACCAAGGCCCTGCTGATCAACCACGACGCCCCCGAACACACCCGGCTGCGCAAGCTGGTGTCGCGCCTGTTCACCCCGCGCTCGGTGGCCGCGCTGGAGGAGAAGCTGGCCGTCGCCGCCCGCGAGATCGTGGCCGCGGCCGCGGCACGCAACTCCGGCAATTTCGTCGACGACGTGGCGATGCCGCTGCCGCTGCTGGCCATCGCCGACCTGATCGGCGTGCCCGAAGAAGACCGGGAGAAGATCTTCCACTGGTCCAACAGCATCATGAACACCGACGATCCCGACTTCGACAGTGACCCGACGGTCGCCAATGCCGAACTCATGGGTTACGCGTACACCATGGCCGAGCAACGCCGGACGTGCCCGGCCGATGACATCGTCACCCGGCTGGTGCAGGCCGATATGGGAGACGAAGCCGGGATCACCGAGGTCGAGTTCGCGTTCTTCGTCATCCTGCTCGCCGTCGCCGGAAACGAGACCACCCGCAACGCCATGACACACGGGATGAACGCGTTCTTCGAAAACCCGGACCAGTGGGAACTTTTCAAGCGCGAGCGGCCCGACACCGCGATCGAGGAGATCATCCGCTGGGCCACCCCGGTGCACTGTTTCCAGCGCACCGCGACAGCCGATACCGAGCTCGGCGGAGTCGCCATCCGCAAGGGTCAGCGCGTCGGGCTGTTCTACAGCTCGGCCAACTACGACGAGGATGTCTTCGAGAACCCGTTCCAGTTCGACATCCTGCGCAACCCGAACCCGCACCTGGCGTTCGGCGGCAATGGCGCACACTTCTGCATCGGCGCCAACCTGGCCCGCATGGAAATCAAGCTGATGTTCCATGAGATCGCGAACCAGATTCCCGACATCTCGAAACTGGCCGAGCCGCAACGTCTCCGGTCCGGCTGGATCAACGGGGTCAAGGACCTGCAGGTCTCTTACCACTAGCTCGCTACAATTCCGGCGTGCGAACCCACGGGTGGTCCGGAGCCGCGCCGGCGAGTGACGAGGAAGCCGTTGCCCGGATTCTTGCTGCGGCGGGCAAGGCGATCGACGAGCGCGGGGCGGACTTCTCCATCGCCGATGTCGCCCGCACGCTGGGCGTCACCCGCCAGACGGTGTACCGCTACTTCCCCAGTACCGAGGCGCTGCTGATGCAGGCCGGTGTCGTCGCGGCCACCGACTTCTTGGAGCGGCTGTCCACCCACCTGCAGGGCATCACCGATCCCGCCGACGCTGCGACCGAGGCCATCGCGACCGCGCTGGAGTGGCTGCCCAAGGACAAACACATCGGGCTGCTGCTGGCGCCCGGGCGCACGCCGGCCTTCACCGAGTCCGTGACCTCCGATATCGCACTGCAGTTCGCACAGTCGGTGGTGCGCCAGTTCGACGTCGACTGGGCGGCAGCTGGTTTCGCCGATGACGACCTCGACGAACTCGCCGAGCACCTGCTGCGCGTCATCCAGTCGTTCGTGATCGACCCCGGACGACCTCCGCGCACCGGCGCCGCGTTGCGGGACTACCTGCGGCGCTGGGTGGCCCCGGCGCTGCGAAACCCGTGATTTGTGGAGTTTTCGTCGGAACAGGTCCGACGAAAACTCCACAAATCGCTGAGAACTAGACGACGGTGAGCGGCAGCGACCGACGCTCCTCGAACACCCACGAAGCGCCGCCGCTGAACTCACACACCTCGACCTCGGGCAGCTTCTTTGCCGCCGTGTCGGTCTCGATGACGCGGACGGTCCAATCGGACTCGGTGCCCGACAGCTCGGCACGCAGATGCGGATCGACCGCCTGGACGATGGCCTGCAGCGGGGCGTCCACCACCGGGGAGACCAGCGAGATCCAGGATCCGTCCTCGTAGGCCGGCGAGCGGCGCACGTGCACGAAGTCCGGGTCCACATCGGCCGACACATAGGCCGCCGGATTGAGCAACGGGTGCAGCTCCAGCACCCGCAACGCACCCTTGGCATCGGCGCTCAGCTTGAGCGCCTTGTGGATCCGCTCGGCGGCCACACCGGCGATGCCGATCAGCTGCTTGGTGCGGATCGACCGGGCCAGTGCCGCGTCATCCTTGGCGCGCTTCTCCACGGCAATGGTGAACGATTTGACCAGCAGATGCATCTGGATGCACACCTCGTCGGCGATCCGGACCAGCGCCGAATGCGAGAAGGCCGCGAAGTCGACATCGGCGAGCAGATCCCCCGAATAGTCGGCCATGCCTTCGTCATCCGGGTCGATCGGATCGAGCTCGATCGAGTGGGCGTAGGTGGCGCCGACGACGTCCATCGCCGGGATGAACGGCACTTCCGGGTAGGACTCGTCGATGATGACGGTCCAGCGGCAGTGTGGGTGCTGATCCGACGGCGTCCTGGGAGGCCGGTGGATGGGCCGGACCTGCGCCTTGCGGTTGGTGGCCAGCGCGGTGGCATCGAAGGTGGGGTCCTCGATGTCATGGCACATGCCCTTGACGTACTCCTCGCCCATCGGCTCGACGTCGAGTAGCGCACCGCAGTGATCCAGGTAGAACTCGCCGTGCCACCGGTCGTGCACGACATAGCGGAAGTCCATGAACTGCGGCGGCGCGCCGATGTCGAGCTGCAGACCCTTGAAGAGGGTGAAGATGTCGACGCCCTCGTACTTGAGCGCCTTCTGCATCCGCCGGGTGTAGAGCGGGCTGGACGCCGCCCATTCCTCGATGGCGATCTGCAGCATCTCCTCGCGGCCGAACGACGATATGCACCAGGCCATTCCGGAGCGGTCGATCAACTGACCGATCAGCAGTAGTTCGGGAACCAACGTCGCCAGCTCGTCACGGGTGAGCGAGGCGTATCTACTCATCATCGAGGGACTTCCCGGAGTGCATCTTCACCGCGGCGTTGACATTGCCCTTGCGATCCTCGCCAGAGCCTTTCTCGGCGGCTTTCTTGCGGTTGCGCACCACCTTGCTGACCGCACCGTCCAGTTTGGAGCCCAACGGGAAGCCAAGGTAATGGGTCAGGAACACCGAGACCTCCTTGAGCTCCTCGGCGGTGATCTCCCCGTTGTGCAGTGCGGCGTTGACCTGGATCTCGGCCAGATCCGAGTTGCCGACCGCGGTCACCGCGGCGAGCGTCAGCAGACGCTTGTCCCGCATCGACAGTCCGGGCCGGGTCCAGATGGTGCCGAAGAGATGCTCTACGGTCAGATCGAAGTACGGGTCGCCCTGGATGTCGGGCATCTCCCAGCCGTAGACCTCGTTCATCTTCTGCAGGCCCTGCTTGCGCCGATCGGTCATACTCACTACTCCTTAGTGTGCGGTACTCCGAGACCGTCGGCCAGGCGCTGCAAAGCCACCTCAGCCAACGGAAGATCCACTCCCACAGCCTCACCGAGCCCAAGGGCCAGCGCCAGGTCCTTCTCGCCGAGACCGCGGGTATGGGTGAACATGTCGAACAACCAGTGGTCGGGGGCCAGCGGTGACATGTCGTCGCGCAGGATGATCGCGCCGGGCCCACCGCTCTGCGCATCGCTGTGCCGGACCACCCGGCCCAGCTTCTGCAGATCGATCCCGGCGGCCTGCGCCAGGAACTGAGCCTCGTTGGCGGCGGCGAACCCGATGAACGTCAGCATGTTGCGGGCCAGCTTCATCCGGGTGCCCGCACCCGGTTCGCCGGCGCGCACCACCAGCGAGGCCCACTTCTTGAACACCGGCTTGACCGTGTTGTAGGCCTCTTCGTCGGCGCCGACCATGACGGCCAGCTCACCCTTGTCTGCGGCACCGGCTCCCCCGCTGACCGGCGCGTCCACGATGTGAATGCCTTTGGGCCGCAACTGCTCGGCCAGCTCGGGCGCGGTCGCGGGCTCGATGGTGGAGTGGATCGCGATCACGGTGCCCGCCGCGGCGTGCTCGCCGAGCTGGGTCACCACGTCGCGCACCTGGGCATCGTTGAGCACCGTGACACTGATGACGTCGGCCGCTGAGACTCCAGCGACATCGTCCGCAAGATTCGCCCCCAGTTCGGCCAGCGGTGTCATCGCCTCGGTGCGGACGTCGAAGACGATCAGCCCGCCCGGCCAGTCGGCCAGCCGCTTGGCCATCGGGGCACCCTGGTTGCCCAGACCGATGTACCCCAGCTTCGGCTCGCTCATGACCGGATGATCTGTCCGCCGTCGACGTTGTAGATCTGGCCGGTGATCCACTTGGCCTGGTCCGACAACAGGAACAGGCACATGCCCACGAGATCCTCCGGCTGGCCCATCCGGGACAGCGGGATTCCCTTCACGATATCGGCGACCATCTCCTGCGGTGTGGTGGTGCGGTTGGCCTCGGTGTCGATCGGCCCGGGCGCGATCGCATTGATGCGGATGTTCTGCCCACCGAGTTCCCGGGACAGCTGTTGGGTCAGCCCGTTGATACCGACCTTGGCCAGACCGTAGAAGTTGGCGTACATCCAGGCCGCCGTGGAGGACTGGTTGATGATCGCTCCGCCACCGCGCTTGGCCATCTTCTTGTAGACCGCGCGGGTGCACCACAGCGCGCCGTCGAGGTTGACGCTCATGAACTTGCGGTAGTACTCGGGGTCGACGGTGACCAGGAAGTCCAGCTTCATGCCACCGAAGATGGCCGCGTTGTTGACCAGGTAGTCGATACCACCGAACTCCGAAAGTGTCTGTGCCGCCATCTCCCTGGCCGACTCCGGGTCGGACACGTCGACCCGCACGGCGAGCGCGTTGCCGCCCTCGCCCTTGATACCGTCGGCGACCTTCTGGGCGCCTTCGAGGTTGATATCGGCCACGACCACGGCCGCACCCTCGCGTGCCAGCGCCTCGGCGTACACCTGACCGATGCCGCCACCGGCACCGGTGATGATGCCGACCTTGTCCTTGAATTCCGGGTATTGCGCCATGATTTCCTCTCGCCGAGCCGGCGGGCCGGCAGCCGTTTGTGTGAGTGTGTGTGTCTAGGTCGCGATGGTCGCGATGAGTTTGGTTTCCAGGTATTCCTCGAAGCCGGCCACACCCATCTCGCGGCCGACCCCGGATTGCTTGTAGCCGCCGAACGGCGCGTCCGCGGAGTACCAGACACCGCCGTTGACGTTCACGGTGCCCACCCGGAGCCGTGACGCCACGGCCTGGGCGCGGTCGTCGTCGCCGAACACCGTGCCCGACAGGCCGTACGGGGAATCGTTGGCGATGCGCACCGCGTCGTCGTCACCGTCGTGGGCGATCACCGTCAACACCGGGCCGAAGATCTCCTCACGCGATACCTTGGCCGAGTTGTCCAGTCCGGCAATCACGGTCGGTTCGATATAAAAACCACGATCGATGTCCGCAGGCCGTCCGCCACCACAGGCGAAGCGGCCGCCTTCGGCGATCGCGGAGTCCAGGTAGCCCTGGATACGGTCGCGCTGACGCGCCGAGATCACCGGGCCGCACACGGTGCGCTTGCTGTTGGGGTCCCCCGGCTTGATACCGCCGAGCGTTGCCGCCGCAGCCTCGACCGCCTCGTCGTACGTGGCCCTCGGGACGACCAGCCGGGTGGTGATCGCACAGCCCTGCCCGGCGTGCATGGCGACGGTGAAGGCCGCCATGGCGCAGGCACCGCCCAGGTCGGCGTCGTCGAGCACGATGAAGGCCGACTTGCCGCCGAGCTCCAGGAACACCTTTTTGATGGTCACCGCCGAGTCCGTCATCACGGCCCGGCCGGTGTTGGTCGATCCGGTGAACGACACCATGTCCACCCGCGGGTCTTTGGACAGCAGCGCGCCGACGCCGTGATCATCGGAGGTGACGATGTTGATCACGCCGGCCGGAAAATCGGTGTGCTCGGCGATGATCTCACCGAGCACGGCGGCCATCCACGGGGTGTCCGGGGCGGGCTTGAGGATCAGCGTGTTGCCGGCGGCCAGCGCCGGGCCCACCTTGGCCAGGTTGATCTGGTGCGGGAAGTTCCACGGGGTGATGGCGCCGACGACGCCGACGGCTTCCCGCGCGACCACGCGATTGGTCGGAATGCCCTGCGGTGTCGCATATCCCAGATCGGAGCGCCACGCGTAGTTCTCGGCGGTGTCGGCGGAGAACGCCAGATCCTCGATCGGCCCCTCCAATTGGGCTCCCGAGGTCAACATCCGCGGAGCTCCCACCTCGCTGATCGTCAGCTCCCGCAGGTCCTCCAGATTGGCCTGCATCGCTTCGCGGAGCTGGCGCAGGCAGCGCACCCTCAGTTCGGTGTTGGTGGACCAATCGGTGTCGTCGAAGGCGGCACGCGCGGCGCCGATGGCCGCGCTCATGTCCGCTTCGTCGGCGTTGGCCGCAACACCCAGTACCTCTTCGGTGGCGGGGTTGACCGTCTCGAACGTTCCCCCGCTTCCGGCGACGAGCTTGCCGTCTATGAACAACCGGCTCTCGCGATCCGCCAGAATCGACATCCCACTCCTAGGTTTTGGTGCCCGATATTCTCTGGACAAGTGTCCGACAACAATCCACCGCACCATAACCTCAGGCGCGCGGCGGTGGCAAGGCCGATCGTGTTCGCCCCGCACCCCGTTGCGTCATCGACCCAGTTGTGCTGGCAATTTCGGAGGATCGCTTGCTCATCGCCGACCCTTTCCGATAACTTGGACATGTGTCCAGCGATTCGGTGGTTGCCGTCACAGCCCAGACAGACGGCGAGCCAGTGGGAACGCCGCGCAACCGGCGTCAGGAAGAGACCTTCCGCAAGGTGCTCGCAGCCGGTGTCGAGATGCTGCGCGAGTCGTCCTACGCCGACCTCACGGTGCGCGCCGTCGCCGCCCGCGCCAAGGTCGCGCCGGCCACCGCGTACACCTACTTCTCGTCGAAGAACCATCTGATCGCCGAGGTCTATCTCGACCTGGTCAAGCAGGTCCCGTACTTCACCGACGTCAACGACTCGATGACCACCCGCGTCGACAAGGCGGTACGCGCCCTGACCCTGGTCGTCGCCGACGAACCCGAGGTCGCCGCCGCCTGCACCACCGCCCTGCTCGGTGGGGGCAGCGACCCCGCGGTCCGCACCGTCCGCGACCGCATCGGTGCCGAGATTCACAAGCGCATCCGTTCGGCGGTCGGCCCCGACGCCGACCCCCGCATCGTCTCAGCCCTGGAGATGACGTTCTTCGGTGCGCTGGTCAACGCCGGCAGCGGCGCGTTCACCTACCACCAGATCGCCGACCGGCTCACGTATGTGGTCGGCCTGCTCCTCGGAGAGGACAAAACAGCATGAGCCTCGGAGAGAACCGTTGAGCCTCGAAACAGCCCCGCCGATCCTCGATCCCTACGACTACGACTTCCACGAGGACCCGTACCCGTACTACAAGCGCCTGCGCGACGAAGCCCCGCTCTATCACAACGAGGAGCGCAACTTCTGGGCGCTGTCGCGGCACAAGGACGTGGTGGCCGGCTTCCGCAACAGCGTCACCCTGTCCAACAAACACGGTGTGTCACTGGATCCGATCTCCCGCAACGACGAAGCCCACCGTGTCATGTCGTTTTTGGCCCTCGACGATCCCGGCCATCTTCGCCTGCGCACGCTGGTATCGAAGGGCTTCACCCCGAGGCGCATCCGCGAGCTCGAAGGACGGGTTACCGAGATCGCCCACCAGCATCTGGATGTGGCACTGCAGAGCGCCTCGTTCGACTTCGTCGACGAGTTCGTGGGCAAGCTGCCGATGGACGTCATCTCCGAACTGATGGGGGTGCCGGACGAGGATCGGGTCCGGATCCGAGCCCTCGCCGACGGTGTGATGCACCGCGAGGACGGCGTCGCCGACGTGCCCACCTCGGCCATCGAGGCCTCCGGCGAACTGCTGGTCTACTACGCCGACATGGTCAAGCAGCGCCGTAAGCACACCTCCGATGATCTGACCTCGGCGCTGGTGGAGGCCGAGATCGACGGGGACAAGCTCACCGACGACGAGATCATGGCGTTCCTGTTCCTGATGGTCGTCGCGGGCAACGAGACGACGACCAAACTCCTTGCCAATGCCGCATATTGGGGCTACAAGAACCCCGACCAGCTGGCCCCGGTGTTCGACAACCACGACCTGGTGACACCGTGGGTGGAAGAGACGCTGCGTTATGACGCCTCCAGCCAGATCCTGGCGCGCGCGGTCGTCGAAGACCTCACGTTCTATGACACCGTCGTCCCCGCGGATGACGTGCTGGTGCTGCTGATCGGCTCCGCCAACCGCGACGAGCGGGTCTTCGAGAATCCCGACGAGTACCGCATCGACCGCGAAATCGGGCCGAAGCTGGTGAGTTTCGGCAGCGGCGCCCATTTCTGCCTCGGCGCGCATCTCGCGCGCATGGAGGCCAGGGTCGCACTGACCGAGTTGTTCAAGCGAATCCGCGGATATGAGGTCGACGAGGCCAATGCCGTCCGCGTCCACTCCAGCAGCGTCCGCGGTTTCGCTCATCTCCCCATCACAGTCCAGCTCCGCTGAAAGGCCCGCTGAATGCCCCGTTTTGATCCCCTCCCCGACCGTCGTCCCGCCCTGGTCGCCGGCGCTTCCTCCGGCATCGGGGAGGCGACCGCGATCAGACTCGCCCGCAACGGTTTCCCGGTCGCCCTCGGCGCCCGCCGGGTGGAAAAGCTCGATGAGATCGTCGCCAAGATCCGCGCCGACGGCGGCGAGGCCATCGCCGTACACCTCGATGTCACCGACCCGGATTCGGTGAAGGCGGCCGTCGAACAGACCACCTCCGAACTCGGCGATATCGAGGTTCTGGTGGCCGGCGCCGGCGATACCTACTTCGGCAAGCTGGACTCGATCAGCACCGAGCAGTTCGATTCGCAAATCCAGATCCATCTGGTCGGCGCCAACCGGGTGGCCGGCGCGGTGCTACCCGGCATGATCGAGCGCCGCCGCGGCGACCTGATCTTCGTGGGATCCGATGTCTCGCTGCGCCAGCGGCCGCATATGGGTGCCTACGGTGCGGCCAAGGCCGCCCTGGTGGCGATGGTCAACAACTACCAGATGGAACTTGAGGGCACCGGCGTGCGCGCGTCGATCGTGCATCCGGGACCGACCAAGACCTCCATGGGCTGGAGCCTGCCCGCCGAACTGATCGGTCCTGCACTTGAGGACTGGGCCAAGTGGGGACAGGCGCGCCACGACTACTTCCTGCGCGCGGACGATCTCGCGCGGGCCATCGCTTTTGTCGCCGAGACGCCACGCGGCGGCTTCATCGCGAACATGGAACTCCAGCCCGAGGCTCCGCTGTCCGACGTCAAGGACCGCCAGCAACTCGCCCTCGGCGAAGAAGGAATGCCGTCATGACACTGAAGGAAGTGGAACGCGTCTCGGGTGGCGAGGCGGAAGAGCACGGTCACCTGGAGGAATTCCGCACCGATCCCATCGGCCTGATGTGGCGCGTCCGCAACGAGTGCGGGGACGCCGGCTGGTTCCAGCTCGCCGACAAGCAGGTCGTGCTGCTGTCCGGCGCCGAAGCCAACGAGTTCTTCTTCCGCTCCAGCGACAGCGAGCTCAACCAGGCCGAGGCCTACCCCTTCATGACCCCGATCTTCGGTGAGGGCGTGGTGTTCGACGCCGATCCCGAGCGCCGCGCCGAGATGCTGCACAACACCGCGCTGCGCGGTGAGCAGATGAAGGGCCATGCCGCGACCATCGAGAACGAGGTCAAGAAGGTCATCGCCGATTGGGGCGACGAAGGCGAGATCGAGCTGCTCGACTTCTTCTCGGAGCTGACGATCTACACCTCGACGGCCTGCCTCATCGGGTTGAAGTTCCGCGAGCAGCTCGACAGCCGCTTCGCCCAGTACTACCACCAGTTGGAGCGCGGCACCGACCCGCTCTGCTACGTCGATCCCTACCTGGACATCGAGAGCTTCCGCATCCGCGACGAGTCGCGCGTCAAACTCGTTGCGCTGGTGCAGGAAATCATGGATGGCCGGATCGCCAACCCGCCCACGGACAAGAGCGACCGCGACCTGCTCGATGTGCTGGTCTCGATCAAGGATGACGAGGGCAACCCGCGGTTCACCGCCAACGAGGTCACCGGCATGTTCATCTCGCTGATGTTCGCCGGTCACCACACCAGTTCGGGCACCTCGTCGTGGACGCTGATCGAACTGCTGCGCCATCCCGACTTCTACGCGCAGGTCCAGACCGAGCTCGACGAGCTCTACGCCGACGGCCAGGAGGTGAGTTTCCATGCGCTGCGCCAGATCCCGAAGATCGACAACGCACTCAAGGAGACACTGCGCCTGCATCCGCCGCTGATCATCCTGATGCGGGTCGCCCAGGACGAGTTCGAGGTCGCCGGCCATCCGATCCACAAGGGTCAGATGGTGGCCGCCTCGCCGGCGATCTCCAACCGGATTCCCGAGGACTTCCCGGACCCGGATGCCTTCGATCCCAGCCGCTACGAGAAGCCCCGCCAGGAAGATCTGATCAACCGGTGGACCTGGATCCCCTTCGGCGCGGGCAAGCACCGCTGCGTCGGTGCCGCGTTCGCGCAGATGCAGATCAAGGCGATCTTCTCGGTTCTGCTGCGCGAGTATGAGTTCGAGCTGTCGCAGCCGCCGGAGAGCTACCAGAACGACCACTCCAAGATGGTCGTGCAGCTGGCGCAGCCGGCCAAGGTGCGCTACCGCAAGCGCGCGAAGGGTTAGTTCGGTGGGCTGCTACCGAATAGAACTCGACGAGGACCTGTGCCAGGGCCACGCCATGTGCGAGCTGGAGGCCCCGGATGTGTTCCGGGTGCCCAAGCGCGGCGTCGTCGAGATCCTCGACCCCGAACCCCCCGACGAGCTCCGCGATGCCGTGGAGCTGGCAGTCGACATGTGTCCCACCCGAGCCCTTACCCTGATCGAAAAAGACTAGGAGACAATGACAATGGCGTCACGCGAACAATTGGAAGACTGGGTCGCCCGCTGGCTCAAGGCCAACCAGGACGCCGAGGCGGCCGGTGACTGGAAACCGTTGGCGGACTTCTACACCGAGGATGCCACCTACGGCTGGAACATCGGCCCCAAGGAAGACGTCATGTGCGTCAACCGCGACGAGATCCGCGATGTCGCGCTCGGCCTGGAGATGGAAGGCCTGGAGAACTGGGTCTACGAGTACCAGAAAACTCTCATCGACGAGAAGCAGAACGAGATCGTCGGCTTCTGGAAGCAGATCGCCAACAAGAGCGACGGCACCAGCGATGAGATCTACGGGATCGGCGGCAGCTGGTTCCGGCTGAATGACGACCTACTCATCGAGTGGCAGCGGGATTTCTTCGACTTCGGGCACGTGCAGAAGGCCTTCCTGAAGCTCATCGAGTCCGGTGACCTCACGCCCACCATGCAGAAGCGCATCGAGCGTTCGATGGCCGGCGAGAAACTCCCGGGCTACTACCCGCTGGGCGAGGCACCCGTCCCCATCTGGTGAAAAACCCGGCCAAGCAGTTGCTTGGGGGTGGCTGTGACGCACGTAACTAATGGCTCTAGTCTGGGGGCATCGAAGCTCTAGTGGAAGGCACATGCGGATGAAGACCAAAGGCGCTCTCATCAGGGAGTTCAACCAGCCCTGGGCGATCGAGGAGATCGAGATCGGCGACCCCGTGAAGGACGAGGTCAAGATCCAGATGGAAGCCTCGGGAATGTGCCACTCGGATCACCACCTGGTGACCGGGGACATTCCGATGGCCGGCTTCCCGGTGCTCGGCGGCCACGAGGGCGCCGGGATCATCACCGAGGTCGGCCCCGGGGTCGAAGGCCTCGAGCCCGGCGACCACGTGGTGCTCTCCTTCATCCCGTCGTGCGGTGCGTGCCCGTCGTGTCAGGCTGGCCTACGTAACCTCTGCGACCTGGGGGCGATGCTGCTGCAGGGCACCGCCGTCTCGGACAACACCCACCGCATCCACACCGCCGACGGCGCCCCCGTAATCCCGATGACGCTGCTGGGAACCTTCAGCCCGTACATGGTGGTGCACAAGAGTTCCGTGGTGAAGATCGATCCGTCCATCCCGTTCGAGGTCGCCTGCCTCGTCGGCTGCGGCGTCACCACCGGCTATGGCTCCGCCGTGCGCAGCGCCAATGTCCGCCCGGGCGACGACGTGGTCATCGCCGGTATCGGCGGCGTCGGCATGGGCGCACTGCAGGGCGCACTGAACGCCGGCGCCCGCAACATCTTCGCCGTCGACCCGGTCGAGTGGAAGCGCGATCAGGCCCTGAAGTTCGGCGCCACCCACGCCTACCCCGACATCTTCGCCGCGATGGCAGGCGTTGCCGAGGTCACTGCCGGCCGGATGGCCTCCAAGACCATCATCACCACCGGTGAGCTGCACGGTGAGGAGATCGACAACTACCTCAACATCACCGCCAAGGGCGGTACGTGCGTGGTGACCGCGGTCGCCAACATGGCCAAGTCCGATGTGACGCTGAACCTGTCGATGCTGACCCTGCTGCAGAAGAACCTGCAGGGCACCATCTTCGGCGGCGGTAACCCGCATCACGACATCCCGCAGTTGCTGTCGATGTACAAGGCCGGGCGTCTCAACCTCGACGACATGGTCACCCGCCAGTACAAGCTGGAGCAGATCAACGACGGGTACAAGGACATGCTGGAGGGCCGCAACATCCGTGGCGTGATCCGCTACACCGACGCCGATCGGTAGCGAGTCATGACCGAAACGGTACTGGCACCGGTTGTCGCAGCGTCACGGAACTCGTGGCGCTGCGTGCAATCCGGTGACCGGGAGGGCTGGCTGGCGCTGATGTCGGAGGACATCGTCGTCGAAGACCCGATCGGCGAGGCCGTCACCAACCCGGACGGCACCGGGGTACGGGGCAAGGAGGCACTGGCCGCGTTCTACGACGCGAACATCGGACCCAACACCCTGACGGTCACCTGCGAGGAGACGTTCCCGTCCAGTTCGCCGACCGAGATCGCCTACATCCTGGTGCTGCGCACCGAGTTCCCGAACGGGTTCGTTGCGACCGTGCGCGGGGTGTTCACCTACCAGGTCGATGACGCCGGGCTGATCACCAACCTGCGCGGCTACTGGAACATGGATGCGATGACGTTCTCCGAGGTGGAGAAAGCCGATTAGTGGTTTGCTCGCCGGCCGCGCCGCTGTCGTGGTCGGCGGCACCCGCGGTATCGGCTTGGCCGTTGCCGAACTGCTCGCCGCGCAGGACGCGCGGGTCGTCGTCAACGGACGCGACCCGGATGCTGTCTCCGAAGCCGCACACCGTGTTTCGGGTATCGGCTATCCCGGTTCGCCGGCCGATCCGCAGGTCGCCGACGGGCTGATCGACGCGTGCGTGGCCGAGTTCGGCAGCATCGACATCCTGATCAACTGTGCGGGCACCGCCGAACCCGCCGGTTCCTCGATCCTGAACGTCACCAGCGCACAGTTTCACGATCTGCTCGATGCCCACCTGGGCACCACGTTCGAGATCGCCAGGGCGGCAGCGCCGCACATGGTGAGACAGGGCGGTGGTGCCATCGTCAACACCAGTTCGTTCGCGTTCCTCGGCGACTACGGAGGCACCGGCTACCCGGCGGGCAAGGGCGGCGTCAACGGCCTCACCCTGGCCGTCGCAGCCGAACTCAAGGCCTACAACGTGCGGGCCAACGTGGTCTGCCCGGGAGCCCGGACCCGACTGTCGACCGGTGCCGACTACGAACAGCACGTCACCGAACTCAACCGCCGTGGGCTCCTCGACGACGCCAGCCTGGCTGGTGCGCTGGACGCCGGGCCGCCCGAATACGTCGCCCCCACCTACGCGTATCTCGCCAGCGATCTGGCCAAGGATGTCACCGGCCGGATTTTCATCGCCGCGGGCGGGTTCGTCGGCGAGTTCGCGCGCCCGGCACCGGGTTTCATCGGCTACCGCGACCACCACGACACCGCGCCGTACACCGTCGAAGAAGTGCACGAGCTGATCGGTACGCGGTAGCCGGCTCAGCTGACCCGCAACTCGCGCCGGGCCGCCTCCCGGGCGAGCAGCCGATCGCGCTGTTCCTCGAACCGGACCACATTGACCGCCAGGCCCTCCAGGAAGGTCGCCAACTGGTCGCGGCGCGCTTCACCCGTGGCGCTGAAATCCGTGCGATCGAAGATCCGCCATTTGCGCAGCACCGGCATCACCACCTCGTCCAGGTGCTGGCGCAGGTCATAGATTCCGTGCTTGGCCATGATCACCCCGTTACGCCGGAAATCGGGCATTCCCTGCCCGGGCATCCGGAAATTCTCCACGACGGCTGCCACCGCATCCAGTGTCTGATCCGGTGAAAGATCCAGGGCCGCATCACAAATATTGCGGTAGAAGATCATGTGGAGGTTCTCATCAGCCGCGATCCGGCCCAGCAGCCGATCCGCGATCGGGTCGTCGCAGACCCTTCCGGTGTTGCGGTGGCTCACCCTGGTGGCCAGTTCCTGGAACGTCACATAGGCGACCGACATCAGGAAGTCCGAATCATATTTGGACAGTTCTTCTTTGGTGGCCGCGAATCCGTTCGTCACATGCTCCATCCGGGCCCGCTCCAGCGCAGCCAGATCCACGGCGCGGGTGACCACCAGGTAGTCGCGGATGGCAATACCGTGCCGGTTCTCCTCGGCGGTCCAACGGTTCACCCACGCACCCCACGGACCGTCCTGGGAAAAACTGCCCGCGGCCTGGCGGTGGTAGGACGGCAGGTTGTCCTCGGTCAGCAGATTGGTGATCATCGCCGCGCGCGCCACCTCACCGAGCGAGGACTGCCCGGGTTCCCAGTCCGCGCCGCCGGTGGCCGCGAAATTGCTGCCCTCCTGCCACGGCACATAGTCGTGCGGGTACCAGTCCTTGGTGGTGGCCAGATGCCGATTGACGTTGTCCTCGGCAATCGATTCAAGCTCGTGCAACAGCACAGCATCGGTCATCGGTTTCTGCATGAGCCAAACATCCCGTCGGAATCGTCCAAGTCGCCGCTGAGGGCTACGGATCACCGACTTGTGGCTCCAGCACGTCGGTTTCTGCGGAGTGCGCCGAGGTGGCGGTCAAGATCAGCATAAATGGCGCGGCCGTGAATTGGCTGAGCGACCCGCCTATGCTCGACCGCATGGCGACCGTATTCACCATGATCATCAACGGCGATATCCCTGGTCGATTCGTCTACGAGGACGACGAGATCGTCGCGTTCCTGACGATCGAGCCGATGACTCAGGGCCACACGCTGGTCGTGCCGCGCGCCGAGGTGGACAACTGGCAGGACCTCGACCCCGCCCTGTTCGGCCGGGTGATGGCCGTCGCGCAGCGGATCGGCAAGGCGGTGTGCGCGGCCTTCGACGCCGAGCGCGCCGGTGTGATCATTGCCGGCCTGGAGGTGCCGCACCTGCATGTGCATGTGTTCCCGGCCCGCAACCTCAGCGATTTCGGCTTCGCCGGCGTCGACCGCAATCCGTCACCGGAGTCCCTGGATGAGGCGCAGGCCAAGATCAAGGCCGCGCTGGCTCAGCTGGACTGAGCCGCGGCTTCCACGATTCTGGGCAGGCTGACCCGGAACCGGCAGCCCTGCCCCGGTGCGGTGTCCACCGATACCGCACCGCCGTGGGCGTCGACCAGCGAGTCGACGATCGACAGGCCCAACCCGAAGCCTCCGCTGGCACGCGTCCGCGAGGAGTCGGCGCGGTAGAAGCGCTCGAAAACCCGCTGCGCGTCCTCGGCATTCATGCCGGGCCCCTCATCGCACACCTCCAGCACCGCGTTGTTCTCGTCGGTGCCCACCCGGACCGTGATACCGGCCGACGTCGGGGTGTGTTGCACCGCATTGGACATCAGATTGCTGAACACCTGGCGCAGACGGGCCTCGTCCCCCAGCACCTCGGGGGTGCCCGGGCCGTCGAACACCTCCATCCGGATCTTGCGCTCCGGCGCCACCGTCTGCGCATCGTGCACCGCATCGCTGGCCAGTGCCAGCAGATCCACCCGGTGCTGGTCGAGCGGACGCTGTTCATCCAGGCGGGCCAGCAGCAGCAGATCCTCGACGAGCAGGCCCATCCGACCGGCCTCACTCTCGATGCGCCCCATCAACATGTCGGTGTCGCGGGCCGCACCCTGGCGGTACAACTCGGCGTACCCGCGGATGGTGGTCAGCGGGGTCCGCAGATCATGGCTGGCATCGCCGACGAAACGCCGCATGCGTTCCTCCGATTCGCGTGCCATTTCCGCCGACTGCGCCGAGGACGCCATCGCGCGCTGTATCTGCGCCAGCATCCCATTCAGCGCCAACGACAGGCGCCCCACCTCGGTGCGCGGATCGCGTTGCGGCACACGCCGATCCAGCTCACCGGCGGCTATCGCGGCGGCGGTCTGCTCCACCTCGGCGAGCGGGCGCAGGCTGCGCCGCACCACCGCGTAGCCGACCACTCCGAGCACCAACAGCACAGCCGCTCCGATGGCGAACTGCGACCAGATCAGGGCCCGCATGGTGGATTCGACCTCGGTCAGATCGATGGCGACGGTGGTCAGCTCACCGTCGGGGCCACGCACCGTGACCGCGCGCCACTCCACCTCCGAGGCGTCATCGGAGCCGACCGTCACCGGGTTCGGGCCGACATCGTTGTTCGCGGGCAGCACCGGGTCGGACACACCGTTCTTGACGGCCAGCCGGACGCTGCCGTCGGCGTCGGTGCCGCGGACGTAGAAGTTCGACGGCGGATAGGCCGGGCTCGGATCGGGCGTGTGCGTGGGCGTCATCATCGGTGCCCGCGCCCAGCCACTCGATGCCTCCAACAGCGTCTGGTCGATGCGCTGAATCTCGGTGTGCCGCATCAGCGACGTGACCGCCACCCCGGACGCCAGCAAGCCCAGGCCCACCAGAACCAGGGTGGCCGCGACCAAACCGACCCGTAGCGGAACTCCGCGGAGCCTGCCCCCGTCGCTTCGCTCGCCCGGACGGTTTTCCCCGTCGCTTCGCTCGCCCGGATGGTTTTCCCCGTCGCTTCGCTCGCCCGGATGGTTTCCCCCGTCGCTTCGCTCGCCCGGATGGTTTCCCCCGTCGCTTCGCTCGCCCGGGTAACCCTTGGTCATCCCCCGCGACTAGCGCGGTTCACGCAGGACGTAGCCCACGCCTCGCAGCGTGTGCAGCAGTCGTCTGTCGCCGGTGTCGATCTTGCGGCGCAGATAGGAGACGTAGGACTCGACGACGTTGACGTCACCGCCGAAGTCGTAGCGCCACACGTGGTCGAGGATCTTGGGCTTGCTCAGCACGGTGCCCGCGTTGATGACGAAGTAGCGCAGCAGGGTGAACTCGGTGGGCGACAGCGACACCGGTTCGCCGGCCTTCCACACCTCGTGGGTCTCCTCGTCGAGTTCGATATCGGCGAAGGACAGCCGGGCATTGCGGGGTTCTTCGACGCCGCGGCCGACGCGGCGCAGGATGACCCGCAGCCGAGCCACCACCTCTTCGAGGCTGAACGGCTTGGTGACGTAGTCGTCACCACCGAGGGTGAGGCCGGTGATCTTGTCCTGCAGATTGTCGCGGGCGGTGAGGAACAGCGCAGGGGCGTCGATACCGTCGGCGCGCATCCGGCGCAGCACGCCGAACCCGTCCATGCCGGGCATCATCACATCCAGGATCACCGCGTCGGGCCGGATCTCGCGGGCCTTGTCCAGCGCATCGGTGCCGCTGGAGGCGGTGTGCACCTCGAAACCCTGGAACTTCAGACTCACCGACAGCAGCTCGACGATATTGGTCTCGTCGTCGACGACGAGCACCCGCGCCTCGGGGATGCTGTCCGCTGATTCCGATATTGCCGCCATCGCCATTCCTACAGAGTCCTCCCTCTGGATGAAGCCAAGCTGCGTAGTAGCTGTGAACTTGCTGATAATGCGGTTGGGCGTCGCCCTAGACTGACGACATGAACCTGGCCAACTCGATCGTGCAGGTTGCTACGGCCCCGGTCCGGGTCGGCCTCGCCGTCGCCGATCTGGGGCTCAACATCGCAGGTGGCACCCTCAAGGTCGTCCAGCGGTCGCTCAACGACGCGAGCCCGTCCACCGGCACCACCGGCTTTGCGGCGATGCTCGGCATCGACGATGCCGTCGACCGGGCGAACCGGCTGGCCCGGCTGATGGACGATGACGCCCCGCTGGGCCGGGCACTGGCCCCGGAGGGCCCGCTCAATCAGTTGCTCCGCCCGGGCGGGCTGGTCGACCAGCTCACCGCCCCCGGCGGACTGCTGGACCGGCTCAACGCCCAGAGCGGACCGGTCGCCCGCGCCCTCGCCCCGGACGGCCTGATCGACCAGGTGACCGCCGAGGGCGGGCTGGTGGATCGGCTGACCGTCGAAGGTGGGGTTGTCCAGCGGGTGATCGCCCCCGGCGGGCTGGCCGATCGGCTGCTGGCCGACGAGGGTCTGGTGGAACGTGCACTGCGTGAGGACGGCGTCGCCGAACAGCTGCTCTCCGAGAACGGTCCGGTGGGCCGCGCCCTGGCCAAGGGCGGGCTCGTCGACCAGATCACCGCCGAGGGCGGCCTGATCGACCGGCTCACCACCGACAGCGGCGCGCTGTCCCGGGTGATCGCCCCCGGCGGGCTGGCCGATCAGCTGCTCGCCGACGACGGGCTGATCGAACGGATTCTGCGCGAGGACGGTGTGGCCGACACCCTGCTGTCCGAGGGCGGGCTGCTGGACACCCTCACCGATCCAGACGGTCCGCTGCTCAAGCTGGCCGATGTCGCCGACACCCTGAACCGGCTGGCGCCCGGGCTGGAGGCACTCGCCCCGACGATCGACGCCCTGCACGAGGCCGTCATCACGCTCAGCCAGGTGGTCAACCCGCTGAGCAATATCGCCGGACGCATCCCGCTGCCGCGGCAGCGCAGCCGGCGCAGTAGCAGCAGCGGCCCGCGAGCCGTGGTCTCCGAACGGATCATCGACGAGGACCGCTAAGCTATCCGGCGTAACAACGCCTCCGTAGCTCAGTGGTAGAGCGGCGCTCTTGTAAAGCGTAGGCCGTCGGTTCAATCCCGACCGGGGGCTCCACGCGGTATCCGACTTGTCGGTGTCCACCCGTAGTGTCGACCTATGAGACTCTGCCTCGGCTGCGGCGCAACGCTTTCGAAGCGCAGCCAGAAGATCTACTGCAGCAATGTCTGTCAGGCGGCGGCGCGCCGTAGCGCAAGTACGAAACTGTGGCTGGAGTCCGGAGAGGCCAAAGTTCGCGGTGAGCGCGGCAACTACATTCGGGTCCACATCGCCGCCGAGCAGTCAGGTTGCTGCGCAATATGCGGCGGTGACACTTCGTGGGCCGGCCAGCCGCTGACATTGATCCTCGACCACATCGACGGCAACCCGGACAACAACCGCCGCGACAACCTGCGCCTGGTCTGCCCGAACTGCGATTCCCAGCTGCCGACCTACAAGAGCCGCAACCGCGGCAGCGGACGCGCCTTCCGCCGTCAGCGCTATGCCGAGGGCAAGTCCTTCTAGCGGTCCTCCATGGTGATGGTGAACGTCATCCGGTCGCCCCGGTACAGCGAGCGCCGCTGCTCGATCGGGACACCGTGCTGGTCATAGGACACCCGGTTCAGCAGGAACATCGGGGTGCGCGCATCGACGGTCAGCAGGGCCGACTCCCGGGCATCGGGCAGCGCGGTGTCGATGGTGTCGACGGTGCGCCCGAATATCACTCCCCTGCTGCGTATTTCGGCGTACAGCGAGGTCCGGTAGTCGAAGGTCTCACGCAGGTCCGGGTAGCGATGCGCGGGTAGCTTCGAGGTTTCCAGCCCGACCCGCACCCCGTCGGTGGTGAACACCCGCTCCAACTGCAGGATCGGTGCACCCACCTCGACGTGCAGCACACCGGCCAGCGCCTCATCGGCATCGAAGGTGGTCCAGCCGACCAGGAACCGGTCCACGCTGTGCCCCTCGTCGCGGGCGGCCTCGGTGTAGGACCCCATGCCCAGCGGTTGCAGTAGCTTGGGCGCGGCGACCACGGTCGTGCGCCCACGCCGTTCGACGCGGCCGGCCAGAAGAAGTTCGCGCACCGCTTGGCGCACCGTCTCGCGGGCCACGTCGAACATGTCGGCGATCTCGCGTTCGGCCGGGAACGGGTCGCCCACCTGCAGCCCGTCCAACAGCCGATCGAGCTGCGCGCGCACGACCTGATGCTTCAGCACCCGCGGCTGCGCACTGCTCATCACCCTTCTGACCATAGCAAACGTTGGCATAGACCATGGTCTAGACCAAGACGTCGAAGGGTGTTCACCGAGCGTTCGCGATCGATACACGCCTTGGTATAGACCAACTGTCAGGGTGGGCTCATGCACACGATCGAACTCGCCGTTCTCGACATGGCAGGCACCACCGTGACCGATGACGGACTGGTACTGCGCGCCTTCGACGAAGCGGCCACGGCCGTCGGGGTCCCCGACTCCGGCGAGGAACGTGAGGCCGCGCGCACCTACGTCCGCGACACCATGGGCCAGTCCAAGATCAAGGTGTTCCGGCACCTCTTCGGCACCGAGGACCGTGCCCAGCGGGCCAACGCGACCTTCGAACAGGTCTATACCGACAGCATCGACGGCGGCGTCGCGCCGGTGCCCGGCGCCACCGAGGCACTCGCCCGACTGCGCGCGGCCGGAGTGAAGGTCGCGCTCACCACCGGCTTCAGCGCAGGCACCCAGCAGCGCATCATCGACGCGCTCGACTGGGCCGATATCGCCGACCTGGTGCTCGCCCCCGGGGACGGCGGGCGCGGGCGCCCCTACCCCGACCTGATCCTGAACTCGCTGCTGCGCACCGGTATCGACGATGTCGCCAAGGTCGCCGTGCTCGGCGACACCTCCAGCGACATCCTGTCCGGCCTGCGCGCCGGGGCCTCGGTCGTCGCAGGCACCCTGACCGGCGCGCACGGCGCCGACGCCCTGAACGCCGCCGGTGCCACCCACGTGGTGGCCTCGGTCGCAGATTTCCCCGCACTCTTCCTCCCCCAGAACTGAAAGGTTTTCTCAGACATGAAGATCCGTATCGCCGCGGCGGCGGCCGCAGCCGCCGCCCTCACCCTGTCCGGCTGTTCCGGCAGTGATTCCGGCTCCGAGTCCGCCAACGCCCAGGGCTTCCCGGACACCATCACCCTGGCCGCCATCCCGGCCGAGAACTCCTCGGACCTCAAGGCCAGCTACGAACCCCTGATCAAGCTGCTGGAGAAGGAGACCGGCTCCACAATCGAGTTCGTCCAGGCCTCCGACTACGCCGGTGTCGTCGAGGGCATGATCGCCGACAACGTCGACCTCGCCTTCTTCGGCCCGTTCGCCTATGTGGTGGCCAAGGTCAACGGCGCCAAGATCACCCCGCTCGGCGCGGTGATCGGCGAGGAGGGCGAGCAGCCCGGCTACCAGTCCTACGGACTGACCCGCTCCAATGTCGCGGATATCAACGGCCTCAAGGACTTTGCCGGCAAGAAGGTCTGTTTCGTCGATCCCAGCTCGACGTCGGGCTACCTGTACCCGACGGCAGGGCTCATCGAGGAAGGCGTCATCACCTCCGGGTCGGAGGCCGACGTGTCGGCCGCCATGTCACCGGTCTTCGCCGGCGGCCATGACGCCTCGGCGCTGTCCATCGCCAACGGTGACTGCGATGCCGGTTTCGCGTTCGACACGATGGTCGACCAGACCATGATCGAGAAGGGCGACCTGCAGCCCGGTCAGCTGAAGACGGTGTGGAAGTCGGAGATGATCGCGGGCTCGGTGTTCGCGGCCAACGACTCGCTGGGCCCCGAGGCGATCGACAAGCTCACCGCCCTGTTCACCGAGAAGGTGAACGTGGAAAGCCTTGAGGCCGAGGGCTTCTGCAAGGGCGACGAATGCCGCATCACCGACGAGCGCGCCTGGGGTGTCGTCCCGGCCTCCGACTCCGACTACGACGGTGTGCGCCACGTCTGTGACGTCACCGGCTCCGAGAAGTGCAAGGGCTGACATGACGCTCCCGGCCGGCCCCGGCCATCCCGTCGCGGGCGACGATCTGGTCGTCGTCGCCCGCGGCGTCACCAAGCGATTCGGCGACACCCTGGCGCTGAACAACGTCTCCATCGATGTCCGGCGCAGCGAACTGCTGGTGCTGCTCGGGCTCTCCGGTTCCGGGAAATCGACACTGCTGCGGTGCTTCAACGGACTACACCCGGTCACGTCCGGCCAGATCGAGGTCGGCGGCACCCGGGTCGACCAGGCCTCGGCGGCTCAACTTCGGGCATTGCGTACCCGGGTGGGTTTCGTGTTCCAGCATTTCAATCTGGTCGGCCGGCTCAGCTGCCTGGAGAACGTGCTCATCGGCGGTCTGGGTCAGCTCCGGTTCCCCCGCTACGGCGCCCTGACCTACCCGAAGCACATGCGGGCGGCCGCCATGTCCCACCTCGACCGGGTCGGCCTGGCCGACTTCGCCGAGCGCCGCGCCGACACGCTGTCCGGCGGCCAGCAGCAACGGATCGCCATCGCACGCACGCTCATGCAGCGTCCCGCGCTGTTGCTGGCCGATGAGCCGGTCGCCTCACTCGACCCCGAGAATGCCGGTGTCGTCATGGATCTGCTGTTCCAGATCTGTGTCGAGGAGAAACTCACCGTGGTCTGCACCCTGCATCAGGTCGACCTCGCACTGGGCTGGGCACACCGGCTGGTGGGTCTGCGCAACGGCGAGAAGGTGCTCGACCGGCCCGCCGTCGGCATGACCCGCGACGAGGTGATGGCGATCTACCAGCGCGTCGACCCGGCCGTCGACCCGGCCGTGAAACAGCGGACGTGACCGTACCCGTCGCGGACCGCCCCACCGCCGCCGGTCGCGACCGGCGGCCGCGTCCGGACCTGCTGCACCTGGTCGCGGTGGCGGCGCTGATCGCCACCCTGCTGTCGGCGTGGTCGATCGACTTCTTCCCGTCCGAACTCATCGACGGATTCGACGACATCGTGCGACTGCTGGAGCGCATGCTGCCGCCGCGCCTCGACGACCCCGGCCGCATCGGCGTGCTGGCCGTCGAAACCCTGTTGATGGCGGTGCTGGGCACCGTCCTCGCCGCGATCGTCTCGGTTCCGTTGGCGTTCATGGCCGCCCGCAACACCACGCCGCACCCGGCCGTCTACGCCGCGGCCAGGGCGATCATCACGTTCTGCCGGGCCATGCCGGATCTGCTCTTCGCGGTGCTGTTCGTGCGCGCGCTCGGCATCGGAGTTCTCCCGGGCATCCTCGCCTTGGCGCTGCACTCCATCGGCATGCTGGCCAAGCTGTTCGCCGATGCCATCGAACAGACCGATCCCGGCCCCCGCGAGGCGGTCCGCAGCACCGGCGTCGGCTACTTCCGCGAGATGCTCAATGCCGTCATCCCCCAGGTCATCCCGTCCTGGATCGGCACGTTCGTCTACCGCATCGACATCAATCTGCGGATGTCGGTGGTGCTCGGTTTCGTCGGCGCCGGCGGTATCGGCTTCGCGTTGCAGGACGCCCTGCGCGGTCTGATCTATCCGCGGGCGCTCGGCATCGTCTGCGTCATCCTGGTGATCATCGTCGCGATGGAACTGCTGTCTATCGTGATCCGGCGAATGTTGTTGGCGCCGGCACAGTCCGACCCACGGCGTGTCCGGGCCATGCGATTCGCGTTCTCCGGCCTGCTCGTCGGCACGGTCATCGCGTCCTTCGTGGTGCTGCGGATCAATCCGCTGTCGTTGTTCACCTGGATCATTCCGTCGGCCGAGGTGTTCACCCGGATGATCCCGCCCAACTTCAGCGCGCTGGGTTGGGACCTGTTCGACGCTGCCGCGCAGACCGTCGCGATCGGCGTGGTGTCCACCGCGATCGGCGTGGTGCTGTCCATACCGGTGGGAATCCTGGCCGCCCGCAACGTCTCTCCCAGCTCCACCGTGTACTGGCTGGCCCGCGGCTGGATCCTGGCGGTGCGCGCGGTACCCGAACTGATCCTGGCCGTGGTGTTCGTCGCCGCGCTGGGCCTGGGGCCCATCGCGGGTACCTGTGCCCTGGCCATCGGATCGGTGGGATTCCTGGCCAAACTCGTCGCCGACGCGGTCGAGGAGATCGATCCCGGACCGATGGAGGCTGTCCGCTCGGTGGGCGGCGGATGGTGGAAGACGTTGTTCTCCGCGGTGGTTCCGCAGTCGATGCCCGCGCTCGTCGGCTCGAGTCTCTACCTGTTCGACGTCAACATCCGCACCTCCACGGTGCTGGGCATCGTGGGCGCCGGTGGGGTGGGCTTCCTGCTCTTCGAGTCGATCCGGACGCTGAACTTCGATGTGGCCGGCGCGATCGTGATCATCATCTTCGTCATTGTGTACTCGATCGAAAGGCTGTCCGGATGGATACGTTCGCGCCTGGTGTGACCACCGCCGCGGTGTGGACGGGCGGATCCGCCATCTCGCTCGAAGAAGGTCGACATCCCGCCGTTACGGGACGGCGAGACCCTGGTCCGGGTACGGCTGGCCACCATCTGCGGCAGCGACCTGCACACCGTGACCGGGCGGCGGCCCGCGCCGTGCCCGTCGGTGCTCGGGCACGAGGCCGTCGGTGACGTCATCGCGGTGGGGCCCGGCGCGAGCGCGGAACGCGGACAACGCATCGTCTGGTCGGTGACGGTGAGCTGCGGCGAATGCTGCCGGTGCCGAGCCGGTCGCACGGCCAAGTGCACGGCGGTGCGCAAGACCGGTCACGAACCCTTTCACGGGGACTGGCCACTGTCGGGCTCCTACGCCGAGCACATCGTGCTGCCCCGCGGGACCACCGTGGCCGTGGTGCCGGCCCGGATGCCCGACGCCGTCGCCGCGCCGGCGGCCTGCGCGACGGCCACGGTGATGGCGACGCTGGAAGCCGCCGGGCCGTTGTCGGGCAAGCGGGTACTGATCGGCGGTGCCGGAATGCTCGGCCTCACGGCCGTCGCGGCATGCCTGGACGCCGGCGCGCAGGTACAGGTGATCGACAATCATCCCGACCGGCTCGCACTGGCCACCGGATTCGGGGCGCTGCCCAGCGACGGCGCACCCGTCGACGTGGCCATCGATTACACCGGCTCCACCGATGCGGTGGGTGGTGCGCTGGCCCGACTCGATATCGGGGGCGTGCTGGTGCTGGCCGGGTCGGTGCTGCCCGGACCCGCGCTGCCCGTGGATCCTGAGACACTCGTCCGGCGCTGGCTGACGATCACCGGGGTGCACAACTACGAGCCCCGGCATCTCCGTGCGGCGGTGCGATTCCTGGACCGCACCCTCGACCGGCATCCGTGGCACCGGCTGGTCTCCGCCCCGGTGCCGCTGGCCGACCTGTCGGCCGCGCTGCGCCCACCGCCGACACGGACGCTGCGCACCGCGGTAGCGCCCTGAGAGCTGTGTAGCTTCGGGGCAGACGCCCAGCAGGAGGTTCACCATGTCCGACGCCGGATTCTGGATCGCGTGGGGTCTGCCGACCCAGGGTCGCGAACCGCAGGCCCTCGACACGCTGAAGAAATCGCGGGCCTTCCTGGCCGAACTCGCCGAGACCGGCCGCATCGAACGGTACGACGCGGTGATCCTGCGGCCGCAGACCAGCGAACTCGGTGGCTTCTTCCTGGTACAGGGCAGCACCCAGCAGATCGACCAGCTGCGGCGCGACGCCGACTTCGAACGCTGGGTCAACCGGGTGCAGATCGTCGCCGACCGGGTGGGCATCGTCGACGCCTGGGTCAACGACGGCCTCGACGAGGCCACCGACCTGTACACCGACGCCCTGCGCGAGGCCGGTCTGATTCACTGAAGGACCAGATCACGTGCAACGCCTGTGACCCGTGGGGTATTTGCCTCTTCCACTATCGGCCGCGCTGAGGTTTGATGGACAGTACTTGTTGGGCCGGGGGCGGACAGCACGGAGGCACCCTCATGGGCTCAGCGGCATACATCGGCCGGGTCGGGGGCCTGGCCGTCGCACTCGGCGTCGGCACCGCGATCGCCACCGGTCACGGAATCGCCGCGGCCGCTCCCGGCGACTCGTCGGCCGGGTCCTCAGCTAAGGACTCCACCACAAGTTCCGCCGGAGCCGAGTCCACCTCCGGTTCCGGCGACACGACCGAATCCGGCGGCACCCAGACGGATACGAAGCCGGACGGCGCATCGCAGACCGACACCAGCACCGATCCGGGGAAGCCGGACAAGCCGAGCACCGTGAAGCCGCGGCCCAGCCTGCGCACGGCCGACAAGAAGCCGTTCTCGCCGAGGCGTGCCGGCCGGCCGGCGGCGTCCACCGCGGTCCCCGAAACGACGGCAACCGCAGCGCCGTCCACCGCAGCGGTGTCGACGACAGCACCCCTGGCTGCCGAACCCGTCCGGGCCGAAGACCCCGCCGACACTCTCCAGAGCGCGGACAAGGTGGCCGTCTTCGCCTCGGCTTCGGCCCTGGCATCGACGACCGCAACACAGGTCGAGCGCAGGGTCACGCCGATCGCGGCAGCGCCGCCGCACCCGTTGACGCCGGTCGTCAAGGTGGTGGCCAAGGTGCTGGACTGGGCGGCCGGTGCGGTTCCCGGGTCGCCGGCAAGCCCCACATTGGCCTGGACACTGCTGGCCTTCGCCCGCCGCGAGGTCGACAACCTGCTGACCCGGATGAACCCGTCGAGCGCGGTATCCACCGGAGGTGTTGCCACCGACACCTTCTCGCGGGCGCTGGCCGCGGTGAACCCGCGCCCGACCTTCCCCCGTCCGGGCTACCAGTTCAGCCAGTCCACCAGTTTCGTGGACTGGGTGACCGGGAACTGGGCACCGAACGACACCTTCAACCGGTACGGCATCTGGGGCACCGATATCGGGACCATGTGGGACAACGGAATTCCCGATGACCCGGCCACCCCCATCAACGAGAACCAGGTCCTCATCGCCTTCGGTGACACCTTCGGCGGACCGAACATGACCGGTACCTGGAGGTTGAACACGCTGTTCCGCAGCCCGGACCGCGACCTGTCGAACGGAATGGCCGTCCCGGACGGTCAGTGGCTCAACGGCAACATGTTCGGCGGGTCGCCGCTGTGGGAGGAGACTTACGCCCGCCAGATCATCCTGCCGGAGCGGCTGCCGCGTGGCCTGCCGACCGGGGTGACGCTCATTCCGACCGCGGGCATCTCGGTGCCCACCCCGGGCACCCAGTTCGGGGTCACCCAGTATCTCAGTTTCATGTCGGTCAAGCAGTGGGGCGCGGCCGGTTCCTGGTCGACGAACTACTCGGCGATCGCCTATTCGGAGGACAACGGCGAGAATTGGTACGTCGCGCCGCAGAGTGTGCGGACGAACTCGCCGGTCGGCGGTAACAAGAACTTCCAGCAGGCCGCCTTCGTGCGCCCCGGTGACGGTTTCGTGTACTCCTACGGCACGCCCAACGGGCGGCAGGGCCAGGCCTACCTCTCCCGGGTCGCCGAGGCCGACATCCTCAACGTCACGAAGTACGAGTACTACAGCAAGGGCAGCAAGGGCGGGTTGTTCGGGTGGGGCGCCTACAAGTCGGGCTGGTATCGCAACGACCCGTCGAAGGCCTCACCGATCTTCGGCAAGGAGAGCGGCGCGTGCGGCGTCGGTAAGGCCGGCAACCAGGTCAGCGAGATGTCGGTGCAGTACAACAAGACGCTCGGCAAATACGTGGCGATGCACGGCGATCAGTTCAACAACGTCATCCTGCGCACCTCCGACACTCCCGAGGGCGCCTGGTCCGGCCCGACCGTCGTGATGGGTCAGCAGGGCGGCGGTATCTACGCCCCGATGATGCACCCGTGGTCGCCGTCCACCCTGGGCACCGGTGACGACCTGTACTTCAACCTGTCGGTCTGGAACGACTACAACGTCTGGCTGGTCAAGACCGATCTCACCAAGCTGTAGCCGTGCGCGGCATCGTCATCGTCCTGCTCGGCGCAGCCTTCGCGTCGGCCTCTCCCGCACACGCCGAACCGGCTGTGCCGCAGCTGGACTCGGTGTGTGCACCGGATCTGGTCGCGGCCGCCACACTGCCACCGGGCACGTCGGCGCCGCTGGTCTGTTCGGGCGGACGCTGGCAGGCGACGGCGGCGCCCGCCGATCCCAGCGACCGCTGGGTCAGCTTCGGTCCGGCCATCGCGCTGCACGGTGAAGGTCTGCGCAACCCCAATCTGCTGCCGGGCACCTGGACCGCGACACCACTGGACCCGGACACCCGATGCGCGGCGACCCAGCAGACGGTCATCAGCGCGGGCGTCGTCGGACCTCCGGCCATCACCGAAGGCGCTCCGGGACAACAGCTTTCATTTGAGATCGCGCCCAGACTGTTCGATATCACCATGACCGGGCACTGCCTGTGGGTCCGCCACACCTAGACTCCCAGATGTGCGCGAGGTTCTGGACGACCTGATGACCACCTGGCGGGCCGGCGGCACCGCCGGCCTGGCCACCGTCGTGCGCACCATCAAGTCCGCGCCCCGGCCGGCCGGGGCCGCACTGGTGGTCGCACCCGACGGCACCGTGGCGGGATCGGTATCCGGCGGCTGCGTCGAGGGGGCGGTCTACGAAGTGGCGACCGAGGTGGTGGACACCGGGACACCGGCGTTGCAGCGCTACGGGTTCAGCGATGATGACGCCTTCGCCGTCGGACTGACCTGTGGCGGCATCCTGGACGTGTTCGTCGAACCGGTGTCGCAGCAGACCTTTCCACAGCTCGCCCAGGTTGCTGAAGCCATCGACGCGCACCGCCCGATCGCGGTCGCCACGGTCATCGCCCACCCCGATTCCACCTGGCTGGGCCGCCGGCTCATCGTCGAACCTGATGTCTGCACCGGTGCGCTCGGGTCCGCGCGTGCCGATGCCGCGGTCGCCGACGACGCCCGCGGCCTGCTGCTGGCCGGCCGCACCGCGGTGCTGTCCTACGGGCCCGACGGCGAGCGGGTGGACGAGACGGCCGAGACCGGCATGGCGGTGTTCGTCGCGAGCTACGCCCCGCGGCCGCGCATGCTGATCTTCGGCGCCATCGATTTCGCGGCCGCCCTGGCCCAGCAGGGGACCTTCCTCGGCTATCGGGTGACGGTCTGCGATGCCCGGCCGGTCTTCGCCACCGCGGCCCGCTTCCCGGCCGCCGACGACGTGGTCGTCGACTGGCCCGACCGCTACCTGCGGGGTCAGCAGGCACTCGGCGCCGTCGACGCCCGTACCGCGATCTGCGTGCTCACCCACGACCCCAAGTTCGACGTGCCCGCCCTCGAGGTGGCACTGCGACTGCCGCAGATCGGCTATGTCGGGGCCATGGGATCGCGGCGCACCCACCTCGACCGCCTCGCCCGGCTGCGCGAGGCGGGGCTCACCGAACCCGATCTGGCGCGACTGTCCAGCCCGATCGGGTTGGACCTCGGGGCGCGTACACCTGAGGAGACGGCCGTATCGATCGTGGCCGAGATCATCGCGTGCCGGTGGGGCGGCGGTGGCCGCCCGCTGACTGCGGTGGACGGCCGAATCCACCACGAACCGGCCTGACTACCAGCGTCAACGTGCGGTAACGCCACTCTCTTCTTTTGGAATGCTCCTTCTCGGGGTAGGCTAACGCCGCTCGCAGAATGCGTGTGACTCAGCCCACTTACACGCGCAAGTAGTCGATGAACAGGAGCCCCCGTGACGGGAACCGTCGCCGCCCGCTACGCCGGCACCCGGGTGCCGCGCATCGAAGATGCCCGCCTGCTCACCGGCAGGGGCACCTTCGTCGACGACGTACAGCGGCCCGGCATGCTGCACGCCTGCTTCGTGCGCAGCCCCTTCGCGCACGCCACCATCAACGGCATCGACACCGCGGCCGCGCTGGCGCTGCCCGGTGTGCACGCCGTGTTCACCGCCGCCGATATCAACCCCGGCGTGCACGAGGCCTGGCACGCCGTCGCCGGTAAGGATGTCCCCGACACCCCGCGCCCGCCGCTGGCCGAAGGCGAGGTGAAATTCGTCGGCGACCCGGTGGCCATCGTGATCGCCGAGAGCCGCCGCCTGGCCGAGGATGCCGTCGATCTCGTCGACGTCGACTACGCCCAGCTGCCCGCCGTCGCCGACTTCCGCAAGGCAATCGGGTCGGATGTCGTCGTGCACGAGGCCTACCCCGACAACGTCGCGGGCGGAATGGGCGGCATGCCGCCGGACGAGGAACTGTTCGCCTCGGCGGCCCATGTGGTCCAAAAGCGGATCTACCAACAGATGTATGTGCCGGTACCGATGGAGACCCGCGGCATCGTCGTCGAATGGACGGCCGGTACCTCCGAGCTGACCATCTGGGGGTCGACGCAGACACCGCACGAACTGCGTGCCTTCGCCGCGCGGCTGCTGGGCATCCCCGCCCACGGCGTGCGGGTCATCGTCCGAGACACCGGCGGCGGCTTCGGGCAGAAGGTCGTCCCGATGCGCGAGGACATGAGCATCATGCTCGCCGCGCGCCGGGTGCCTGCGCCGCTGAAGTGGATCGAGGACCGCCGCGAGAACCTGATGTCGGCCGGGCAGTCCCGGCACGTCGACGGCACCGTCCGGATGGCCTTCGACGCCGACGGCAAGATCCTGGCCGCCGACATCGACTTCGTCCAGGACGTCGGTTCCTACCCGACGCCCTACCCGGTGCTCACCACCGCCGCGATCGGCATGTTCTTCCCCGGCCCCTATCGGGTGCCCAAGGCCAGCTTCAACTACAAAACGGTGTTCTCCAACACCCCCGGCCTGCACGCCTACCGCGGCCCGTGGCAGTACGAAACCCTCACCCGGGAAATGCTTCTCGACATCGCGGCGCGAAAGATCGGGATGGACCCCGCGGAGCTGCGGCGCATCAACATCCTGCGCGGCGACGAGATGCCGTACTTCAATCCCAACGGGATGCCATATGACAACTGTGCACCCGCGGACACCTTCGAGCAGGCGGTGAAGATCCTCGACCTCGAGGGCTTCCGCAAGGAACAGGCCGAGGCACTGGCCCAGGGCCGCTATATCGGGCTCGGATTCTCGGCCTATATCGAACCCACCGGCGCGGCGACCGGGAACCTCGCCACCGAGGGCGCCACCATCCGGATGGAGTCGACGGGCAAGATCAACGTCTACGTCAACGGCGGTTCCAGCGGCAACAGCATCGAGACCACCGTCGTCCAGCTCACCGCGGATGCGCTGGGCGCCAACATCAACGACGTGGCCACCATCCAGGGCGACACCGCGGTGACACCGTACGGCGCGGGCACCCAGGGCAGTCGCAGCGCACCGATGACCGCGGGCGCGGTCCACGAAGCGGGCACCATCCTGCGCCGTCAGATCGTCGCGATCGCGGCCCAGATGCTCGGCACCGAGGCCGACGATATCGAGCTGGCCGACTCGCGGGCCGTCCTCATCGGTGACCGCGACAAGAGCGTCAGCTTCGCCGATATCGCCTACCGGTCCCACTACGACCCGGCTCAGCTCGGCGGCGTCTCCCCCACCCTGGAGGCGACCGCGCGGTTCAATTCGCAGGCGATGATCCACTGGGCCAACGCGACCCACGCCTGCACCTGCGAGGTCGACATCGTGACCGGCCAGGTGACACTGACCCGCTACATCGTCAGCGAAGACGTCGGCCCGATGATCAACCCGAACGTGGTCGAGGGCCAGGTGGCCGGTGGCACCGTGCAAGGCATCGGCGGCGCGCTGCTCGAGCAGCTGGCCTACGACGACGCAGGCAACCCGATCGCCTCTACCTTCGTGGACTACCTGCTGCCCACCGCCACCGAGGTTCCGACCATCGAGTTCGGCCACATAGAGATCCCGGGACCCGGCGTCGGCGGCTACAAAGGCGCCGGTGAGGGCGGCGCCATCGGGTCACCGCCCGCGGTCATCAACGCCATCAACGACGCGCTGGCGCCCTTGGGCGTGACCGTCACCCAGATGCCCGCCACCCCGGCCAAGATCGTCGAACTCATCGAGGCACATGCAGAAGGGACCCGCTGAAACGTGGAGCTCAACAACGAATTCCGGGTCGCAGTACCCGCCGCCACCGTCTGGGACGTGTTCACCGATGTCGAGCGGGTGGCACCGTGCCTGCCCGGCGCCACCCTGCTGAGCGTCGACGGCGACGACTTCACCGGTGCGGTGAAGGTCAAGGTCGGACCGATCACCGTGTCCTACAAGGGTGTTGCCGCCTATCAGGAGAAGGACAGCGCCGCCCAGCGGATCGTGCTCAAGGCCGAAGGCAAGGAAACCCGGGGCAATGGCACCGCGGCCGCCACCGTGACCGCCCAACTCAAGGACGAGGGTGACTCGACGACGGTGGTGATCTGCACCGATCTGGCGATCTCCGGCAAGGCCGCCCAGTTCGGCCGCGGCGTTCTCGCCGATGTCTCGGGCAACCTGATCGCCCAGTTCGCCCGTAGCCTGGAGGCTGAATTACTCGGTGGCGCACCGACTTCCACCGCCGCACCGTCCACCGAGGCGGCCACGGCCGCCGCGCAGCCCGCCGACTCCGTCGACCTGCTGAAGGTGGTCGCCGTACCGGTCGCCAAGCGCTACGGTCCCGTCCTGGCCGCCGCCGCGGCCGCCGGCGCCATCGGATTCCTGATGGGCCGGCGCAAGCGGACCGCAGCGCCGACGCCGTCCGCCGAACTGCAGGCCCTGCTGACGCGGTTGCTCGCATGAAAGCCGCACCGTTCGCCTATCACCGGGCCGAGTCGGTGAAGGAGGCAGCGGACGTGCTCGCCGAGTTCGGCGACGAGGCCAAGGTGCTCGCGGGCGGACAGAGCCTGATTCCCCTGCTGGCGATGCGACTGACGCATTTCGAGAACCTGGTCGACATCTCCCGGGTACCCGAACTGCAGGGCATCGATCTGATCGACGATCAGGTGGTCATCGGGGCGGGCACTGCACATGCGCTGGTGGGCATGGACGATGAGGTGGCCGATTCGGTGCCGCTGCTGTCACTGGCCACCCCACACATCGGGCACTTCCAGATCCGCAACCGGGGCACACTCGGCGGCGCGATCGCCCACGCCGATCCGGCGGCCGAATTCGCCGCGGTGGCGCTGACGCTGGACGCCACCATCGATGCGGCGTCGTCGCGCGGTGACCGTCAGATCGCGGCAGCCGATTTCTTCACCGGCCTGTGGGAGAACTCGCTGGCCGCCGACGAGCTGCTGCGCGCGGTGCGATTCCCGGTCTGGTCCGGACGAACCGGTTTCGCCGTGCACGAATTCGCGCGCAGGCACGGCGACTTCGCGATCGCGGGTGCGACGGTGGCCGTCGAACTCGATACCGAGAACCGGGTGAAGCGTTGCGCGGTGGGACTGCTCGGGCTGGGTTCCACGCCCGAACGCGGCACCCCGGCCGAGCGGGCGATCACCGGCAGGACCGTCTCCGACATCACCGCGGCGGAATTCGGACGGCTGGCGTTGTCCGAACTCGAAGACATCCCGGCCGATCAGCAGGGGTCGGCGTCCTACCGCACCCGGGTGGGAGCGGCGATGGTCGCCCGCGCCTGGACCGACGCAACCACGGAGGCACTCGATGCATGAACTACCCGTCGCGGTGTCGGTGAACGGTCGCCAGTACCGCGACACCGTCGAACCGCGCGTGACGCTGGCCGATCACCTCCGGGAGAACTGCGGGCTGACCGGAACCCACCTGGGCTGCGAGCACGGCGCCTGCGGTGCGTGCACGGTGCTGCTGGACGGTCAGGCCGTGCGGTCCTGCCTGGTGCTGGCCGTGCAGGCAGACGGCCGGGAGGTGACCACCGTGGAGGGCATCGCATCTCCCGACGGTGAGCTCTCACCGGTACAGGCCGCCATGCGGGAATGCCACGGCCTGCAGTGCGGCTTCTGCACGCCCGGTTTCGTCACCTCCATCACCGCACTGCTGGCCGACAACCCGAACCCCAGCGATGCCGAGATCCGGGAGGGCCTGTCCGGCAACTTCTGCCGGTGCACCGGCTATCAGGGCATCGTCAACGCGGTGAAACGCGCCGCCGAGCACATCGCCGAGGGTGCCACTCCGTAACGCAGCCGCTTCACCTGCCGATATTCACCGCAGTGCGCGGTTGCGTACTGTGCGTTGGTGACGGGACAGGAGAACCGATGAGTTTCAAGAGCGTCATGGGCGCAGCCATCGTGGCCGTCGGCGCCGCCACCGCGCTCGCGGCGCCGGCCACGGCCGACGAACCGACCGAGACCGATCAGCAGTTCCTGGCCGCCCTCACCGAGCACGGTGTGCAGGTCGGCACCGACTCCAAGGCGATCGACATGGCCCAATCCATGTGCCGCAAGCTCGGCAACGGCGGCGACAAGGGCATCGAGAAGGCCCTGTACTACATCAAGGACAACGCCGACCTGTCCAACGACGAGATCACCACCTTCGCCGGTATCGCCGCGCAGGCGTACTGCGCGGAGAAGCTGCAAAAGCAGTCCGGCTAGCGCTCGACGACCCCGCGCAGCCCGTCCGCGCCGAAGACCGGCTCCAGCATCGCCGACAGGTCGGGTCCGCGGCGCAGACCGTGACCGCCGTCGATATTGATGACCTGGCCGGTGATCCAGCCCGAGGCATCGCTGAGCAGGAACACCGCGGCATTCGCGATGTCTTCCACCTCGCCGTGCCGCGGCAACGGGGTCTGGGCCGCATAGTCACCGCTGAGCTCCGGCATGGACAGGATCGGGGCGACCATATCGGTGGCGATCAGGCCCGGCCGGATCGAGTTCACCCGCACCCAGGACGGCCCGAGTTCGTCGGCGGCCAGCATCATCAGGTGATCCAGCGCGGCCTTGGTGACCCCGTAGGCACCGAACCAGCGGTGGGTGTTGCTCGCAGCGATCGACGAGATCCCGACGAAGGACCCACCGCCGCCGCGCACCAGTTCGCGCGCCGAATGCTTGAGCACGTACATGCTGCCGTTGACGTTCAGGTCGACCGCGCGGCGCCAGCCCTCGGAATCGACCTGCGTCAGCGGGCCGATGGTCTCGGTGCCGCCCGCACAGTGCACCACCCCGTTCAGCCGGCCCGTCCACGCCGTCGCCGCGTCGACCGCGCGGGCCACCTCGTCCTCGTTGGTGACATCGGCGGGTTCGAAGCGCACCTCGCCATCCCCGGGACCCGCGGTGATCTCGTCCACCGCCGCCGACAGCTTGTCGGCGTTGCGCCCGACCAGCATGGCGTTACCGCCGCTGGCGACCACCTCCGCCGCCACACCCTTGCCGATACCGCTTCCACCGCCGGTCACCAGGACCGTGTGTCCTGCCAAAGTAATTTGCACAGCTACACATTTACACGGGTGCCGACGGCGATGGCCGGGACTTCGCCTAGAATTACGTGATGCCCGCCAAAACAGATAGCGCCGAGATCGGCGACGTCGAGCCCGTGGCCGACGACACCGCCAGCATGGCTCGCCGTGTGGTGGCCGCCTACGCCACCGACGCCGACGAATGTCGCACCTTCCTCGCCATGCTCGGTATCGGACCGGCAAAGCTCGAGGCCTAGGTGTCGACGGGAGTCGATACCGACGACTCCGCCCCAGAGGGGGGCCAAGCCGATTTCGTCGTGGTTGCCAATCGGCTGCCGATCGACCAGGTGGTGCTACCCGATGGCACCACCACCTGGAAGCGCAGTCCCGGTGGCTTGGTCACCGCGCTGGAACCGATCCTGCGCAAACAACGCGGCGCCTGGATCGGCTGGCCCGGTGTCGCCGACGGCGATGAGGAACCCATCGTCGCCGATGACCTGCAGCTCTACCCGGTGCGGTTGTCCGCCGATGACGTCGCGTTGTACTACGAGGGTTTCTCCAACGCCACGCTGTGGCCGCTGTACCACGACGTCATCGTCAAACCGACCTACCACCGGCAGTGGTGGGAACGCTACGTGGAGGTGAACCGGCGGTTCGCCGAGGCCACCTCGCGGGCCGCGGCCCCGGGCGCCACCATCTGGATCCAGGACTACCAGCTCCAGCTGGTGCCGAAGATGCTGCGCATGCTGCGCCCCGACCTGACCATCGGGTTCTTTCTGCACATCCCGTTCCCCCCGGTCGAGCTGTTCATGCAGATGCCCTGGCGCACCGAGATCATCGAGGGCCTGCTCGGTGCCGATCTGGTCGGTTTCCACCTGGCCGGTGGCGCCCAGAACTTCCTGATCCTGGCGCGGCGGCTGATCGGCGCCAACACCTCGCGCGCCTCGATCGGCGTGCGCTCCCGTTTCGGCGAGGTCCAGATCGGGTTCCGCACCGTCAAGGTCGGCGCGTTCCCGATCTCCATCGACTCCGCCGATCTGGACCGCAAGGCCCGGGACAAGGCTGTCCGGCAGCGGGCCCGCCAGATCCGCGCCGAGTTGGGCAACCCGCGCAAGATCCTGCTCGGGGTCGACCGGCTGGACTACACCAAGGGCATCGACGTCCGTCTCACGGCGTTCTCCGAACTGCTGGAACAGAACCGTGCCGACCGCAGCGACACCGTGCTGATCCAGCTGGCCACGCCCAGCCGGGAACGCGTCGAGAGCTATATCGAGATGCGCGAGGGCATCGAGCGTCAGGTCGGCCATATCAACGGCGAGTACGGCGAGGTCGGGCATGCGGTGGTGCATTACATCCACCGGCCGCTACCCCGGGATGAGCTGATCGCGTTCTTCGTGGCGGCCGACGTGATGCTGGTGACGCCGCTGCGCGACGGGATGAACCTGGTCGCCAAGGAGTACGTGGCCTGCCGCAGCGATCTCGGCGGGGCGCTGGTGCTTTCCGAATTCACCGGCGCCGCGGCCGAACTCCGCCAGGCCTATCTGTGCAACCCGCACCACACCGACGGTGTTCGCGATGCGATCGAGCAGGCGCTGAATCAGACCGTCGAGGACGGTAGGCGCCGGATGCGCGCGTTGCGCCGGCAGGTGCTTGCACACGACGTGGACCGCTGGGCGCGGTCGTTCCTGGACGCGCTGGCCACCGCTAAATCGGAGTGATGTAGCTGATCAACCACTTGCCGTCGATTTTCTGGTAGTCGACGCGCAGGCGGCTGCCGTCATAGACGGGCTGCTTCGCCTTGTCGGTGACGGTCCGGTTCATGAACACCAGTACCGACGCCGAATCCCGTTCTGCGCTCATCAGACCCGCGCCGACGGCGTGCGCCTGGCTGATCACCTGACGTTCGCGCGCCTGCGGGATGATGTCCCTGGTGGCGCGATCCTGGAACTCCCGGCGGTACTCCGGCGTCAGCAACGTCGCGGCATCGGTGAGGCTGCGCTCGACGGTTTGGAAGTCATAGCCGAACACCCGCGGGATTTGCTCGATCGCCCGGCCCGGCAGCACCGCCGCGGCCTCCTCGGCGGCACGGGTTTGCACCCGGTCCCAGTACAGCCCACCCGCGGCAGCGGACAGGGCGATCAGGCCGAGCACGAAGACCGTGACGGCCAGCTGAACCAGTCTGGCGCGCATCAGTTGCCACCCTCGGGGTACTTCAGGTCGTAGCCGGTCATGTGACCGTTGTCGTCCTCGTGCACGATCACCCGCATCCGGTAGGGCTGTGACGGCTTGTTGACGCCGTCCAGGTCGGTGACGGTGACCCGCACCGAGACGAGCACCGCGGCGTTGCCGCCGATCTCGTCGACCTTCTCCAGCGCGGCACCGCTGATGACCGCCTCGGAGGTGGCGTTGGTGTCGCGGAAGATCGCCTTGAGGTTGTCGACGTTGTTGTCCTGGCTCAGCATGTCCCGCAACGGACCGCTGGTGCCGTCGACGAACCGGTTCACGCTCTCGTCGATGCTGTTCTGGTCGTAGCTGAACATGTTCATCACGGTCTGTTCGGCGGTGTCGACGAACCGCTGATCGCGCGCCTGCACGTCCGCTGCGTGACGGTGCTGCACCATCAGCACGGCCACCACCGCCACCAGTGCGACTGCGGCGATCAGCGCGGCCGCCCCGGATACCAGGGCGACCATTGCACGATGGGGCTGGCGCGGGGGCAGCGCGATGGGTGCGGCCGGTGTCGAGCGTGGCACCGGCGCGCTGACGACCACCTTGGCGGCGGGCTCGCCCACGGGTGCGGCCGCCGGGCCCGCAGCCCGTGACGCGCGCCTGCGGGTCCGCCTGCTCTCGCTGCTCTCGTCGGTGTTGTGCTCAGTGTCGTTCAGGTCAGGCATCTACATCTGCCTCGGCGCCATCATCAGATCCACCCAGTTCTCCGCGGGTGTGAACTCGTCGCTACCGGGCGCGAACACCCCGGTCTCGCCGCTCGCCGGGTCGGCGAAGACACCCGTCTTCGGATCGTAGGTGCTCGTCAGTGCAGCGCTGGCAAGGGGTTGTTCGGCCGGCAGCGGACCGGGTGCCGGCGGCAGTGGGCCCGGGGCAGGCGGCGGGGGCAGCAGCGCCTCCGGCGGAGGAGCCAGTCCGGGGGCCGTCGAGCCCGGGGGCCGGTAGATCGGCGTGCCCGGCGGCAACGGCGGCATCGGGACCTGGCGACCGTAGGGCGGCAGTACCTGGTCCGGCGGCGCGTAGTACGGCCACGGCGGTGCGGGCGCATTGTCGTTCGGCGGCACCGGATTCGGGAACGGTGCATTCGGGGCCGGACCCGGTCCCGGTGTCACACCCGGAGGCAGCTGGACCGCGGGTGCGCCCGGGTCGTAATCGTTGGCCGGTGGGATGTTCGGGAACTTGTTCGGCGGCGTGATGTTCCGCGGATCGGTGATCGGGGTGTCATACGGCACCGGCGGACCACGCCACGGGTTGCTGCCGATCGGCACATAGCCGGCCGGGTCACGGCACAGCTGTACGGTGGGCGCGCGCTTACCGGGGAACTCCTGGCACGGGTAGTTGCGGGCACCACGCACCACCGCGGGGTCGTTCTGCGCGGTCTTGCAGTACATGTCGGTCGGCAACTCGCGCAGGGTGGTGTCGGCCGGCGAACGGATCTCCGAGGGCGGGATGAAGCCGGTCGAGCACGGCGGCGAGTCACCCAGGTTGATCTTGAAATCGAGCTTGCCGCCCTCGTCGGCGGGCAGGCCGGTACCGACGGTGATCAGCGCGGCCATCAGCGCCGGGAAGATGACCAGAGCCTGCTCGATCGACTTGTGATAGATGACGCCGATGCGGCCGAAGTTGGCCAGGTTGGCGGCCAGCACGGGGAACGTCGGCCGGATACCTTCGAACGTCGTGTTCGCCTCTGCCACCGCCCCTGGCACCGTCTGCAACGTCGAACGGAACTGGGGGTCGGCGTTGGCGACCTCGGCGGTCAGCCGGGCCAATCCGTCGGCGCTGGACCGGATGTCATCGCCCGCGGTGATCTGGGCGTCCAGGAACGGGCCGGCCTGATCGATCAGTTGGCTGGTCTGCCCGTAGCTGGCGTTGGCCTCGTCGATGAGCTCCCGCCCGGACTGGATCAGCCGGGCCAGCTCCGGTCCGGATCCGTTGAACGCCTTGAAGGTTTCCTTCAGCAGGTCCTGGATGCGCGCGTCGCCGACGCTGGCCACCAGATCGTCGGCCTGCTTGAGCATTCCCGCGATGTCCTGGCCGATCGCGGTGCGCTCGACCCCGATGTTCGAGCCGTTGCGCAGCATTCCGGGGGCCGCGCCGCCGTCCGCATCGCTGGGGGGCACCAGGTCGATGTACTGTTCGCCGACCGCGGAGACGCTCTTGACGGTCGCCGTCACGTTCTCCGGGACCTCGGTATCGGTGTTGAGCCGCATCTGCGCCACCACACCGTCGTTCGTCAACCCGACCGATTCGACGCGCCCGATGGTCACGCCCCGGTAGGTGACGTTGGCGTTCGAGTACAGCCCGCCACCGGCCTTGAAGTCGGCGGTGACATCGTAGGTGCCGATGCCCAGCGCCGCGGGGACGTGCAGGTAGAAGGCCGAGATCGCGGTGACGGTCAGCACCGTCACCACCGCGAAGATGGACAGCTGCAAACGTGTCAGACGGGTCAGCATTACGGCGTCCCCCCATCGTGCTGAGTCGCGGTGCCCGGCGGGATCTTGAACGGATCCGCCGCCTGACCGGAGAGGTTGGCCATCGCACCGGTCAGGAAGTCCGGCGGGTTGATGACCTCGCTGAGATGCTTCATGTTCGGGTCGAAGAACGAGGTGGTGAACACCGACTCACCGAAGCGCCGCACGGTGAGGTCGAACGTCACGAACACGTTCATGTAGTCACCGCGGACGGCGTTGCGCAGGTACTTGTAGTGGAACGGGAAGGTGGGCAGCAGTTCCAGGTCCTTGATGAAGTCATCGGCATTGTCGTTGAGCGCCTTGATGACCGGGAACAGGTCCTTGAGGTCGGCCGTGAAATCGGTTTTGGTCTCCGACAGCACGCGCGAACCCACCTCGGCGAAACTCTTCAGCGCCGCGAACGCGCTGACGATGTTGTCGCGATTGTTGTTGAGGACCAGCAGCGCATTCGGCAGGCTGTCCAGCGTGCGGCCGAGGTTGTCCTTGCTCTGCGCCAGGATCGAGGCGAACCGGTTGAGCCCGTCGGCCGCCGTGAGGATGTCCTCGGTCTGCCGATCCAGTGACGCGGTCAGTTCGGCCAGCCGCGGCAGCAGGTCGGCGAAACTGCCGGTCCGTCCCGCGACCGCGGCATAGGCCTCATCGGTGATGTCTTGAAGTGCACCGAGATTGCCCTTGTTGACCACCACACCGAGCGCGGAGAGCACCTCTTCGGTGGTCGGGTACCGGCCGATGGCCCCGAGTGGGATGTTGGAGCCCTGCTTCAGCTTGCCGACGGCATCGTCGAGGGGTGGGGTGAGCTGCACATGCTGGGAACCCAGCAGCGAGGTCTGCGCGACGGTGGCCGTCGAATTCTGCGGCAGGTCGACATCGCCGTCCAGCGATAGCTGCACCGCGGCGTAGAACGTGCCGTCCGCGCGCTGTACCGCCTCGATACCCGAGACGCTGCCGACGGTGACATCGTCGACCATGACCGGCGAGTTCTGCGGCAACGTCGCAACATCCGGCAGCTCCACGGTGATCGTGTACGAGCCGGAGCCGTGGCCGGCGGTGCCGGGCATGTTCAGCGAGTTGAGCCCGCCGAACTGGCAGCCGGCCAGCATGAGCGTGCCGCCGCCGAGCGCGGTGCCCCGCAGCAGGATCGACTTCACAGTGGTCATCCGCCCGCCCCTTCCGCCGGCGCCGGGGCAGGCCCCGGCAGGGGTCCCGCACCCATCGGCGGGGCCGGCGGCACCGGACCTGCCGGTGAGACCTGTCCGGGTATCGCCGGTGGCGGCAGGATGAGCTGGCTCAGGTTGCCATCCGGGCCGGGGTTCGGCGGGGTGACTCCGGGTGCGGGCTGCCACTGCAGGTACGGCACGGGTGTCTCGGCCTTGGCCTCGGTAGCCGGTGTGTCGTAGATGATCTGCCCCTTGTAGGCGGTGATGCTGTCGATCGGGTGCAGCAGGATCGGGGGGTAGTTCATGGTGATCCGCTTGAGCACCGGCGCCATGCGCTGGCGGCAGATCTCGGCGCGCTTGTAGTTGTCCGGAGAGGCGCCGACATCGAAGGTGCCACCGCAGATGAACTGGACCGGGTTGGCGAAGTTCGGCAGCGACAACAGGCCGCCGACGGTGCCCTGTGCCGGGTTGTAGATGTTGTAGAAGTTGGCGAGCCCGTTCGGGGTGACGTGCAGGATCTGCTCGATGTCGTCGCTGTGGTCGGTCAGGATCTGGGTGAACTCACTGAGCTTGCCGACCGACTGGATCAGCGAGGCATTGGACTCGCTGAGCAGACCGCGGACATCGCCGAGCGCCTGATTGAGCGCGCCCAGGGTGGCGTCGAGATCCTGGGTGCTGGCCGCCAGCACCTGCGATACCGAGGCGACGTGATTGGTGAACTGCACGATCTGTTCGTTGCTGTTGGACAGCGCGTTCACCAGAACCTGCAGATTGCGGATGGTGCCGAACAGGTCGGTGCGGGAATCCCCGAGGCGCCCGGCGGTCTGTGAGAGTTCGCGCAGTGCCTGGCGGAACGAGTCGCCGTTGTTGTCGAACGTGTCGGCGGCCTGGTTCACGACCTGGGTGAGCGGCCCCTGCAGGCCGCCCTCCTGTGGGCCGAGCTGTGTGCTCAGCGCGGTCAACTGCTCCTTGACCTCGTCCCATTCGACGGGGACACCGGTGCGGTCCAGCCCGATCTCGGCGCCGTCTGCCAGCACATCACCTTCGGTGTAGGCGGGTGTCAGCTGAATGAACCGGGCGGACACCAGGTTCGGCGCGATGATGATCGCCTGCGCGTTCGCCGGCACCCGGATGCCGTCGTCCAGGGTCATGTTGATCTTGACGTCCTGGGCGCGCGGCTGGATCGAATCGATGCGCCCCACCGGCACGCCGACGATCCGGACGTCGTCGCCGGGGTACAGCCCGACCGCGGTCGGGAAGTAGGCGACGACCTGCTGACCGCCGCGGCTCGGCCACACCAGATAGACGCCGACGGCCAGCAGGACCGCGAGCGCCACCGCGAGGGTGCCGCGCAGCCACTTGCTCTTCGGAGATGTGTTGTCGGTCATGGCGTCTTCGGCCTCACCAGCATGCGCTCGGAGATCATGCCGCGCAGATAGTCGGCGAGGCTGTCCGGCAGCTTGCCCGGCTGGAAGTAGCCGTCCAACAGCACTTCGGCGATGGTCGCCGGGGGCAGGCCGTACAGGTTGATGTTGAAGCCGGGCCCGTTACCGACCACCTCGGCGAGCGCGGTGGCGTACGGGGGCAGCCGCTTGAGCGCCTCACCGATGTGTTCCTTGCGCTCGAGCAGGTTGGCCATCACCGCATCGAGGCGTTGCAGCACCGGCAGGAACTCGCGCTTGTTATCGGCGACGAAACCGGAAAGCTGGTGCGAGACATCGTCGATACCGGCGATGAGGGTACTCAGCGCCTGCCTGCGCTCATCGAGGGCGGCGAACAACTGATTGCCGTCGGTGATCAGCTGATTCACCTGACCGGCGCGCTGGGCCAGCGTGTCGGAGACGTTCTTGGCGTGCAACAGCAACTCTTCGAGCGCCTGATCACGCTTGTTCAGGCTGCGGCTCAGGTTCGTCACTCCGTCGAGGGCACCGCGCAATTGCGGGGTCGCATCGCGCAGCGTGTCGGTCAGGGTCTGCAGCGCCTGTTCGAACTTCGGCTTGTCGAGCGCACTGACATTGCCGCCGAGGTCCTGCAGCGCGGTGTTCAGGGTGTACGGGGTGGTGGTGCGCCCGACCGGGATGACGGTCGAATCCCCACTGCCCCCGGGTGTCACCGACAACGACTTCTGGCCGAGCACGGTGTCGGTCTTGATCGCCACCAGAGTCTGGTTGCCCACCTTGATGTTCCGGTCGACGGTGAAGCCCACCTTGGCCTGGTCGCCGGCCAGCGACACCGAGGTCACGCTGCCGACCTTGATCCCGGACACCGCGACATCGTTACCCGGCGAGATTCCGCCGGCGTCGGTGAAGTAGGCCTCGAAATCGCGGCCCTGCGGATACCACGGCAGGCCGGTGTACCCGAAGGACACCAGCACCAGGCACGCCACCACGAAGATGCCGAGAATCCCGGTGCGCAGCGGATTGCTGCGGTCTGGACTAGCCATTTTCCGAGCACCTCCCCTTCGACGGGTCCGGCGGGCCACCGAACGGGATCAGGATGTCGCTACCGGCCGGACCGTTGATCTTCAACCGGATCGAGCAGTAGTAGATGTTGAAGAACGCGCCATAGGCACCCAGCGAGTTGAGCCGCATGTAGTTCTCCGCGAGCGGTTCGATCACCTTGTTGATATCGGCCTTGCGCTCGTCCATCCGCTGCAACAGCGGGCGCGCGTTCTCGATCACGCCCTGCAGGGGCCGGCGCGAGGCCTCCAGCATCTCGGTCAGATCGTTCTCCGCCGATGCCAGCGGTCCGATCGCCCCGGCAATCGGATCACGGTTCTCGGCCAGCCCGGTGATCAGCTTCTGGAGCTCGTCGACGCTGGCGTTGAACTGGGTGCCCTTCTCGTCGACGGTGCCCAGCACGGTGTTCAGGTTGGTGATGACGTCACCGATCAGCTGATCCCGGTCGGCCAGTCGCTGGCTGAACGAGCTGGTGTTCGACAGCAGGCTCTGGATTGCGCCACCCTGGCCCTGCAGCAGCTCGATGACCGCATTGCTGACCTCGTTGACCTTGGCCCCGTCCAGACCTTTGAGCACCGGCTTCAACCCGCCCAGCAGTGCGTCGAGATCCAGTGCGGGCTCGGTGTTCTCCTGGGAGATGGTGGCGCCGACCGGCAGCTTCTTCAGCTCGCCCGGACCGGAGGTGATCTCCATGTAGCGGTCACCGACCAGGTTCTCGTACCGCACCACCGCCCGGGTGGAGGTGTAGAGCTGGTAGCGCTTGTCCACGTCGAACACGACGTTGACGGTGTTGTCCGGGTTCAGCGTGACGGCGCCGACCGAGCCGACCGGCACGCCCGAGATCCGGACATCATTGCCTGCCTTGAGCCGGGATGCCTCGGTGAAGGTCGCCGCGAACTGGTTGCTCGACGCGAATCGGAACTGCCCGAACACCACGACCAGGCCGGCGGCCACCAGCACCATCGCCAGCGTGAACACGATGACGTTGATGAGGGTTCTGCGTTGATTCACTAGAAGTCATCCCGTTCCGCGAATGCGCCGTTGAACAGGAACTGCAGTGTCGAGGGCGCGTTGAACTGGAGTTCGGTGTTCGGCTGGTAGGGCACGTAGGCGTTGTCGGTCACCAGGAACGGTGTGTGGTACCAGGACCCGCCGAGTTGCTTGCCCGGGACATCGGGCAGTCCGCGGCAGTTGGGTCCGCCCGACGCGTTCACCACGGGCAGGCTCTCGGGGTAGGTGTAGGACGGCGCACCGGGCAGGAAGTTGGAGGCCACGAACAGACCGGGCCGGATACCGCCGATGACGGGGGCGAAGGTGTCCAGTGCCTTCGACGTACCCTGCAGCGTGCAACCGATCACCGGCGAGTAGTCGCCGGCCACCTTGAGCACCGCACGCATCCGCTGGATCGCGGCGATGTAGTCATCGGCGGCCGGTTCCAATGTGGCGGTGCCGTTCTCGGCGAAACCGGTGGCCGCCAGCAGCGCGGCGTTGAGATTGTCCTGCTCATCGACGATCGTCTGGGCCAGCCGGGGGGCGTTGTCCAGGATGGTGGCCAGATCGGGTCCGGCGTCACCGTAGATATCGGCCACGATGGCGGTCTTGCGGAAGTCTTCGGCCAGCGTCGGCAGTTTCGGATTGAGCTGGGCCAGATAGCTGTTCAGCCCGGCCATGGCGGCACCGGCGTTGTCACCGTTGCCGCGCAGGCCTTCGCCCAGCGCGGTCATCGTGGCATTCAGGTTGATCGGGTCGATCTTGTGCAGCACATCGGTGAGGGTCTGGAACAGTGTGTTGACCTCAAGCTGCACGTCGGCGGCCGCGATGCTGGTACCGGCCCGCAACGGGGTGTCGCGGGGGTCCTCGGGGGGAAGGAACTCCACCGACTTCGCGCCGAAAACCGTGGTGCCGCCGATCTTCACGATGGCGTTGGACGGGATGAAGCGCATCTGGTTGCGGTCGATCGACAGCGTCAGCTCCGCCTGATCCCCCGCGTAGGCGATCGCGCTGACCTTGCCGACCTGGATACCGCGGTACTTGACCTTGGCATCCCGTTCCATCACCAGGCCGGCCCGCTGCGAAGTCACGGTGACGGTGTCGGTGGGGGTGAACGCCGCGGTGAAGAACAGATAGGTGAACAGCACGGCGAGGACGATCAGCGTCGCCAGGATCGCGGCGGCGATCCTGACATGACTGCGTTTGGCGTTTCCGTCGGACATCCGTGGCCTACCCGGAGAGGTTGAAGTTGCCGGACGCGCCGTACACGGCGAGTGAGATGAACAGGGTGATGGTGACGACGACGATCAGCGAGGTACGCACGGCCTGGCCGACCGCAATGCCGACGCCGACCGGGCCGCCGGAGGCGTTGTAGCCGTAGTAGGTGTGCACCAGCATGACCGCGATCGACATGACGATCGCCTGCAGGAACGACCACAGCAGATCGGTGGGTATGAGGAAGGTGTTGAAGTAGTGGTCGTACAGGCCCGCACTCTGCCCGTTGATGAAGACGGTGGTGAATCGTGCCGCGAAGAACGCCGCCAGTACGGACAACGAGTACAGCGGCACGATGGCGATCAGTCCGGCGATGATCCGGGTCGACACCAGATACGACACCGCGTGCACCGCCATGGCTTCCACGGCGTCGATCTCCTCAGCCACCCGCATGGCACCCAGCTGTGCCGTGGTGCCGGCACCGATGGTGGCCGCCAGCGCGATCCCGGCGATCACCGGGGCGATGATGCGGACGTTGAGGAACGCCGAGAGGAATCCGGTCAGTGCCTCGATGCCGATATTGCCCAGCGAGGAGTAGCCCTGCACGGCGATGACACCGCCGGAGGCCAGCGTGAGAAAGGCCGCGACCCCGACCGTTCCGCCGATCATGACCAGTGCGCCTGTGCCCATGGTCATCTCGGCGACCAGTCGGATGGTCTCCTTGCGGTACCGGGTCAGGGCGTTCGGGATGTAGCGCAGTGACTCGCCGTAGAACAGCGCCTGCTCACCGATGTTGTCCACGGCCCGGGGCACACCACTGAAGAACCGCCGAAACCGAAGTGTCGCGTCGTAACTCATCGTCTACGCCTACCGCTCCAGGACCCGGACGCCGACGGCGGTCAGGATGACGTTGACGACGAACAGGCAGATGAAGGCGTAGACCACGGTCTCGTTCACCGCGATACCCACCCCCTTGGGGCCGCCCTTCACGGTCAGACCCCGGTAGCAGCCGACCAGACCGGCCAGCAGGCCGAACAGCAGGGCCTTGAACATGGCGAGCACGAGCTCACCGAGTCCGGTCAGGATGGTCAGCCCGTTGATGAACGCTCCCGGGTTGACGCCCTGCAGGAACACCGAGAACACGTACCCGCCGGACAGGCCGATGGCGCACACGAGACCATTGAGCAGCACCGCCACCACGGTCGAGGCGAGCACGCGGGGCACCACGAGTCGCTGGATCGGATCGATGCCCAGCACGCGCATCGCGTCGATCTCTTCACGGATGGTGCGTGCGCCGAGATCGGCACAGATCGCGGTGGCACCGGCGCCGGCGACCACCAGCACGGTCACCACCGGTCCGAGCTGGGTGATGGTGCCGAAAGCGGTGCCCGCGCCGGACAGGTCGGCCGCGCCGATCTCGCGAAGGAGGATGTTGAGCGTGAAGGCGACCAGAACCGTGAACGGGATGGACACCAGGAGCGTCGGGACCAACGACACCCGCGCGATCATCCACGTCTGATCCAGAAATTCGCGGAACTGGAAGGGCCGACGCCACATCTTGACGAAGGTGTCGATGGTCATTTCCACGAACCCACCCACGGCCCGCGCCGGAGCCGCAAGCTGTTCGATCAACCTCGACTCCATTCTCGAACGGGGTTGGCGTCCCGCACTGGCGAAGAACCCGACAATAGCCGGAATCTGTCCGCCCTGGCGGTCTTTCCACCCCTGATGTGCACGTTGCGCTTAGTGAGCGGGCTCATAGTAACTAGAACACGTTCACAGTGTCAAAGAACCACAATCTTCGTGGAAATTCCCCATTTTTCCTGGTCACAGCCGGTGTGATCGGCATCATTCTAGAACGTGTTCTATCAGCTCCGGAACGGGTGGATATGAGGTTCTCGAAACTCAAGAACCCATTAGTTCAGTAGCCGAGAATCCTATTTCCGGATCCCTCTCAGCAAAGAAGTCCCCCAGCGCCGCGCTGAGCGCCGCCGGGTCCCAGGCGTCGCCGCGCGCGTCGAAACGCTGCGCAGCCACCGGCGCGGCCACCAGGGTGACCGTCGGGCCGTAGACGATGAACAGCTGACCGTTCACCCGGTCCGAAGCCGGGGACGCCAGATAGCTCACCAGTGTGACGACGTGTTCGGGTGACAGCGCGTCGACCTGACCCTCGCCGAGGTCGGGCGCGTCGCCGAACACATCGGCGGTCATCGCCGTACGCGCGCGCGGCGCGATCGCGTTGGCACGCACGCCGTACCGGCTCAGGCCACGCGCCGCCGACAGGGTCAGGGCGGTGATACCCGCCTTCGCCGCGCCATAGTTGGCCTGCCCCACCGGTCCCGCGATGCCGGCCTCCGACGAGGTGTTGATGATCCGGCCGTACACCTGACCATCGGCAGACTCCTTGGCCTTGGCCTTCCAGTAGGTCGCGGCATTGCGGGTCAGCAGGAAATGACCACGGAGGTGCACGGCGATCACCGCGTCCCAGTCATCGTCGGACATGTTGAACAGCATGCGGTCCCGGGTGATACCGGCGTTGTTGACCACGATGCTCAGGCCGCCCAGCCGATCCGCGGTCTCCACCAGTTCGTCTGCGGTGCTACGGGCGCTGATATCGCCGGCCACCGCCACACCCTTGGACCCGGCGGCCTCGATCTCGGCGAGCACATCGGAGGAGTCCAGTGCGCCGGCCATGTCGTTGACCACGACCGTCGCGCCGGCGCGGGCCAGCCCGATCGCCTCGGCACGGCCGAGACCCGCGGCCGCGCCGGTGACGACGGCGACCCTGCCGGACAGGTCGATCGGATTTTCGTTCGTTGCGGTGTCTGGAGCCACTGTACGAATACCTCTAGTTTCTTTAGTCTTTTCGGATCAGGGCGGCCCGTGGGCATTCTGCGATGGACTGCTCGGCCAGGTCCTCCTGGTCGGCGGGCACCGGGTCGGCCTTCACCACCGCGTAGTCATCGTCATCGAGATCAAACAGGTCGGGGGCGATACCGAGACACACCGCATTGCCTTCGCAGCGGTCACGATCGACTTCTACGTGCATGACAACCTCCTCGCACTCCGGGTCAGGGCGGGCTGTCCCTGTGCTGTCCGACAATACCGCCCTGGACCGCAAGACTAGAACGTGTTACAACGAGACAGATGGACGGGTACCACCATGTGCCCGCCGGTGCACCGGCAACCAACCCCGAACAGTGAGGACGTCCCCATGCGGATCGGTTATACCGCCGAGCAGGAGGAGTTGCGCCGCGAACTGCGGTCGTACTTCCAGAAACTGATGACTCCGGAGCGGGCCGAGGCGCTGGCGGCCAGCGATGGCGAGATGGGGCGCGGCAATGTCTACCGCGAAACCGTCGAGCAGATGGGCAAGGACGGCTGGCTGACACTGTCCTGGCCCAAGGAGTACGGCGGCCAGGCGCGCCCACCGATGGACGGCCTGATCTTCAACGACGAAGCCTCCATCGCCAATGTGCCGGTGCCGTTCCTCACCATCAACTCGGTCGCGCCGACCATCATGCATTTCGGCACCGAGGAGCAGAAGCAGTTCTTCCTGCCCAAGATCGCGGCCGGCCAGTTGCATTTCTCCATCGGCTACTCCGAGCCGGGCGCGGGCACCGACCTTGCCTCGCTGCGCACCACCGCCGTGCGCAGCGGTGACGAATACGTCATCAACGGTCAGAAGATGTGGACCAGCCTGATCGCGTACGCCGATTACGTATGGCTGGCGGTGCGCACCAACCCGGAAGCCAAGAAGCACCGCGGCATCTCGATGCTGATCGTGCCGACCACCGCCGAGGGCTTCTCCTGGACCCCGGTGCACACCATGTCCGGTGTCGACACCAGCGCCACCTACTACCAGGATGTCCGGGTGCCGACCAGCGCGCTGGTCGGCGAGGAGAATGCCGGCTGGAAGCTGGTCACCAACCAGCTCAACCACGAGCGGGTCGCGCTGGTGTCGGCCCAACCGATCTTCGTCGCGCTCAACGGTGTTCGCGAATGGGCGCAGAACACCAAGGACGTGCACGGCAAGCGCATGATCGACTCCGAATGGGTTCAGCTCAACCTGGCCCGGGTGCACGCCAAGGCCGAGGTGCTCAAGCTCATCAACTGGGAACTCGCGTCCGCCTCCGATGACAATGCGCCGTCCCCGGCGGATGCGTCCGCGGCCAAGGTGTTCGGGACCGAACTCGCCACCGAGGCCTACCGCCTGCTGATGGAGGTGCTCGGTACCTCGGCGACGCTGCGGACCGGGTCGCCGGGTGCGTTGCTGCGCGGGCGGGTCGAGCGCATGCACCGCTCCTGCCTGATCCTGACCTTCGGCGGCGGCACCAACGAGATCCAGCGCGACATCATCGGCATGGTCGCACTCGGCCTGCCCCGAGTGAACCGTTAAGGAACAGACATGGACTTCACCCCTACCGAAGCCTCCGTCGATCTCGGCGGCCTGGTGCGCACCATCACCGAATCGGTGGTCACCCCCGAGCACCAGCGCGTGCTCGACGGGCTCGACGAACGCTTCGACCGCGACCTGTGGGCCAAGCTGATCGAGGCCGACATCCTGTCCACCGCCGCCCCGGAGTCCCTGGGCGGCGGCGGATTCGGCGTCTTGGAGCAGGCGGCCGTGCTGACCGCGCTGGGACGGCAACTGTCGGCGGTCCCCTACCTGGAATCGGCCGTGCTCGCCGCCGGAGCGCTGGAGAGGTTCGCATCCGAAGCGCTGCAGCGGGAGTGGGCGGTGCCCGCCGTCAACGGCAGCAAGATCGTCACGGTGGCGCTGGACGGCGAGATGGGCCAGGGCCCGGTCCAGGCTGCATCCGTTGAAGGCCCTGAGGGTCCCGGGTTCCGGCTGACCGGCTCGCGGACCCAGGTGGCCTACGGTCCGGTGGCCGACGCCTTCCTGGTTCCCGCCGAGACCGACGCGGGTACCAAGGTCTTCCTGGTGACCGCCGCGGATCCCGCCGTCACGCTGAGCACGCTGGACACCACCGGTCACGGTGCCGTCGGGCACCTTGAGCTCGGTGGCACGAGCGTTGACGCCGATCGCGTCATCGGAGACGGCGAGGTGCTCGACTGGCTCACCGTGCGGGCAGCGCTGGGCCGCACCGCATTCCAGCTCGGCGTGCTGGAGCGCGCCCTGGAGCTCACCGCGGTGTACGCCCGCGAGCGTGAGCAGTTCGATCGCCCGATCGGCAGCTTCCAGGCGGTCTCGGCACGGCTGGCCGACGGCTATATCGACGTCAAGGCGCTGCGCTCGACACTCACCCAGGCCGCCTGGCGGTTGTCCGAGGATCTGCCTGCCGATATCGACGTGGCCAGCGCCGCGTTCTGGGCGGCCGATGCCGGCCACCGGGTCGCCCATACCGCGGTACACGTGCACGGCGGGGTCGGGATCGACATGGATCACCCCATCCACCGGTACTTCCTGGCCGCCAAGCAGACCGAGTTCGCGGTCGGTGGGGCGACAGGGCAGTTGCTGCGGATCGGCCGTGAGCTGGCCGACACCCCCGTCTAGCCAGTGACCCGAAACCTCGGTCCCACCGTCACCGAACTACTGGCGCCACTGATCGACGTCACTGACCGTGGTGTCTACGAAGGAGACTCGTTCAGCAGCTGGCGTGACCACATCGCGTCCGGCGCCCAGCTGGCGGCGGCGCTGGAGGCCCGGCTGGATCCGTCCCGGCCCCCGCATATCGGCGCGCTGCTCGGCAACACGTCGTTCTTCTCGATGCTGTTGGTGGCCGCCGGACTGCGGGGCCTGGTCCCGGTGGGACTGAACCCCACCCGTCGCGGCGCGGCGTTGGCCTCCGATATCGCCAGGGCCGACTGCCAGCTGGTCCTCACCGACGATGCGAGCCTGGTTCCGGCCGGGGTCGACTTCATCGACGTCGAATCACCCTCGTGGGCCGCCGAGCTCGCCGGGTATGCCGGCGAACCGGTGGCCTTCGCCGACCTTTCCGGCGATGACCTGTTCATGCTGATCTTCACCTCCGGGACCAGCGGTGAGCCCAAGGCGGTGCGGGTGACCCATGACAAGGTCGCCTTCCCCGGGCGGATGCTTGCCGAGCGGTTCGGGCTGGGACCCGAGGACACCTGTTATCTGTCCATGCCGCTGTTCCACTCCAATGCGATCATGGCCGGCTGGTCGGTGGCGGTGGCCGCCGGCGCCTCGATTGCCCTGCGCCGCAGATTCTCCGCATCACACTTCATTTCCGACGTACGGCGTTACGGAGCCACCTACGCCAACTATGTCGGCAAGCCACTGTCCTACATCCTGGCGACCCCCGAACGACCCGATGATGCCGACAATCCACTGAAGTTCCTGTATGGCAACGAGGCCGCACCCCGCGATCTGCCCCGCTTCGCGGCACGTTTCGGCGTCCGGGTGGTCGACGGGTTCGGTTCCACCGAAGGCGGTGTGGCGATCGCGCGCACCCCCGACACCCCGGACGGCTCGCTGGGACCGCTGACCGACGAGGTGGCGATCCTCGACGTCGAGACCGGGCAGCCGTGTGCACCCGGCGTGGTCGGTGAGTTGGTGAATCCGACCGGCGCTGGTTGGTTTCGTGGCTACTACAACTCCCCCGACGCCGAGGCCGACCGGATGGCCGGCGGTGTCTATCACACCGGGGACCTGGCCTACCGCGACGAAGCCGGCTACATCTACTTCGCCGGACGGCTCGGCGATTGGATGCGGGTGGACGGCGAAAACCTGGGCACCGCACCCATCGAGCGGATCCTGTTGCGGCATATCGACATCGTCGAGGTCGCCGTGTACCCGATCCCGGACCCGGCGGTCGGCGACCGCGTGATGGCCGCGGTGGTGCTCGCCGGTGGCGCGAGGTTCGATGCCGACGCATTCCGCGGGTTCCTGGACGAGCAGCCCGATCTCGGGCCGAAGCAGTGGCCGTCGTTCGTCCGGGTGGCCACCGAGCTGCCCCGCACCGAGACCTTCAAGGTGCTCAAACGCGAGCTGTCCGCGCAGGCGACCGCCTGCGCCGATCCGGTGTACCCGATCGGCGCGAACACGAAGTAGATCGCGGGGAATCCACGGCTTCTCAGCATCGTCCGCACGTCGGGCGGGCTATTGTCCGGGCATGCCCATCACCCCATCCGCCGTGTCCCTGGTCGGCCGCGTCGCGGTCGTCACCGGAGGCGGCTCGGGCATCGGCCGGGGTATCGCGGCCGGCCTGGCAGCCTTCGGCGCCACGGTGGCGATCTGGGAACGCGACGAGACGAGCGCCGCCGCGGCGGCGACCGAGACCGGCGGGCTTGCCCTGGTGACCGATGTCCGGGATTCCGCACAGGTGGATGCGGCGCTGGCTCGCACCGTCGAGCAACTCGGGCCGCCCCAGATCCTGGTCAACAACGCCGGCGGCACCTTCGGCTCACCGCTGCTGGAGACTTCCGAGAACGGTTGGGATGCGTTGTACCGGGCCAATCTCCGGCATGTGTTCCTGTGCACACAGCGGGTCGCCCGGGTCATGGTCGAGGCGGCCGACGGCGGCAGCATCATCAACATCACCTCGATCGAAGGGGTTCGCGCCGCACCCGGTTACGCGGCGTATGCCGCGGCGAAGGCCGGTGTCATCAACTACACCAGGACCGCCGCGCTCGAACTGGCCGAACACGGCATTCGGGTCAACGGTCTGGCTCCGGATTTCACCGTGACCGAGGGGCTCGCGGCGATGACCGGGCCGCAACGTCTGCGGGATGCGGGGCGGATGGTACCGATGGGGCGTGGGGGTCACGTCGACGAAATGGCCGGTGCCGCCGTGTTCCTGGCCTCGGATCTGTCCGGTTACGTGACCGGCCAGACGATTCATGTCGACGGCGGGACGCAGGCCGCCGGTGGCTGGTACCGGCACCCGGAGTCCGGTCAGTACGTGCTCGGGCCCGGCTGAGAACACCGTAGGAAGATTTGCTGTCGCCGTCGATACCTGTCTGGGCGCATTTTTTGAGTACTTCTACCTACCATGTAGCAGCGATTTCTGGGCTACGCTTCCGGACGAATGATCATGGCAAGTGTTTGCCATCAACAAGACTTTCACAACGAGGGGTTCATGATGAAGACATCTGCAGTTGCCGGTGTTGCAGCAATAGCCACCACATTGGGCTTGATCCTGTCCGGTTGCGGCTCGGATACCAAGACCACCGAGGGGTCCGCCAAGACCAGCGCCGCGGAGTCTTCGGAAGAATCGACGAGCGAATCCGCGCCGGAGACAACGAAGCCCAAGGTCGCCCCGCGCGACGAGGTCACCGAGGGATCCGGGCCGAACGAGACGATCGCCAGCTACATCCAGGAGAACGGCATCCAGGAAACCCCGGTCCAGCGTGGCGATCCGGGGTCGCCGACCATCGACCTGCCCTTCCCCGACGGGTGGGAGGATGCCGGTTCCGATACGCCCGAATGGGCCTATGGCGCAATCGTCTACACCGGCCCCGAGGCCGCCGAGTACACGCCGAGCATCGTCGCGATCGTCTCCAAGCTGACCGGCAACGTCGATCCGCAGCGGATCATCGATCTGGCCGGTGGCGAGTTGCAGAACCTGCCGGACTACGAAGGCTGGAACGAGGGCGCGGTCAGCACCCTCGGTGAGTATCCGGCCTTCCAGCTCGGTGGCACCTGGATCCAGGACGGTCTGACCAAGATCGTGGCGCAGAAGACGGTGGTGATCCCGGGCGCCGACGGCCTCTATGTCCTGCAGCTCAACGCGGACGGCACCGAGGATCAGGCCGATATCGTCGGCGCGGCAACCGATATCATCGACTCCGAGACGGTCATCACGCCCTAATCCTGCCCATGCAGGAACGGCCCGAGCCACAGCTGTGGACGATGCCGGCGCACCGCAGCTTCCACGCGGGCGCCGGCATCGCTGTACGGGGACACCGTGTAGCGGAAGCAGCCAGCCGACAGTCCTGGTGCCGGGGCGGGGATCTCCTGCCAGTCACCACGTAGCCGCGGATGACGTGCGGCGTGGGTCGCATCGATCAGGTAGATCTCCAGTCCCGCCATCGTGGTGGTCTGCAGACCGCGAAAGGTTCCCGCGTACGATCCGAATCCCACACCGGCGATCTCATGCCATCCGATGGTGTCCGTCGTGGCGCCGTCGAAGGGGTGGATACCGGCGGCATCCACCGTCAGGCCCATGCCGCGCACCGTCTTCGGGACTCGCCAGGCCACCCAGAGGAACGGCACGGCCAGTACCGCCACCCCTGCCCAACGCAGCGCGAGGTCCGTCCCCTGGTAGGACCCGAGGAGCAGATAGGCCAGCGGGACCATCCACAACGTGGCGGTCACCGCCAGGATGCCCGCGGCCAGCGCGGGGGTCCACCGCACCACAACGATCCGTTCGGCCACCCGGTGATTATCGGATGACGCAGCGGGTTCCGCTATAGACCGTCGGCATGCATTTCATGCAGTGCACGCACAGTCCGGCGGTCGCGGTCTCGTCCCGGAACCGGTTGACCAGTCCGGGATCCCGCAACAGCGCACGGGCCATCGCCACGAAGCCGAAGCCCTCCGCCAGGGCGCCGTGCACGGTGTCCAGCTCGTTGATACCGCCCAGCAGGATCAGCGGCATGTCCAGTGCCTCGCGGAACTGGCGGGCCTGCGGCAGGAAGAAGGCCTCCTCGAACGGGTACTCGCGGAACAGTCGCCTGCCGATGACCCGTAGCCCGACCCCGACCGGCGCCGGTTGGGAGGCGATGAACTCGGCCATGGGCACCGGTCCGCGGAAGTAGTACATCGGGTTGAGCAGCGAACTGCCCCCGGTGAGTTGCAACGCGTCGAGGTGCCCATCGGACTGCAGCAGCCGGGCGGTCGGCACGCTGTCGGTGAGCCAGAAGCCCCCGCGCACACCGTCGTCCATGTTGAATTTGGCTGTCACGGCGACGGATTCGCCCGCGCAGGCCCGTACCCGCTCGGCCACCCGACGGGCCAACTCGGCGCGTCGGGCAGTGTCCCCGCCGAATTCGTCGGTGCGGCGATTGAGGTTCGGGCTGAAGAACGAACTGAGGAGATAGCCGTGACCCATGTGGATCTCGATGGCATCGAACCCGGCCTCGACCGCATGGCGGGCCGCGGCGCCGAACTCCTCGACCACGGCCTCGAGCTGGGCGGCGGTGGCGGCCTTGACCCGGCCCATCGCGGGAGCGCTGAACCGGGTGCTCGGCGCCAGCGACGGGGTGCGGTTGGACAGCGTATTGGCGACCAGCCCGGCATGCCCGATCTGAGCACATGCCAAAGCACCTTCGGCGTGCACCACGTCGGTCAGTCGGCGCAGCGCCGGCACCTGGGCGGCATCCAGCACGATGGTGTCGCGGTGCACCCGACCTCCCGGTGAGATCGCCAGATAGGCAACGGTGGTCATCGCCGCACCGCCGCGCGCCACACCGGCGTGGAACTCGATGAGCGCGTCACTGACCTGGCCACGGGCCATCACACCCTCGAAGGTCGCGGCTTTGACGAACCTGTTTTTCAGCAACAGCGGACCCAGAGTCCCCGGCGCGAATGCTTTCGATACCATTGGCATCGAAATATAGCAGGAGGGCCACATGCGCATCGCGATCACCGGGGGCACCGGCTATCTGGGCGCCCACACCGTCCGCGGCCTGCTCGAAGCCGGGCATCAGATCCGGCTGCTCGTCGCCCCGGGTTGCGCCGACGCCCCGGTGATCCCACACCTCGCCGCGCTCGGCGACGTGGACGTCCTGCACGGCGACATCCGGGCGGACGGCACAGTCGCACGCCTGCTGGACGGGTGCGATGCCGTCATCCATGCCGCCGGGGTGGTCGGCACCGACCGCCGGCGTGAGGCCCTGATGTGGGACATCAACGCCCACGCCACCGAGGCGGTGCTGACGCATGCCGTGGCGGCCGGGCTGGATCCGGTCGTCTCGGTGAGCAGCTACAGCGCACTCTTCCCACCACCGGATGGCGTGATCACCGCCGACACACCCACCGCACCGGGACGCAGCCCGTACGCCCAGACCAAGGCCTATGCCGACCGGGTCGCGCGGCGGCTGCAGGAACGCGGCGCACCGGTGGTCGTCACCTACCCGTCCAGCGTTGTCGGCCCCGCCTTCTGGACCGCCGCCGGGGTGACCGAACGCGGCTGGGGCCCGATGGTGCGGGCCGGTGCCGCACCGCGCATGCCCGGCGGCATGCAGATGATCGACGTGCGCGACGTCGCCGAGGTGCACGCCGCGCTGATGTGTGCAGGACGCGGACCCCGGCGCTATGTATGCGGTGGCGTCATGCTGACGTTCGACGCGATGGTCGACGCGCTCGAGCGGGGATCGGGCCGCCGCATTCGGCGAATACCGCTTTCCCCCAGACTTTTTCGAGGCATCGGCTGGATCGCCGATCAATGCAGCCGCGTCGTGCCGCTCGGCGACGGTCTCAGCCACGAGGCGGCGACGCTGCTGACCGCGGCGACCCCGACCGATGACGGGCACACGCTCACCGATCTCGGCCTGGCCGGCTGGCGTTCACCACAGCGCGCGATCATCGACTCATTTGGGCGGTGAGGCGCCCAGGGCGGTGCACAGCATCTGCACCAGCCGGTCCTGCAGCACCGGCGCGTCATCGTCGACGGCGACGGTGGTGACGAACAACGCCGCCCCCGCCGCCATGGCCAGCGCCGCGCGCGCATCCACCTCGGCGCCGTAGCCCTGTGCGGCAAAGAGCTCGATCGCCGGTCCGCTGAACCCGTCCCACAGCGCCCTACGCATCTCATCGTCCTCCCGCAGCGCCAGCAACAGACCGGGCACCGCCGCCCTGACATCGGGGCGACCGAACAACAGGTGACTGCCGCGCACCACCCATTCGATCCACCCCGCCAGGTCGGTGCCCGAGAACGGCGACATATCGGGGGTCTCGCCGAGAATCGCGTGCAGTACCAGTTCGGCCTTGGAGGACCAGCGCCGATTCAGGCTTGCCCGCCCGACCCCGGCGCGGGTGGCCACCAACCGCACGCTCAGATCGTCCCAACCGACCTCGACCAGCAGTTCCCGCGTCACGGCCAGCACGCGCTCATCGATGGAGGCGTCCCGTGGCCGTCCCGTCATGCCCCAGATTCAACCGCATCGGCCTTGGCCGGAACCGCCGGTACCAGGTATGTTGGGCGCCACCAGCAAGTTACTCACCAGTAGGGAGAGTTTGCCATGCCCGCTCCGTCCGCCACCGACTTCGCCCGCCTCCGGGCGTTGTGCGCCATCGAGGACATCGACGCCCGCCAATCCCGGCATATCTACGAGGTGTTCACCGGCAGGGAACTCACCACCATTCCGGTCGGCACCACCGAGGATGTCTCCGCCGCGTTCGCGAAGGCCCGTGCGGCACAGGTTGGCTGGGCCGCCCGCCCGGCGCGCGAGCGCGCCGCCATCATGGAGCGCTTCCGCAGCCTGGTCATCGAGCACCGCGACTTCCTGATGGACGTGGCGCAGGCCGAGACCGGGAAGGCGCGGGCGGCCGCCCAGGAGGAGATCCTCGACATCATGCTCAACGCGCGCTACTACGCGCGTGAGGCGAACAGGCTGCTGGCCCCCAAGCGTGTTCAGGGCCTGTTGCCCGGCCTGGTCAAGACCGTCGTCAACCACTGGCCCAAGGGTGTCATCGGTGTCATCTCGCCGTGGAACTATCCGATGGCGCTGTCGATCTCGGACTCCATACCGGCGCTGCTGGCCGGCAACGCGGTGGTGGTCAAGCCCGACAGCCAAACCCCGTACTGCACGCTGGCCAATGCCGAATTGCTCTATGCCGCAGGCGTTCCCCGCGAGGTCTTCGCGGTGGTACCCGGGCCGGGCTCGGTGGTGGGCACTGCCATCGTGGAGCACTGTGACTACCTGATGTTCACCGGTTCCACGGCCACCGGGCGCACCCTGGCCGAACAGTGCGGACGTCGCCTCATCGGTTTCTCCGCCGAACTGGGCGGCAAGAACCCGATGATCGTCACCAAGGACGCGAACATCGACGTGGCCGCCAAGGCCGCCACCCGGGCCTGTTTCTCCAACGCCGGGCAGCTCTGCATCTCCATCGAACGCATCTACGTCGAACGCGAGGTCGCCGACGAGTTCACCGCCAAGTTCGGCGACCGGGTCCGGAACATGCGTCTGTCCACGGCCTACGACTTCACCGGCGATATGGGCAGCCTGATGTCCGAGGACCAGGTCAAGACCATGTCGAACCATGTCGATGATGCAAAGGTCAAGGGCGCCAAAGTGATCGCCGGCGGCAATGCCCGTCCCGACCTCGGCCCGCTGTTCTACGAGCCCACCGTGCTCACCGAGGTGACCGACGAGATGGAATGCGGGCGCAACGAGACCTTCGGTCCGCTGGTCTCGATCTATCCGGTGGCCGATGTCGAGGAGGCCATCGAGCGGGCCAACGACACCGAATACGGGCTGAATGCCAGTGTCTGGGCGGGCAGCAAGGCCGAGGGCGAGGCGATCGCCGCGCGACTGCAGGCCGGCACCGTCAACGTCGACGAGGGGTACGCCCTGGCGTTCGGCAGCACCGCCGCCCCGATGGGCGGGATGAAGGCCTCCGGCGTCGGCCGCAGGCACGGCGCGGACGGAATACTCAAGTACACCGAATCCCAAACCGTCTCCACCGCGCGGGTGATCAACCTCGATGCCCCGCTGGGGATCTCACAGACGCTGTGGCAGAAGGCGCTGAACCCGATGATCCAGCTGGTGCAGAAGCTGCCCGGGCGCTAGCTTTCGGCGATCCCGTCGAGGCGCTTGGTGGCCTCCTCGAATCCGCTGACCAGTTCACCGATGATGTCGGCGACGGGCCGGATCTCGTTCATCCGGCCCACGATCTGACCGACCGGCATCGCGACGGCGGTCGGATCCGACGATTCGTTCATCCGCTGATGGGCCTCGCTGACGAGGATGTTCTGCAGCGGCATCGGCAGCGGGTCGGGTGCGTTCTCGGCATCCCAGGCGTCGGTCCAGCGGCTCTTGAGCAGCCGGGCCGGCTTGCCGGTGTAGATCTTGCGGCGCACCGTGTCGCTGGAGGTGGCATCGAGCATGGCCTGCTGGATGGTCGACACCCCGGAGTCCTGCCGCACGCCGAGGTCGTACTCGGCGGAGGTCAGGAACGCCGAGCCCATCCAGACGCCCTGTGCCCCCAGCGCCAGCGCCGCGGCCACCTGACGCCCGGTGCCGATACCGCCGGCCGCGAGCACCGGGGCCTTGCCGTCGAGCGCGTCGACGATCTCGGGCCACAACACCATCGACCCGATCTCACCGGTGTGCCCGCCGGCCTCGTGACCCTGGGCGACGACGATGTCCACGCCGTTCTCGGCATGGCGCAGAGCGTGTTTGGCGCTGCCGGCCAGTGCGGCCACCGGCACGCCGGCGGCGTGAGCCTGGTCGATGACGTCCTTGGGCGGCGAGCCCAGTGCGTTGGCGATCAGCTTGATCGGATGCTTGAGGGCCACATCGACGTGGCTGCGGGCCACCGAATGCAGCCAGCCCAGCACGCCCTCGGACTTCTCCTCATCCTCGGGCAGCGGGGGCACGCCGAGGTCGGCGAGCGTCTTGGCCACGAAATCGCGGTGGGTCTGCGGGATCAGCTTGTTGATGTCCACGCTGGTGCCCTCGGTGGGCACCTTGGCCGGCATCACGATGTCCACGCCGTAGGGCTTGCCGTCGGTATTGGCGTCCATCCACTGCAGGACGTTCTCCAGATCGTCGGCATCGTTGAACCGCACACAGCCCAACACGCCGAGACCGCCGGCCTTGCTCACCGCGGCGGCCACCTTCTCCGACGGGGTGAAGACGAAGATCGGGTATTCGATCCCGAACCGCTCACACAGTTCGGTTCTCATGATGCGGCTCCCGCCTGGCTGGCCTGTCCGTGCTTTGAATGAACTTCGTCGGCCGGGCGTTCCTCGGTGGTGTCCTTGGCCCACCGGTAGTCCGGCTTGCCCGCGGGTGACCGCTTCACCTCGTCGACCAACCAAAGACTGCGCGGCACTTTGTATCCCGCGATCTCGCTGCGCACGAACGCATCCAGGTCGGCCAGCGTCGGCCGGGTCCCCTCGCGCGCCTGCACGACGGCCGCGACGTGCTGGCCGAACCGTTCGTCGGGCACGCCGACCACGAGCGCGTCGAACACATCGGGATGACCCTTGAGCGCGGCCTCGACCTCTTCGGGGTAGATCTTCTCGCCGCCGCTGTTGATCGACACCGAGCCTCGTCCCAGCATCGTCACGCTGCCGTCGGCTTCGACCTCGGCGTAGTCGCCCGGAATCGCGTAGCGCACACCGTTGTACGTGCGGAACGTCTCGGCGGTCTTCTTCTCGTCCTTGAAGTAGCCGACCGGGATGTGGCCGCTCTTGGCGATGATGCCGCGCACGCCCGAGCCCGGCACGACCTCGTTACCGTCCTCGTCGAGCACCTTGGTGTTCTTGTCGATGGTGACCCGGGGACCGCCGGTGTGCGACTGCCCCTTGGCCACGATGCTGGTCCCACCGAAGCCGGTCTCCGACGATCCGATCGAGTCGGTGATGACACGGTTGGGCAGCAGCTCGAGGAACTTCTCCTTCAGGCTGGTGGAGAACAGCGCCGCCGTGCTGGCCAGCAGGAACAGCGACGACAGGTCGTACGTGTTGCCCTCATCCTGGTGCGCGAGCAGGGCATCGAGCAGCGGGCGCGCCATCGCGTCGCCGGTGAAGAAGAGCAGATTGACCTTGTGGTCGTGGATCAGACGCCACACCTGGTCGGCGTCGAACTCCGGTGTCAGTACCACGGTCTGACCGGAGAACAGCGCCATCCAGGTGGCCGACTGGGTGGCGCCGTGGATCATCGGCGGGATGGGCAGCCGCACCATGGGCGCGTTGGCCGCGGCCTGCTTGGACAGGTCGTACTCGTCGGCGATGGGCTCGCCGGTGGCGAAGTCGGTGCCACCGAACAGCACCCGGTAGATGTCCTCGTGGCGCCACATCACGCCCTTGGGGAAGCCGGTGGTGCCGCCGGTGTAGAGCAGGTAGATGTCGTCTTCGCTGCGCGGGCCGAAATCGCGTTCCGGCGAGCCCTGGGCCAGTGCGGCCTCGAACTCGACTCCGCCGTAGCGCTGGTAGTCGTCGTCGGACCCGTCCTCGACGACCAGTACGGTCTTGACGTTCGGTGTCTCGGGCAGCACGTTGGCGACCCGGTCCGCGTAACGGCGCTCGTGGATCAGCGCGACCATGTCGGAGTTGTCGAAGAGGTACTTGAGTTCGCCCTCGACATAGCGGAAGTTGACGTTGACCAGGATCGCCCCGGCCTTGACGATGCCGAGCATCCCGATCACGATCTCGATCCGGTTGCGGCAGTACAGGCCGACCTTGTCGTCCTTCTTCACGCCCTGGTCCTGCAGGTAGTGGGCCAGGCGATTGGCCTTGTCCTCCAGCTGGGCGTAGGTCAGTTGTTCGTCACCACATATCAGGGCGACGCGGTCCGGGACGGCGTCGATTGAGTGCTCGGCGAGATCGGCGATGTTCAGGGCCATGTCCCTAAACTAGAACGTGTTACATTTCGAGACAAGTCCGGGTCACGAACGCAAGGAGGCGGACGCCCATGAGCGAAGCAAACGGAACCCCCGACGCCCTCATTGAGCAGCGCGGACACACGCTGATCGTGACCTTGAACCGGCCGGAGGCACGCAACGCGCTGTCCACCGAGATGCTCTCGATAATGGTCGAGGCCTGGGATCGGGTGGACAGCGATCCGGAGATCCGGACCTGCATCCTGACCGGTGCCGGCGGCTACTTCTGCGCGGGCATGGATCTCAAGGGCGCCACCAAGAAGCCGCCGGGCGACTCCTTCAAGGACGGTAGCTACGACCCGTCACGCATCGACGGTCTGCTGAAGGGCCGTCGTCTGACCAAGCCGCTCATCGCCGCGGTCGAAGGGCCTGCCATTGCCGGCGGTACCGAAATCCTGCAGGGCACCGATATCCGGGTCGCCGGCGAGAGCGCGAAGTTCGGCATCTCCGAGGCCAAGTGGAGCCTGTACCCGATGGGCGGCTCCGCGGTACGCCTGGTGCGCCAGATTCCGTACACCATCGCCTGCGACATGCTGTTGACCGGCCGCCACATCACCGCGGCCCAGGCCCTGGAGTACGGGCTGATCGGTCACGTGGTGCCCGACGGCACCGCACTGGACAAGGCCCTGGATATCGCCGAGATCATCAACAACAACGGACCGCTGGCCGTGCAGGCGATCCTGAAGACCATCCGCGAGACCGAGGGCATGCATGAGCTCGACGCCTTCAAACCCGATACCGCCAACGGCATCCCGGTGTTCCTCAGCGATGACGCCAAGGAAGGTCCGCTGGCCTTCAAGGAGAAGCGCGCCCCCAACTTCCAGATGAAGTAGGGCTCCCTTGGTACGTGGCTTCAGTCAGCACAGCCCGCGGCCTCGCCTGGCTGAACTCACGTAGCTCCCGGCACCGATTCACCTACCCGGTCTCAGCCGAAACCCAGTCGAGTAGCGCGCGGCTGAAGCCAGGGAGATTTCGGTCTCCGGCGGACCGCTCCGCGGCAGCACCGTGGACTCAGCCGTGCCGGCGCCGATACTCCGCGGCAGCGCCGGGGTGCAGCGCGATGGTGCCGGTCTGGATCAACGATTGCGCATCGAGAAACTGGCTTCCGATCGCCTGCGCCGGTACCAGCGCGGACGGGTCATCCAGGAGTAGGTCCACCATGGCAGCGGCCACTGGATCAGCGAGGTCCCGGCTCGCCAGGAGCAGGTTGGCCACGCCCAAGGTGATCACCGCGGGGTGGCGTCCATAGACGTTGGCGGGCACGGACACTGGTTCGTAGATTGTTCCGTACGTCCGCCGCAACGCATCGACCGCGGCCGCCAGGTCCAGCAGTCGGATATCGACGGCGGCCTCCGCGAGAGCGGGTGTGGGCAGTCCGCCCGCCCACATGACCGCGTCCACCGTGCCGGCGCCCAGAGCTGCCGCGGCATCACGCATCGGTTGCCGTACCCGGCGCACGGCATCCGGGCCGGGCAGGCCGGCGGCAGCGAGCACCCGCTCGGACAAGGTGGTCGCCCCCGAACCCGGAGCCCCGACACTCACGATGCGGTCCGCCAGTTCCACCGGCGATGTGATGGTGGAGTCGTGGCGCACGGCCACCTGGAAGTAGTTCTCGTACACGCGGCCGACCGCTGTGAGGTCGGCCGCCGCAGGGTGGTCCTGCGCGGTGTCACTGAGGCTCATCGCCAGGTCGGCCCGTCCCGAGCGGAGCATCTCCAGGTTTTCCGCCGAGCCGCCGCTGCGCAATGGCTCCAGCCGGGCCCCTCCGGCACGGTCCGCTGCCGCGGCCAGCAGGCCCGAGAACTCCCAGAAGAAGCCGCCGGGCTCGCCGGCCGCCAGCCGTACCGGCGGCCGGTCACCGGTGCCGCACGAGGAAACCGCCAGGCCCGCCATCAGCGTCGCGATGCCCTGCAGCGCAGACCGACGGTCCAGCACCGGGGGCCCCGACGACGCAGACGACACAATCCGTCAGCGTAGAACGTCAGATGAACGCGCGACCCTGTTCACGGTCCAGCGGTGTCTCGGACTTGTTTTTCAGCACGAACACATAGACCACGAGCGACACCGCGACCACCACCGTGACGTAGCCGATGAACCACGGGACGTGGCCACCCTCCTTGGCCGCCTGATAGATCAGCGGAGCGGTACCGCCGAACGCGGAGTTGGCCAGGGCGTAACCCAGACCCACGCCCAGCGCGCGAATGTGCGACGGGAACAGCTCGGCTTTCACGATCGCATTGATCGAGGTGTACCCGGTCAAGATGACGTAACCGACGCACACGAGCGTGAGGGAGGCTGCCACCGAAGTGGTTCGGGGCAGATAGGTGATCAACACGTAGGTGTAGAACAGTGCTCCGACGCCGAAGAACACCAGCACGGGCTTGCGGCCCACCTTGTCGCTGATCATCCCGCCGATCGGCTGGATGACCATGAGGAACGTCAGACCGACCAAGTTGATCCACGTCGCCGTCATGCCGTGGTCCTCGTAGGCCGACTTGACGATCGCCGGCGCGTTGACGCTGTAGGTGTAGAACGCGATGGTGCCGCCGATGGTGACCAGGAAACAGGTCAACAGCGCCCGCCCGTGCCCGGTCACCAGCTCGCGGATCGACCCCGAACCGTGGTCCTCGCCGCGTCGCACCGCGTCGAGCTGCTCGGTGGTGAGCGACTCGTCCATGCTGCGGCGCAACCAGAAGACCACCACAGCGGCAACCCCACCGATGAAGAACGCGATGCGCCAACCGAATTCCGCAATCTGCTCGCGTTCCAGGAACGTCTGCATGATCAGCAGCGTCAGCTGCGCGAGCACGTGCCCGCCGACGAGCGTGACGTACTGGAACGACGAGAAGAACCCGCGCCGCTCCCGGGTGGCCGCCTCGGACATATAGGTCGCGGAGGTCCCGTATTCACCGCCGGTGGCGAAGCCCTGGACCAGCCGGCACATCACCAGGATCACCGCTGCCCACACGCCGATGCTCTCCCGGCCCGGTGTCAGCGCGATCACCAGGGAGCACGCTGCCATCAGCGAGACGCTGAACGTCAGTGCCGTGCGCCGGCCCCGCCGATCGGCGAAGCGGCCGAAGAACCACGAACCGACCGGGCGCATCACGAACGTCACCGCGAAGATCGCGTAGACGTAGAGCGTCGAGTTCTTGTCCGCGGAGTCGAAGAACTGGTTCTCGAAGTACGACGCGAACACCGTGTAGACGTAGACGTCGTACCACTCGACGAGGTTGCCGGACGAGCCGCGCAGCGTGTTGAAGATCGCCCGGCGGGTGGCTGCCGCTGACGACGGAGCCGGCGCCGATCCGGTGCCGTCGCCGGCCGGCTCTCGGGTGGCCGAACTGGTCATAGCTGTTCCCTCCTGATCCGCGACGCACCGGCGCGGGCTACAGCGTCGCCGACGTCGTCGTCGCCCCCACTGTGAAGGCTGTCACAGCCACTTCGGAAGGCGTCGACGGCAGTCCTAACACTCCCTTAGGACGAATTCTGCGTGCCGTCGGCGCCGGGCAATCGCACCTCGACACGCAACCCCCCGGTCGGCACCGCGCTGACGCGAAGCGATCCACCGGCGCGTTCGGTGAGGGCGCGGGCGATGGCCAGACCGAGACCGGTGCCCTGACCGACCGTGTTGGCGGCGCGGAAAAAACGGGTCGCGACCATCGGGAGATCCTGCGCCGATACGCCGCGGCCATCGTCCTGAACCCAGAGGATCACCTCATCGCCGACGTGGCGGGCAACGACCTCGGCGCGCGCGCCCGCTCCGCTGTACTTCGCCACGTTGCTCAGCGCGATGTCCAGGATCCCGGTGAGGTCACGCGCAGGAAGGGCCGCGCCGACGTCGGCGGGTGCATCGGTGACGACGGTGACGCCTGCATCGGCCAGCGCGGCGGACCAGAACTCGACGCGTTCGATGATCGCGGCACCGACGTCCGTGGAGACCGGTGCATCGTCGGCGTCGGGACGGCTCTCGGCGGTGGCCAGGGCGAGCAGGTCGGTGACGATGCTCGTCAGACGGTCGACCTCCACGGTCGCCTTCTGGTGCGCGGCCACCGACGATTCGGGCAGCCCCATGCCCAGCATGTCGAGCCGCATGCGCAACGCGGCGAGCGGGTTGCGCAGGGCGTGGGCCGAGTCGGCGACCAGCCGGCGCTGCGCGTCGGCGGCCGCATCGACGTCGCGGGCCATCGCGTCGAAGGCGGCTGCGAGTTGGCGCACCTCGTACGGGCCTGCGTAGCGACCAGTGGGCGGTTCCTCGACGCCGGCGACGGGATCGGCCGCTGCCCGGTCGCGCACCCGGCGTCGCAGCGACGCCGCCCGGTCGGCCAGGTCGGTCACCGGCCGCACTGTCCAGCGCGACAGCGCAACGGCGATGGCCGACGCGATGCACAGCAACGCCACCGCACCTGCGGCGATCAGCGCCCACACGCGCATGACCTCACCGCGGGCGGCGGCGGTCGAGGCGGCCAGCACCACGGCGCCGTCCACCTGCGTGCCGGTGCCGACCGGGACTGCGACCAGCAGCCGGCGCGGCGACCATGGCATCACGGTGTCAGGAGCGCGGCTGCGCTGGTTGCGCAACGCTTCGGAGACTGCGTCGGCGATCTCACCGGAGATGTCGTCCATGCCGGCTGCGGCGCGCGGTGCTCCGTCCCTGCCGACGATGACCACCGGCTCGCCGTAGAGACTGTGGTAGCGGTCTACCGCCTGCTGCAATTCGAGATCGCGCGAATCATGCTCGCGTGCAGCGAGATCAGCGAAGTAGGAGGCCGCGGCCATCCGGTTCTCACTCAAGCGTTGCATCCGTTCGCGCCCCAGCGTCACCGCCAGCGGCACCGCCAGCCCGACGACGACGATGGTCGAGTAGACGACGAGGACCAGCAGGACGCGCCGCCACATGTCACGAACTCCACCGGTAGCCGTACCCGCGGATGGTCGCGATCGCGTCCGGTCTGCCCAGCTTGGCCCGAAGTGATGTCATGTGGACGTCGAGACTTCTCGAGATCGCCACGTAGGCGTCACCCCAGATCGCGTCCATCAGCTCCTGCCGGCTGACCGCTTGGCCGCGGCGGACCACGAGATACGCCAGGACCTCGAATTCCTTGGGTGCAAGGCCGATCTCGGCACCGCAGATCTCGACCCGCCGGGCACTCAGGTCGACGACGATATCGCCGGCCTCGACCACGTCGGGTTCCGACGTTGCCATGGGAGTGCCTCGGCGGCGGGCGGCCACCTCGATTCGGGCCCGTAGTTCGCCCAGACGTGCGGGCTTCACCACGTAGTCGTCGGCACCTGTGCGCAGCGCACGCACCACGGAGCGTTCGTCATCACGCGCGGTCAACACCACCACCGGGATCTGGCTGACTCCCCGTAGCCGGCGCAGGATGGTCAGCCCATCGTCGTCGGGCAGACCGAGGTCGAGCAGAACGAGGTCGACGTCACGGTGACCGAGCAGCAGGTCGGAACCGCGACGCATCCGCACCGGTGAGTGGCCCACTCCGGCCAGCGCATCGACCAACGCCTCGCCGAGGCCGTCGTCGTCCTCCACCACCGCGATGCGCATCGGGTCCAAGGTACGACACTCGCTCGCCCTACCGCGGCTCCCAGAGCCGGTCGATCTGTTCCTGCCCGTCCGCCAGGCTCTGCGCCGCCAGCCCGCGCAGATCGGCCATCGCAGGATTCGTCTCGGCCATGGTGAGTTCGACGACGACGAAACGCGGCTGCAGCCCGGTCAGGGACACCCCGTGCGCCAGCCAGGTCTGCGCATGATCCCAGCCTTCGCGGGGCGTGCCGGGGCCGTAGCCCCCGCCCCGGGTCTCGACGGCCACCAGGTCGGTGCCGCCGAGCAGGCCCGCACCGGTGTTCTCGTCGATCGAGAGGCCGACCGCGACGATGTGATCGACCCACGCCTTGACGGTGCTCGGCGGGCCGAAGTTGTACAGCGGCAGGCCGAGGATGACGGTGTCGGCCGCCTTGACCTCGTCAATCAGTGTCGCGCTCAGGGTTGCCGAGGTGCGCGGGTCCAGGTGGGGCAGCGGGTCCGCGAAGAGGTCACGGTAGGTCGCCGTTCCGGCCGGGTGGGCGGCGCGCCAGCGATCTGCGGCGCGTGCGGTGAGACGGCGGCTGACCGAACGGTCCTCCTGGACCGACGAGTCGAGGTGAAGCAAGTGCGGCATGGATGATCCCCTACATATAGTTTGTAAAGTACAAATTATCTATACCACGGGATCGATTGGTTCATTCCCGTACTCTTGCCCGAATGAGTGACAGTCCGGTGCACGACCAGTTACTGGGACCGTTACTGGACCTGCTCGCCCGCAGGTTGCGTGGTGCCGCTGAGTCCGAACTCGCCGCGTTCGATCTGCGCCCCCGCCACGTGATCGGACTGACCCTGTTGCGCGACTTCGGCGAACACAGCCAGACCGCACTCGCCGCCAGCCTCGGCATCGATCCGACCAATGTGGTGGCACTGCTCAACGAACTCGAATCGGCCGGGCTGATCGAGCGTCGCCGGTCACCGCAGGACCGCCGACGCCACACCGTCGTGCTGACGCCGGCGGGCGCACAGCGACTAGCCGAGGTCGAGCACGCACTGGCCCGCCTGGAGCATCGACTGTTCGCGGAAATGGACAGCGAGGAACAGACCGCGTTGTACGGACTGCTGCAGCGGGCCGCATCGGCCACTACCGACGCCCACGGGTCACCGGAGCTCGAATGCTCCGGTGCCGCGGATGAGATCTGTTAGGCCCCAACCGGTTTCGTCGGGGTGAACACCACCGGCATGGATTCCAGCCCGCTGACGAAGTTCGCAGGCCGCAGCGGCAGCATGTTCTCGTCGGCCAGCCGCAGGTCCGGCAGCCGCTGCAACACCTTGGTCAGCATGATCTTCAGCTCCAGGCGCGCCAGCTGGTTCCCCATGCAGAAGTGTGTGCCGAAGCCGAAGGCCAGGTGGTTGTTCGGGTTTCGGTCGATCCGGAAGTTCTCCGGGTCACCGAACACCTCCTCGTCGAAGTTCGCGGCCTCGAACATCAACATGATCTTCTCGTCCTTGCGCAACTGAGCGCCGTGGAACTCGGTGTCCGCGGTGAGGGTGCGGCACATGTTCTTCACCGGCGAGGTCCAGCGCAGCATCTCCTCGATCGCCATCGGCAGCTTCTCGGGATCGGCGGTGAGCTGATTCCACTGATCACGGTGGCGCAGAATCTGTTCGGTGCCACCGGAGAGCGTGTGCCGGGTCGTCTCGTCACCGCCGATGAGGATCAGCAGCGTCTCCATGACGATCTCGGCGTCCTCCATCCGGGAGCCCTCGACCTCGGAGTTGACCAGGATCGAGAACAGGTCGTCGGTCGGTTCGGCGCGCCGCTTGCCGATCACGTCCATGGTGAACGCGGTGTAGGCGGCAAAGGTGTCCATCAGCAGCTTGATGGTGTCCTCATCGACGTGCGAGCTCAGCCCGCACACCAGATCATCGGACCACTTGAGCAGCAGGTCCCGCTCCTGGGGTGCCACGCCGAGCATGTCTCCGATCACCGCCATCGGCAGCGGGGCGGCGATATCGCGGACGAAATCGCATTCACCCTTCTCACACACCGCGTCGATCAGGGCGTCACACAGGTTTCCGATCGAGGGCAGCTTGTCCATCACCCGCTTACGGGTGAACCCGGCGTTGACCAGCTTGCGCCGCAACAGATGTGAGGGGTCGTCCATATCGATCATGTACGGCATGCCGGGCTGGTCGGGACGGATCCCCCCGGCGCTGGAGAACAGTTCAGGATTGCGCTCGGCGTCGAGCAGTGCGGCGTGACTGGCCGCGGCGGCCTGCCCGTTACGGTCGCGGAACACCGGTTCGTGAGCACGCATCCACCGGTAGGCCTCGCGCGCGGTGGTGCCGTCGGCGTAGAACCGGCCGTCGGCCAGGTCCACATCGGGCCGCGCTTTCGTTGACGGACCCGCCAGAACCCCAGTCATGCAATCTCCTTGGCATCGCCGAATGTCATCTGTACGTTCTCCGCCGAGCTCGAGACGAGGGCGCGTTTGGGCAATCCGAGCGCGGCCAGCTCGCGTCCGATCGGATGGCCACCGAGCCGCACAGTCACCCCACCGGGCCGGTACCGCACACCCGAAAGCCGCATCTCCCCCGCCGTTTCGCGGGTGACGCCGTCCAGATGCGAGTAGGTCGGATGCACCTGCGGTTTCGACGTGAACGCCGCGGGCACCGCCAACCCCCTGCCGAACTCCATGCTCACCGCGTGCCGGCCGTCGACGCTGACATCGAAGCCGAAGCTATGGCCCGATCGAACAGTGAAGTCCGCCATGACTTTCGGGTATCCCCAGATATGGCGGCCCGCTTCCATGGTGAACGCGCCGTCCACCGGCAGGTGGTGGATGAACGCCGCGGCCTCACCCAGCGCGCGCAGCCCCGAGGCCGTTGATCCCGGCGGGTTCACCATCACGTTGGTGCCGTATTCCAGATACGGCCCGAGGTCCCCGTCGACGTAGTGCATCAACATCAGGATCACCATGGCGCGCCGGCGCCGGTACCGGCACACCTGCAGTCCGCTGTAGTCGATCATCCGCTGCGCGGCGTCGGCGTCGACGGAGAACATGGCCATGTGCTGGGTGGCCCGGCGGATCTGCACGGGCATCGTCACGGTTTCACCCGCGATCACGTATTGCGATGTGGCGTGGGTCACGCGCCCCAATCTAGAGCGCGCAGTAGACACTTTGCAAGGAAGTGTCTAGTCGGCGAACTACACCAGCGCGGCGAGATCCTTGATCTGCTCGCTGGAGCGCGCACCGACGACCATCATCGTCACGCCCGCGGCCTCCCAGGCGACGATCTGTTCCTTGACGTAGTCGAGGTTGCCGACGATTGCCGAGTCATCGACGAGTTCGTCGGGAATGACCTTGGCCGCCTCATCTTTGCGGTCGGTCCTGAACAGCTTCGTCACGTCGTCGACGACCTCGGCGTACCCCATCCGGCGGTACACGTCGGCGTGGAAGTTGGTGTCCTCGGCGCCCATGCCGCCCATATAGAGCGCCAGATGCGGCTTCATGAGCTCCATGATGGCCGGGCGGTCGTCGGTGACGACGACCTGCGCGGTCGCGCAGATCTCGAAGGTTTCGCGGGTGCGGCGCGCGCCGGGGCGGGCGAAACCCTCGTCGAGCCACTCGTTGTACATGCCGGCGATGCGCGGTGAGTAGAAGATCGGCAGCCAGCCGTCGGCGACCTCGGCGGCCAGCGCCACGTTCTTGGGACCCTCGGCGCCCAGCATCACCGGGATGTCGGCGCGCAACGGGTGGGTGATCGGCTTGAGGTTCTTGCCCAGTCCGGTGGTGCCCTCGCCGGTCAGCGGCAGCGGATAGTGCGGGCCGTCGCTGCGCACCGGCGCCTCGCGGGCCCAGACCTGGCGCAGGATGTCGATGTATTCGCGGGTGCGGGCCAGCGGCTTGGGGAACTTCGCGCCGTACCAGCCCTCGACCACCTGCGGCCCGGAGACGCCGAGGCCGACGATGTGCCGCCCGCCGGAGAGATGGTCGAGCGTCAGCGCGGCCATGGCGAGCGCCGTGGGCGTGCGGGCCGAGAGCTGCAGCACCGAGGTGCCCAGCCGCATGCGCGTGGTCTCACGTCCCCACCAGGCCAGCGGGGTGTAGGCATCCGAGCCCCACGCCTCCGCGGTGAAGACGGTGTCGAAGCCCTCGGCTTCGGCCGTGGCGACGAGTTCGGCGTGGTTCTCCGGCGGCTGCGCGCCCCAGTATCCGAGTTGCAAACCGAGCTTCATTCAGGACGCCTCCAGACCCATGGTTGAAACCATTCTTAGAACCTGTTCTACTCGATGCCGTGACCACAGGCCAAAGCAGCCCGGTGCAGATCGACGAGCATGAGCGGCCCCTCTCGGCGCCACTGAAGCTCTCATTCGACTACACCCGTTCAGTCGGACCACTCCTATCCCAGTTCTTCACCGCACTGCGGATGCGACGCATCGTCGGCGTGCGCGGTTCGGACGGCCGGGTGCACGTACCACCCGCTGAGTATGACCCGGTCACTTATGAGGCCCTGACCGAGGTCGTGCCCGTCAGCGCTGTCGGCACCGTGCTGTCGTGGACCTGGCAGCCGGCCCCGCTGGAGGGCCAGCCGCTGGACCGTCCGTTCGCCTGGGCGTTGATCAAACTCGACGGTGCGGACACCCCACTGCTGCACGCGGTGGATGCACCGGAGGGCTCCATCAAGACCGGTGACCGGGTGCATGCGCACTGGGTCGACGAGCCGGTCGGTGCGATCACCGATATCGCCTGCTTCGTGCCCGGCGACCAAGAGGAACCAGTAGAACCATCCTCCGGTTCCGATGACCGCGACCCGGTCACGGTGCAGGTGACACCCAGCTTCATCGAGATCCAGCACACCGCGTCGCTGCCCGAGACCACCTTCCTGAAGGCGCTCGAGGAGGGCAAGCTGCTCGGCGGCCGCACCAGGAGCGGTCGCGACGGCAAGCCCGGCAAGGTCTACTTCCCGCCCAAGGAAGCCGATCCCGCAACCGGTTTGGCGCTCGACGAGTTCCTCGAGCTGCCCGACGTGGGCACGGTCACCACCTTCGCGATCATCAACATCCCGTTCCCCGGGCAGCGCATCAAGCCGCCCTATGTGGCGGCCTATGTGTTGCTCGACGGCGCCGATATTCCGTTCCTGCACCTGGTGGTCGAGATCGACCCGGCCGATGTGCGGATGGGGATGCGCGTGCAGGCCGTGTGGAAGCCCCGCGAGGAGTGGGGCCTGGGCATCGACAACATCGACTACTTCAAGCCCACCGGCGAACCCGACGCCGACTACGACACCTACAAGCACCACCTGTAAAGGGCCCGAACTGATGACTGAAATCGCAGTGGTGGGCTTCGCACACGCGCCCCACGTCCGCCGCACCGACGGCACCACCAACGGCGTCGAGATGCTGATGCCGTGCTTCCACCAGCTCTACACCGAACTCGGCCTCAAGCAGACCGATATCGGCTTCTGGTGCTCGGGATCCTCGGATTACCTTGCCGGGCGCGCCTTCTCGTTCATCTCGGCCATCGACTCGATCGGCGCGATCCCGCCGATCAATGAGTCGCATGTCGAGATGGACGCCGCGTGGGCGCTGTACGAGGCCTATATCAAGTTGCTGACCGGCCAGGTCGAGACCGCGCTGGTCTACGGCTTCGGCAAGTCCTCGGCGGGCACCCTGCGCCGCGTGCTCGCCATGCAGACCGACCCCTACACCGTGGCGCCGCTGTGGCCGGATTCGGTGTCGATGGCCGGCCTGCAGGCCCGCGCCGGCCTGGACGCCGGCACCTGGACCGCCGAGCAGATGGCCCAGGTGGCACTGGATTCCTATGCCGCCGCCGGCCGCACCGACCGGGAAGAGGTCACCGGCAGCATCGACGAGCTGCTGTCCCGGCCCTACTTCGCCGACCCGCTGCGCCGCCACGACATCGCGCCGATCACCGATGGTGCGTCCGCGATCGTGCTGGCCGCCGGCGACAGGGCCCGGGAGCTGCGGGAGAACCCGGCCTGGATCACGGGAATCGAGCACCGCATCGAGACGCCGATCCTGGGTGCCCGCGACCTGACGACCTCACCGTCGACGGCGGCGTCGGCCAAGGCGGCCGCAGGAGGCGATACCGGTTCGATCGACGTCGCCGAGATCTATGCGCCGTTCACCCACCAGCAGCTGATCCTCACCGAGGCGATCGGGCTGGGGGCATCGACCAAGGTCAACCCCTCCGGTGGCGCACTTGCCGCCAACCCGATGTTCTCCGCCGGGCTGGAGCGCATCGGCTTCGCCGCTCAGCACATCTTCGACGGCTCCGCTCAACGCGTACTGGCGCACGCCACCAGCGGCCCCGCGCTGCAACAGAATCTCGTCGCCGTGCTGGAAGGGAAATAACTCATGGCAGGTCAGCTCGCCGCGGTTCTGGGAACCGGGCAGACCAAGTACGTCGCCAAGCGCCATGACGTGTCGATGAACGGCCTCGTGCGCGAGGCGATCGACCGGGCCCTGGCGGACGCCGGGTCGACGTTCGACGATATCGACGCCGTGGTGGTCGGCAAGGCGCCCGACTTCTTCGAGGGCGTGATGATGCCCGAGCTGTTCATGGCCGACGCCACCGGTGCGACGAACAAGCCGCTGATCCGGGTGCACACCGCCGGTTCGGTGGGTGGCTCGACCGCGATCGTGGCGGCCAGCCTGGTGCAGTCGGGCAAGTACAAGCGCGTGCTGACGATGGCGTGGGAGAAGCAGTCGGAATCGAATGCCATGTGGGCGTTGAGCATTCCGGTGCCGTTCACCAAACCGGTCGGTGCGGGCGCGGGCGGCTACTTCGCTCCGCACATCCGCGCGTACATCCGGCGCTCGGGCGCCCCCGATCACATCGGCGCCATCGTGGCGGTCAAGGACCGGCTCAACGGCGCGAAAAATCCGCTGGCTCATCTGCACCAGCCGGACATCACCCTGGAAAAGGTGATGGCCTCCCCCATGCTGTGGGATCCGATCCGCTATGACGAGACCTGCCCGTCGTCCGACGGTGCGGCGGCCATGGTGATCGGCAACGAGGAAGCGGCAGAAGCGCATCTGGCAAACGGGAACCCGGTGGCGTGGATCCACGCCACCGCGCTGCGCACCGAACCACTGGCCTACGCCGGTCGCGATCAGGTGAACCCGCAGGCCAGCCGCGATGCCGCGGCCGCGCTGTGGCGTGACGCCGGGATCACCTCACCCATCGACGAGATCGACGCCGCCGAGGTCTACGTCCCGTTCTCCTGGTATGAGCCGATGTGGCTGGAGAGCCTCGGTTTCGCCGCCGAGGGCGAGGGCTGGAAACTCACCGAGGCCGGCGAGACCGAGATCGGTGGGCGGATCCCGTTCAACGCCTCCGGTGGCGTGCTGTCCTCGAACCCGATCGGCGCATCCGGCATGATCCGGTTCGCCGAGTCGGCCATCCAGGTGATGGGCAAGGCCGGTGACCACCAGGTGCCCGGCGCACGCAAGGCCCTCGGTCACGCCTACGGCGGCGGCGCACAGTACTACTCGATGTGGGTCGTCTCCAGCGACAAACCGGCCGCCAAATCCTGATGACCGCCCCGGTGACCCTGGCGGGCCGACGGTCGCGGGAAGCGGCCGTCGCCCGCGACAAGCAGGCCTGGCTCGACCTGTTCGCCGAGGATGCGGTCGTCGAGGACCCGATCGGCCCGTCGCATTTCGACCCGGAGGGCAAAGGGCACCGCGGCAAGGAGGCGATCGCGAAGTTCTTCGACATGGCGATCGCACCGAGCCGGCTGGAGTTCCATTTCGACAAGACCTACGTGTGCGGCGACGAGGAAGCCAACACGGGACACATCGTGATCGTCTCGAGCGGCTACCGGGTCATTGCCGAGGGCGTGTTCACCTACCGGGTGGACGCCGACGGCAAGATCGCCGCACTGCGGGCGTACTGGGAGTTGGAGAAGGCGGCAGCCAGCGCGCACCCGGTGTGACAGACCGAGTCGCGTACCGTGGTAGGCGATTTCATTCCGCACACCCAAAAGAGCTGTTGAGTTTCACATATATGTTGTCCCGATCACACTTCGCCGCCGCCGCCCTGCTCATCGTCACCGTCAGCGCCTGTGCGCCCACCGAACCCGGTGGCGCCACCAGCGCTCCGGCACCGACGCTGCCCGCGTTCACCACCAGCTCCACGCCCACGTCGACGTCCGTCGCACCCGCCGCCGCCGACTACCGCGATCTGTTGTTGACCGCCGGCGACCTCACCGACGCCGATGACACCTTCGTGGAGCGGTCCCGCGAACCCTCGCCCGGTGGCCACGCCGGCGCGAGCGCCTTCTTCGTCAACGAGCAGGACACCCGCGCCATCATCGACACCGTGCTGATCTACCCCGACGACGCAGCCGCCGCGGCCGCGCTGCAGCAGGCGGTCAACACCAGGAAGGTGTCCGGCGATCCGCAGCCGATGGGGGTCGGCCAGGGCGGCGTCGTGATCCGGGGCACCCGCCCGGATGAGGACAAGGCTGTCACGCTGTTGCTGTTCACTGCGGGTCCCGCCCTCGTCCGACTCGAGTTCCAGAGCGCCGACGGGGACGTCACCACCGATCCGTTCGTCACCAACGTCGGCAAGATGCAGCAGATCGCGCTGCGGGTCGGCCTCGCCGACAACGAGCAGTAGCGCTCACAGCTCCTTGAGCCCGGCGCGGTAGCGCCGGGCCAGCTCGCGGTAGATCTCGGAACTGGTCTTCACCCACTGCTCGGCGCCGGTCCCCGCGACCGGGCCGCGGATCTTCGCCGGCGCCCCGGCCACCACCACTTCATCGGGGATCTTGGTGCCCGGAACCACCAGCGCATGCGCGGCCACCAGACTGCGGGCGCCGATGATCACCCCGTCAAGCACCGTGGCGTGGTTCGCGATCACGGCATCGGCACCGATATGGGCGCCGTGCACCACACAGGCGTGCCCGATGGTGGCTCCCGGCCCCACGTCGACCGGAATCCCCGGCGGTGCGTGCAGCACCGATCCGTCCTGCACATTGGCACCGGCGCGGATGACGATCGGCGCGAAGTCCCCGCGCAACACCGTGTTGAACCAGACCGAGGCGCCCGCTTCGACCGTGACATCACCGATCAGGGTCGCGGTGGGAGCCACGAATGCCTCCGGATCGATTCTGGGTATACGGCCTTCGAACGAATAAACCGGCATCGTCTACATATACAGCGTGGTCCTTGCAGGTAGCAGTGGTTACGTTGCGCGAAGGCGGCACAAAACTGTAACGTGTTCTAGTTAGAGAGACCAGATACGGGAGGCCCACCGTGACTACCGAGACTGCCGGCATTCGTGAAATCGACACCGGCGACCTGCCCGACCGCTACGCACGCGGATGGCACTGCCTAGGACCAGTGAAGGATTTCCTGGACGGCGAGCCACACGGCGTCGAGATTTTCGGCACCATGCTGGTGGTGTTCGCCGACTCCGAAGGCAACCTGAAGGTGCTGGACGGCTACTGCCGACATATGGGCGGCAACCTCGCCCAGGGCACCATCAAGGGCGACACCGTGGCGTGCCCGTTCCACGACTGGCGCTGGGGCGGGGACGGCAAGTGCAAGCTGGTGCCCTACGCCAAGCGCACACCGCGACTGGCCCGCACCCGCGCCTGGGAGACCGACGTGCGCGGCGGCCTGCTGTTCGTCTGGCACGACGCCGAGGGCAATCCGCCGCAACCCGAGGTCCGCATCCCCGAGATCCCCGAGGCCGCCGACGACCAGTGGACCGAGTGGCGCTGGAACACGATGCTCATCGAGGGCTCCAACTGCCGCGAGATCATCGACAACGTCACCGATATGGCGCACTTCTTCTATATCCACTACGGGTTGCCGACGTACTTCAAGAACGTCTTCGAAGGCCACATCGCCAGCCAGTACCTGCACAATGTGGGTCGCGCGGACATCAGCGATCTCGGCACCACCTACGGTGAGGCACACCTGGATTCGGAGGCCTCGTACTTCGGGCCGTCCTTCATGATCAACTGGCTGCACAACAACTACGGCGGTTTCAAGGCCGAATCCATCTTGATCAACTGCCACTACCCGGTCAGCCAGAATTCGTTCATGCTGCAGTGGGGTGTCATCGTCGAGAAGCCCAAGGGCCTCGACGAGAAAACCACCGACAAGCTGGCCCGGGTGTTCACCGAGGGTGTGTCCAAGGGCTTCCTGCAGGACGTGGAGATCTGGAAGCACAAGACCCGCATCGACAATCCGCTGCTGGTCGAGGAGGACGGCGCCGTCTACCAGATGCGCCGCTGGTACCAGCAGTTCTATGTCGACGTCGCCGATGTCACCCCCGAGATGACCGACCGGTTCGAGATGGAGGTCGACACCACCGCCGCGAATGAGAAGTGGGCCGTCGAGGTTCAGGAGAATCTGCAGCAGCAGGAGAACCTCAAGCAGGCGGAACAGAAGGAATCGGCGGAGCAGTCGAGCTGATGACCGCCGGCAACGAGCAGGCCCAGACGCCCGACGTCGATCGTCTGGCCCGCTCGATGCTGCTGCTGGCCGGGCACGACGACGATGACGGCCACGGACATCCCGATCCTCGTCCCAGTACCGGAAATTGGTCCAAGGCACCGGATTTCGGTTCCGATCCGCAGCGCGCCGCAGCGGTGCACGAGGCCACCGCGCGCGACAAGGAACGGTATCTGACCTCGGGGCTGGCCTCGGTGGACTGCCGGTTCTGTCACGCGACCGTTCAGGTGAAAAAGCTCGGCCCCGAACACACCGCGGTGCAGTGGAACGGGCAGGCCGCCAAACGCTGTGCGGTGTTCGATGAGATCCGTTCGACCGGTGGTGATCCCGCACGCGCCAAGTCGTGTCACCGGCTGACCGACAGCATCAGGCACGCCATCGCCGAGGGCTGTCTGGAAGAGATATCCAGCGCACCGTCCCCCGGCGACGGCTGACCCGCTACAGCCCCTTGAAGCGCGCCCTGACCTGCTCGTCGGTCAACCCGTAGTCACTCAGCGAGTAGGTGTGCTTCGGCGCGCGCGGCCCCTTCTTGCTTTCCGCGTGGCTGGCCGAGATCGCCTGCCGGGCATCGTCGGTGAAGTCGATGCCGAAAGTACGGTAGATGCCTTCCACCGCACCGACCGGGTCCTTGATGAACTCGAAGTAGTCCACGTCGCAGAACTGGGCCGGATCATGCTTGGCGCGTTCGGTATCGAACAGCTCAAGGCCGCGCGACCAGGTCTCCAGTGAGTCTTCGCCGATAACCTTGCCGGAGAAGCTGTTCGACCATCCTTCGGTGGTGTGCTGGGCCAGTGAGCACATCGAGGCCATGATGGTCTCGGCGGGCCGGTGACACTGCACCACCAACGCATCCGGGTAGGTCGCGAGCAGCGCGTCCAGCGCGAAAAGATGGCTGGGATTCTTGAGCACCCAGCGCTTCTCGGGTTCGTTCAGTCCGATCAGCTGCAAATTGCGGCGGTGGCGCTGGTACGACTTGGTCCAGTCCTGTTGTGCCAGCCACCGCGAATAGGTGGGAATGTGCGCCAGCGTCTCGTAGGACACCGAATGCAGCGACTGACGCAACAGTTGCCAGCATTCCTCGACCTCGTCGGCGGTCATGTAATGCAGACCGGTGTATTCCGGGTTCTCCTCGTGCGCCTTGCTGAACTGCGCGTCGAGCTGCTGGAAAACTGGATTCTGCGACCAGGTTTCGCGCGGCGGGCGGGGCTGCGGGAACTCGGCCAGCCACAGTTCCAGACCCTGGTGCCGCGGATCCGCGGTGAGCAGACGGTGGATCACGGTCGTGCCGGTCCGTGGCAGCCCGGTCACGAAGATGGGCCGCTCGATGGGCACGTCGGCGTGCTGCGGGTACTGCTTGAACGCCGCCTCCGACACCAGCCGGGCCACCAGGGCGTTGCGGACGAAGAAGCGTTGCATCTTGCTGCCGAACTCGGTCAGATCGGCATCGCGCTGGTAGGCCTCGAGCAGGACGCTCAGCGCCTCTTTGTAGTTGTCGTCGTCGGAGCCGAAATCATCGAGCCCGCAAGCCTTCACGGCCGAGGCGTGCAGGTCCTCGACGGTGCCTACATTGGTACGAGATGTGCTCATCAGTAGTGGTACTCCCCGCAGTTGACATCCAGCGTCTGCCCGGTGATACCGCTGGACAGATCGCTGGCCATGAACAGGATGGCCGAGGCCACCTCGTCTTCGGTCGGCAGCTTCTTCAGATCGCTGCTGGCGGCCGCCGCCTTGTAGATCTCATCGACCGTAGTGCCGTACTTGCCGGCCTGGTGCTCGAAGTAGCTCTTCAAGGTGCCACCCCAGATGTAACCGGGCAGCACGGAGTTCACCCTGATTCCGGCCTCACCGAGTTCACTGGCCAGCGACTGCGACATGGCCAGCAGCGCCGACTTGGCCATCTTGTACGCACCCTGTTTGGGATCGGAGTGCCGGACCACCATCGAGTTGACGTTGACCACCGAACCCTTCGCCTCGGTGAGTGCGGGGGTGAAACCCTGGATCAGCCGCAGCGCACCGAGCACGGTGAGCTCGATGGTGTCGCGGATGTGGTCGAAACTGGTCTTGGCGAACGGCTTCATCGACGGCACCCGGAACGCGTTGTTGATCAGCACGTCGACCTTGCCGAACTCTGCGATCGACGTGGACACCAGATTGGCGACCTGCGCCTCGTCGGTGATGTCGGTGCCGACCGCCAGGGCACGCCGGCCCAGCGCGGTGACCTGACCGGCGACATCCTCCAGGCGCTCGACGGTGCGGGCGGCCAGGATGAGGTCGGCGCCCTCCTCGGCGCACCGCCGCGCCAGCGTGGTGCCCAGTGCCGGACCCACGCCACTGATGACGACAACCTTGTCCTGCAACAAACCCGCCATGGTCAACCCACCATTCTTTCGCCGATCAACTTCTGGCGCAGGGCGATCCGCTGCCGCCAGTCCTCATCCGAGATCTTGTTCGACGCGTAGTACGGCAGCACATCGGGGACCTCGGCCACATCGACGACCTGCAGGGTCGGCCCGTCAGCCTCGGTCAACTCCCGCGACACCCGCTGCCAGCGGAACTGCAGATAGCCCTTGGGATGCCCGAGTGTCTCGCACCAGTTCGTCACGCCGGGATTGGCATCGGACACCACGATGCGGATCTTGCCGTCCGGATCGGCCTGCGCCTGAGTGCCGTTCAGCGATGTTTGATGGTTGATGTAGTCCAGCGAGATGTACCAGAGGCTGCCCAGTTGGAAGCCGAGGTAGGGCGCATCGGTGACCGGCAGCGTGATGACGATCGCCTGCTGCGGCGCGAGATCGAAGTGTCCGACCGAGGAGTATTGGGTGGCCAGCCCACCCGGGGTCAGCCGCGGCGCGGTCAGCGTGTTGACCGGCAGGTTGTCATAGAACCACTTGGGGAACTGCAGCCAGGTCTTCACCCGCTGGATGAGCTGCTTTCCCGCGACGGTGTAGCGCTTCTCGATGAGTTCCTTGGTCAGCGCCGGCGGCGCGGTGCCCTCGGTATCGGCGCGGGCGATGGCGAAGGTGCCGCGTTGGGCCGACCAGTCGTTGTAGACCTCCCGGATCACCAGTTGCGCGGGCTTGTCCGGGGTGAACCGCCACTCGAAGGTGCCGTCGGCGGCGATGTCGAGCTTGCGGTCGTCGAAGGCGGTCTCGCTGTCGGGCACCACCTCATCGGTGTACTCCCCGCCGATCAGCTGGAAACTGACATCGGTGGTGGTGCCGCGCCGGCCGGTGACGACATATTCATGGCCGGGCTGCACCCGGGTGCCGAAGTACATCGTGTCGGGATTGTCCAGGCCCATCTTGGTGAAGGGCCCGGTTCCGCTGTGCAGGAAGGGGTGATCGCGGTCGTAGTCGAAGGCGACATGCGTGCAGGCCGCGATGCAGCCGGCGAGATATTGCAGACCTTCCAGCAGGTCGGCCTCGGACTCGATGAAGGGCGCCTCGGTGACCAGACGCTCGGCCTCGGCGATGGCTTCCGCCAACGGCTGTGAATACATCGGCTTCCATTCTCTCGGTCCAATATTGGACCGAAGTGGTAGAGTTTCCGTTCCGAGACTAGAACGCGTTCTAGTTCGAGTCAACGTTCCGAGGTGAGCGCAGCATGTCCAACCCACAACCATCCGGCCGGGCATCGCCGCCCACCGAGCGGGTGATCGCCGTACTGGCGTTTCTGGCCCGCCATCCGCATGACCGTTTCGGGCTGTCCGAGCTGGCGCGGCGCGTCGAACTGAGCAAGCCGACCTGCCTGGGCATCCTGACCTCGCTGACCGAGGCCGGCTATCTGGTGCGCGACTCGGGCGAGTCCGGCCGGGACAAGACCTACCGCCTGGGACCGGCGCTGATCACCCTCGGCCATCTCGCGCAGGAATCGCTGCGGGTCAGCCCGTCTGCCCGCGATGAACTGCGCCTGCTGTCGCAGACCTACGGCGCCACCGCCGCGCTGTCCGGGGTGGTCGACGACCGGATCACTCTGCTCGAACTGGTGGCACCGTCCGCCTCACCGGCCACCGTGCGGGTCGGACAGAGCTATCCGTTCGCTCCGCCGGTGGGACTGATGTTCGTGCTGTGGGACGAACGCGCGGTCCGCGACTGGCTGCACAAGGAACCGACGATTCCGTTGCGCACCGATACCGACCGCTTCGAGCGGGTGATCGCCGAGTGTCGCGCCGCGGGGTACCTGGTGGAACGACTCACCCCCGGCGGACGGCGGCTGTACGCCTTGATGGCGGGCATGTCGAACACCTTGCCCGACGAATTGCGGGCCCTGCTGGGCGAATTGGTCTCCGATATCGGCGAGCGGGTCTACCTGCGCGGCGAGGACGGACCTGAGGCCCGCCATGACATCAGCGTCATCGCCGCCCCGGTCTACGACCATCATCAACGCCAGGTGATGGTGGCCACGATGCAGATCGGGCACGCGATCACCGACGACGAGATCGCCGACCGGGCGTCGGCCCTGGTCAAGACCGCGGATGCGGTCACCCGGTCCCTGAGTGGCTCCAAGGCGCGCTGGTAGACCGGTTTCGGTTGGCGGCGCGCCGGGTAGCCTTCCCGGAGTCTGGGGGTCTTCGAGAAATCCGAATCTGAGGAGTTCATCGTGGAGATCAAGACAGTTGCAGCGGGTCTGGCCACAGCAGTGGCACTGAGCCTCGGAGCGTTCGCCTCCGCCGGCGCCGTGGGCGCCGATCCGGGCAAGGACGACGTCTGGCTGCCCGGCGATCCGCCCGGACAGAATCCCTTCGGTCCGCCTGGGCAGGTGAAGCAGGCACCCGGGCCGTTCTACGGCGTGCCACCCGGGCACTGGGGCGATCCAGTGCGGGCCGGTCTGCCGCCGTTCTGGCTTCCACCGGTGGACCTGTTACCCGTGGGCTACCCGGTTCCCGGCGGCCCACTGCCGGTGGTGTGGAACCCGGGCAACAACGGTTTCGGAGTGTGGCTCGGCGACATCTTCATCGCCTTCCCGGCCCGGTAGTCAGCTGACGGAGGCCAGCGCGAAGGGCAGCACATCGGCCGCGCCGGCCGCCCGCACCGACCGGGCCGCCATCGTCAGCGTCCAACCCGTATCGGTGATGTCGTCGACCAACAGCACGATATCGCCGTCGATCGCGGGCGGCGGCGTCCACGCGCCGTGCAGCGCGGCCACCCGATAGGCGGAGTTGGCGGCGGCCACCGGCCGGTGCTCGGGCGAATACTGCAGCACACCAAGGTTGTTCAGCCGACCGACCTCGGCCAGCCGGGCCGCCAGCGACCTGACCAGCACCGGGTGACTGACCGAATCCAGCGCCAGCACCGCGGTCGGCCGCTGCGCCCAGTTCCAGGATTTGAGCACGGCGACGGCCGCGGTGATCATCTCATCGGGCACCTCCGCATCGGGGTCGTCGAGCAGCTTGCGCAGCCGGGCACCCCACCCCAGGTCGGTGAGCCTGCCGATGACGCGGCCCGGCGCGGGTCCGTCGTTGATCTTTCCGGACTGCTCGATACCGAGCTTTACCAATCCGGTGGGCCACTGCTTGCGTGGGGTGATCTCGACGCCGGGGCGCATCAGCTGTTCTCTGGTCGCCGCGGCGGCAGCGGCGTCCACATCGGCATCGAAGGACGACCCGGCGCAATTATCGCATCGACCGCACGGCTGCGGTCCGAGTTCCGGATCGTCGAGTTGCTTGCGCAGGAAGGACATCCGGCAATCCGTGGTGCTCTGATAGTCGAGCATGGCCTGCTGTTCGCGTTTGCGTGCCTCATCGAGGTGGCGGTAACGGGGTTCGTCGTACTCCCAGGGCTGCCCGGTGCCGATCCAACCGCCCTTCACCCGGCGCACGGCACCGTCGACGTCGAGCACCTTGAGCACCATCTCCAGCCGGGACCTGTTCAGGTCCACCAACGGTTCCAGCGCGGCGGTGGACAGCGCCCGGTCCGGTTCCAGCGCGTCGATCACGTGTCGCACCATGGCTTCCGACGGAAAGGCCACCGACGCGAAATAGCGCCACACGTCGGCGTCCTCGCGCCCGGGCAACAGGATCACCTCGGCGCTGGCGGTCGAGCGACCGGCGCGGCCCACCTGCTGGTAGTAGGCGATCGGTGAGGACGGGGCGCCCAGATGGACGACGAAGCCGAGATCGGGCTTGTCGAAACCCATCCCCAGCGCCGAGGTGGCGATGAGCGCCTTGACGTTGTTGTTCAACAGGTCGGCCTCGAGTTGCTCGCGTTCGGCGGCTTCGGTGGCGCCCGTGTACGCGGCCACGGCGTGCCCCTGGTCGCGTAACAGGGTCGCGACATCGTGGGCCTGGGCGACGGTCAGGGTGTAGACGATGCCCGATCCGGGCAGCGAATCAATATGTGCTCCCAACCATGCCGCGCGCTGAGCCGGACCGCCGGCCTGCACCACCGACAGTCTCAACGATTCCCGGTCCAGCCCGCCGCGCAGCACCAGGGTGTCCCCACCGCCGACGCCCAACTGCGCGGCCACATCGGCGACCACCCGGTCGTTGGCTGTGGCTGTGGTGGCCAGCACCGGGACATCGGAGCCCAACTCGGCGATCAACGTGCGGATACGCCGGTAGTCCGGCCGGAAATCGTGGCCCCAGTCGGAGACGCAGTGCGCCTCGTCGACCACCACCAGGCCGGCGTCGGCGGCCAGCGCGGGCAGCACGGCGTCCCGGAAGTCGGGATTGTTCAAGCGTTCCGGGCTGACGAGCAGGACGTCGAGCTCGCCGGCATTCACCCGCTCATGCACGGTGTCCCATTCGGTGACATTGCTGGAGTTGATCGTGGCGGCCTTGACGCCGGCCCGCTCCGCCGCGGCCACCTGGTTGCGCATCAGCGCAAGCAGCGGGGACACGATGACCGTCGGGCCGCGGCCCTCGGCGCGCAAGAGCTTGGCGGCGATGAAGTACACCGCGGACTTGCCCCAGCCGGTGCGCTGCACCACCAGCGCCCGTCTGCGCTGCACCACGAGCGCCTCGATCGCGATCCACTGGTCGTCGCGCAGAACCGCAGTCGGCCCGGCGAGCTGTTCGAGGATGGCCTGCGCCTCGGTGCGAGTAGTCGGCACAGGCGAGCGAAGCGACGGGGAGGTGTCCATGGCCTCATCGTGCCGGTCGGGTATGACCTCTCGGTCAGTGGACCCTGGCGATGACGTCGAGTTCGACACCGCGCGCCACCGCGAGGTGCACCGGGTGCCGGGCCGCCCCCCGGCGAAGGTCGACCGGTCCGTGTGGTGAATCCCAGCCCCACCCGTCGAACGCGCGGCGAGCGTCTTCGACGGTGGGCACCGATGTGGTGGCGATCCCGGCGAGCAGATGCAGACCGGAGTATGTCGTTTCGGCCATGGTTCCGGGCTGCGGTGCTGCCGACTCGCCGATCGGGCCGGTCCCGTTGACCAGGTCGAAGGCCCGGCTGAACCCGGCACTGAATTCCGCGGCGGATGCCGAAGCCAAACCGGCGAACCAGCCCGCCGAGATGAACAGGTTCCTGGTCGCGGGGCTTCCGCTGGCGAGCACCACGGTCTCGTCGGTGAACGGGCTGAAGCGGGTGACCGTAGCGTCCAGGCCGGACTCGGCGAAGGCCCTGTTGAAGCGCACCGCATCGGATCCCACCAGCAGGGTGACGACGCCGTCCGGATCGGCCGCCGCGATATCGGCCAGCACCCGATCCCAGCCGTGCGGATCATCGACACCCAGCGGCAGGAACCGCTCACCCAGGATCGAGATGTCGGTGCCCGCCAGCCCGGCCCGGGTGGCCGCCGCCGAGCCGCGCGGCCACACATAGTCGTTACCCACGATGAACCACCGGCGTAGCCGCAGTTCGGTGCGCAGCCAGCGCAGGGAGGCGATGATCTGGTCGCCGGGCACCTCACCGCTGCACAGCACGCCGTCGCTGCGCTCGCCGCCCTCGTACGCCGCGGCGTACACGTAGGGAATCCGGCCACGGACCACCTTGGCAATGGCCTGCCGGGCATTGGACAGATGCCACCCGGTGACGGCATCGACCGAGCCGGCGTCCACCAGGTCCCGGATGCTGCCCGCCACCGCGGCTGGATCGCCGCCGGCGTCCACGTGTACGAACTGCACCGATCGGCCTGCGACCCCACCGGCGGCGTCGATCTCCGCAGCGGCCAGTTCGGCCGCCGCGTGGCATTCCAGCCCGAAGATCCCCGCCGGACCGCGACGCGGTAGGGCCAAGGCGACCCGGAACTCGGTGTGGTGCGGACGAGGTCGTTCCGTCCGGGTGGCGGTTTCTGGCATGCTGTGGATTCCCGATCCAGAAGGCAAGTCATGGACGACCTCGTCGAGGCACTCGCGTTGCTCAGGCGTGCCGCCGTCGTCGCCGCCGGGATCGACGGCGCGCTCGCCGGTACCGACCTCACCGTGGACCGCTGGCGCGCGCTGCACGTCGTGCACCAGAATCCCGGATGCTCGATGTCGGATATCGTCGACGCACTGGCAGTTCCGTCCACATCCGCGACACGCATCGTCGATGCGCTGGTCGAACTCGGCGCCGTCTACCGCACCGTGTCGCAGCAGGACCGCCGCCGAACCACTTTGCGAGTGTCGTCGCATGGTGCCGAACTCCTTCGAACCGCGGAGTCAGCAATTACCCCAACGGTTTTCCTCAAGGACAGTGACCCCACGCCAATCTAAGACGTGCGTGTTGCGCCATTGTAAATCCGCGCGGCGGGGTGTACACGCCGATCGGCGGCAGACGTGACAACCGTGTGAACAACCGCCCCTGCCCCGTTGGCGTGGCACGTTCTCCCTTGACGTTGCGGCCCGCGGGTGTAGGTTCGACATTATTCCCAAATGGGAACATTCGACCGATCGGTGGAGGATCCCATGCCACGTTATCGCTATCGCTGCGCCACTGACGGTCCGTTCGACCTGCACTTCGCCATGGGCAGCGCCCCCACCTCGGTGGAGTGCGAAACATGTTGTGGCAGAAGCGCTCGGGTGTACTCCCTGGGCGGGATGCTGACATCTGACCCTGTCGGCGAGCGCATCCTCGATCTGCATGCACAGTCCCAGTCGGCACCCGGCGTTGTGCACACAACAGCCGGCGCAGCGCAACCGTCCACCCGCCGCTATGCGGACCCGCGTCACCGCATGCTTCCCACACCGTAAACCCGCTGCGCCAGCACATATCCCGATACAGAGGAGTCACCCATGCCAGAAGTGATCTTTCCCGTCGACCAGAGCAAACCGTTCCGCGAGCAGGCACTGGTGGGCCACAACCGATGGCATCCCGATATCCCGGCCGTGGCGACGGTCAAATCCGGCGACAGCTTCCGTGTCGAGTCCAAGGAATGGTTCGACGGCACCATCGTCAACACCGACGATGCCGACGATATCCGCGACTGCGATCTGTCGATGGTGCACCAACTCTCAGGTCCCTTTGCGGTCGAGGGCGCACAGCCCAACGACCTGCTGGTCGTCGATATCCTCGACGTCGGCCCGGTACCTCAACAGACCGGACCGGTGGCCGGTCAGGGCTGGGGATACACCGGGATTTTCGCCAAGGAGAACGGTGGCGGCTTTCTCACCGATTGGTTCCCCGCCGCGTACAAGGCGGTCTGGGATTTCACCGGCCAGAAGGCCACCAGCAGGCACATTCCCGGCGTCGAATTCACCGGACTCATCCACCCGGGCTTGATGGGCACGGCACCGAGCGCCGGGCTGCTCGCCGAGTGGAATCACCGCGAAGCTCAGTTGATCTCCACCGATCCGGACCGCGTGCCGCCGCTCGCACTGCCACCTCAACCGTCCAATGCGGTGCTGGGCAGCCTGGCCGGCGCCGACTACGAACGGGTGGCCGCCGAGGCCGCCCGAACCGCACCACCCCGGGAGAACGGGGGCAACCAGGACATCAAGAACCTTGCCAAGGGCAGCCGGATCTTCTACCCGGTGTTCGTCGACGGGGCGAACCTCTCGCTCGGCGACCTGCACTTCTCCCAGGGCGACGGTGAGATAACCTTCTGTGGCGCAATCGAGATGGGAGGCTATATCGACCTGCGCGTGGAAATCATCAAGGGCGGGATGCAGACCTACGGGGTCACCACCAACCCGATCTTCATGCCCGGCATCGTCGAGCCCCGATACTCCGAGTTTCTGACTTTCGTCGGATTCTCGGTGGACCGCAACGGCACTCAGCATTTCCTCGACACCACGCTGGCCTACCAGAACGCCTGCCTCAACGCCATCGAGTACCTCTCCAAGTTCGGTTGGACCAAAGAGCAGGCGTACCTGATTCTCGGTGCCGCCCCCGTGGAGGGCCGTCTCTCCGGTGTCGTCGATGTGCCCAATTCGTGTGCCACGCTGTATGTCCCGACCGCGATCTTCGATATCGACATACGGCCTTCGGCCACCCCACCGCAGCGCATCGACCGCGGGCAGTGCGCGGTGAGCAGCTGATGCCCGCACCGACAGACGCCGAGTACTTCGATCTCGGGAACTTCACCCTGCAGAGTGGCTACACGCTGCGCGGCGCCACACTGGCCTACCAGACCTACGGCACGCTCAACGCCGACAAGTCGAACGTGATCGTCTACCCCACCTGGTATTCCGGGTGGCACACCGACAACGAGTGGCTCATCGGACCCGGGCGCGTGCTCGATCCCGCCGAGCAGTTCATCATCGTTCCCAACATGTTGGGCAACGGCCTGTCCTCATCACCGTCGAACACCCCCGCACCCTACGACGGGCCGCGCTTTCCCGCCGTCACGTTCCATGACCAGGTCGAAGCGCAGTATCGGCTGGTCACCGAAAAGTTCGGCATAACGTCGATCGCACTTGTCACCGGGTGGTCGATGGGTGCAGGCCAGACGTATCAGTGGGCGGTCAGCCATCCCGAGATGGTGCAACGGGCCGCACCCTTCTGCGGTTCGGCCATCACCGCACCGCACAACAAGGTTTTCCTGGAGTCGCTGGTCGCCGCGCTCTCCGCCGACGCTGCCTTCGCCGGCGGCGACTACGAACCGGATCAGCTGCCGGTCAAGGGGTTACGCGCGTTCGCGCGGGTCTACTCCGGCTGGGGCTACTCGCAGGCGTTCTACTGGCAGGAGACCTGGCGCGAACTCGGCTACACATCCTTCGACGACTTCCTCTACGGCTTCTGGGAGGGGTTCTTCCGCGACGGCCGCGACCCGAACAACCTGGTCACCATGATCGGCACATGGCACAGCGGAAATGTCGGTAACACACCGGGATTCGACGGCGATGTGAAGAAGGCACTGGCGTCCATCAAGTGCCCGCTGCTGGCCATGCCCGCCGAGAAGGACCTGTACTTCCCGCCCGAGGACGAGCAGTGGGCGAGCGAGTTCGTACCACACGGCGAGGTCAGGGTGATCCCGGGCATCTGGGGGCACTTCGCCGGTGGCGGCGCGAACGACGTGGACACCGACTTCATCGACGCCCGGCTACGCGAACTGATGACAAAGCCGGGATACTCGCCCACCGAATAGCCGTATTGCCGCACGCCGCGGCCCCGGTCGCCGGTGCTCGGCGACCGGGGCGCCCGGCTCCTTCTTTTCTCAGGCGTATCCGAGCGCGAGGTTCTCGGCGCTGATCCGGACGCGCAATACCGCCGCGTTGGCGATGGTGAACACGATGGCGGTCAGCCACGCCGAATGCACCAGCGGCAGGGCGGCGACTTCCACGGCGACCGCGGTGTAGTTGGGATGATGTATCCAGCGGTAGGGACCGCTGCGAACCAGTTCGGCGCCGGGCACGATGATGAGCCTCGGATTCCAGTGCTTGCCGAGCGTGGCGACACACCACCAGCGGACGACGGTGCTGGCAGCCACCACGGCAACCATCGGCCATCCCAGTGCGGGGATGAACGGACGGTGCGCGAAAGCGACTTCGGCTATGCAGGACAGCAGCAGCGCGCTGTGCATCGCCACCATCACCGGGTAGTGACCCTGACCGAACTCCCGGCCCCCACGGGCGAAGGACCAGTTGGCGTTTCTGCGCGAAACCGCCAGCTCGACCAGCCGCTCGAGACCGATCAGCACAATGAACAGGTAGTACATCGCCGGCCGCCTACCAGCCCAGCAACACAAGCTCGAAGCTGAATCCGGGACCCATGGCCAGCAGCAGGCCCGTCGATCCCCGGTCCGGCGGCTCGGTCAGTGTGCGGTCGAGCACGTCCAGCACGGACGCCGACGAGATATTGCCGTTGTCCCGCATGGACTCCCAACTGTGCCGGAACTCGACGGACGGAACGTCCAGCGCCTCCGACACCGCGTCGAGCACCTTGGGTCCGCCGGGGTGACACACCCAGGTGGACACGTCGGCGGTCGTCAGGCCGTGGTCGGACAAGAAGTCGGTGACCTCGGCACCCAGGTGATCCGAGGCCATCCGCGGAACGTCGCGCGACATCACCAGCTGAAATCCGCTCGCGCTGACATTCCAGCCCATCACGTCGACGGTGTCGGGGAACAGTCTGCTGCGGGTGGCCAGCACCCGCGGCCTGCCGATCAGGTTGGGCCCGGCCGGCGTTCGATTGGCGCCGGTTGCCACGACGGCACCGGCGCCGTCACCGAACAGGCACAGTCCGATCAGCGCCGGGATGGACGTGTCGTCACGTTGCAGGGTCAGCGAACACAGTTCCACCGACAGCAGCAGCGCCACATGGTCGGGGAAACCGCGAAGGTAATCGTGCATCCGGGCCAGGCCGGCGGCACCGCCTACACAACCCAGGCCGAACAGCGGGAGCCGCTTCACGTCGGGCCGCAACCCCAGCCGGGAGAAGATCCGGGCGTCGATCGTCGGAACGGCGACGCCCGTGCTCGACACCGCGATCACGGCATCCACGTCCTCCGGCCGCAGATGGGCGTCGTCCAGCGCTGTGCGTGCGGCACGCTCACCGAGTTCCGTCGCGACCTGCAGGTAGGCCTCGTTCGCCTCGGTGAAGCCCGATAGCGTCGCGTAGCGATCCAGCGGCAGGGCGAGGCTGCGGGTCGCGACCCCGCTGGTGCTTGCGAACCTGGTGAATGCCGGGTCGATGATCGTGCCGAGTTCGCGGACGACCTCGTCCTGCGAATACCGGTGCGGCGTCATTGCCACCCCGGTGCCTGCGATGTGCGGGGCGCCCGGACGCGGGCTGCCGAGCGTGTTGATGAATGGGGTTTCCGATGTATCTGTCATGCCCGTTGAACGCATGACGACACCGAATCAGTTCATCGGAATCGCCATTTGTGAAATACCGCTCTAATTCACTTTCTTTTCACAAATGCGCGCTATAACCGCATGTCAGGCCGCTTTTTCTGGCAAATTACACAGGCCCGATATTCATTTTTCCGGCACTTCCCAGGAATAGTGAGATATCTGTCTGCCGCTTATCTATTCGCTGATGATCTGCTGATACCCGCCGCGGCGGCTGACTCTATGTTGTGGCGGCGGCCTCTTGTTCGCGTTTGATCTCCAGGGCGATGTCGATGAGTTGGTCTTCCTGGCCGCCGATCAGTTTGCGTTGCCCGGCGCGGTGCAACAGCTGATGCGCCGGCACACCGTAGCGCTCGGACTGGCGGATGGCGTGCTTGAGGAAACTGGAATACACCCCCGAATACCCCATGATCAGCGCGTTACGGTCCAACAGGCATTCCGCGGGCATCGCCGGGGCCACGACCTCTTCGGCGGCATCGGCGATCTCGAAGAAATCGATACCGGTCTTCACCCCGATCTTGTCGAACACCCCGATCATCGCCTCCACCGGCGCATTACCCGCACCAGCACCGAACCGGCGGGTACTGCCGTCGATCTGCTTGGCACCCGCACGCACCGCCTCGATGCTGTTGGCCACCCCCAGCCCCAGATTCTCGTGCCCGTGAAAACCGACCTGGGCGTCATCACCGAGCTCGGCGACCAGCGCGGCCACCCGATCGGCGACCTGATCGAGCACCAACGCACCCGCCGAATCCACCACATACACGCACTGACAACCCGCATCGGCCATGATCCGAGCCTGCGCGGCCAGCTTCTCCGGAGAAATGGTGTGACTCATCATCAAGAACCCGACCGTCTCCAACCCGAGCTCACGGGCCAACCCGAAATGCTGGATCGACACATCGGCCTCAGTGCAATGCGTGGCGATCCGGCAGATCTCACCACCATTGTTCTGCGCCTCCTTGATGTCCTCCTTGGTGCCCACACCGGGCAGCATCAAAAAGGCGATCTTGGCGTTCGTGGCGGTCTCGGCGGCGAGCTTGATCAGTTCCTGCTCAGGAGTTTTCGAGAAGCCGTAGTTGAAGCTCGATCCACCCAGCCCGTCACCATGGGTCACCTCGATGACCGGAACACCGGCACTGTCGAGCGCGGCGACGATGGCGCGGACCTCGTCGGTGCTGAACTGGTGGCGCTTGTGATGGGACCCGTCCCGCAACGACGTGTCGGTCATCCGGACATCCCACACCGGGTTGAAGAAGATCTCGCCTGTGCCACTCATGCCTGTGCTCCCGTCGAGACGCGTTCCTTGGCGATCTCCTCGCCCACCTTGGTGGCCGCCGCGGTCATGATGTCCAAATTCCCCGCATAGGGCGGCAGGTAATCCCCGGCGCCCTCCACCTCGACAAACGTGGTCACCAGATGATTGCCCCCGTTGAACACCGTCGGCTCATCGAACTGCGGCTCGTTGAGCAACCGGTAACCAGGCACATAGGTCTGCACCTCGGCCACGACCTCCTTGATCGACGCGGTGATCGCATCATGATCGGCGTCCTCGGGGATCGCGCAGAAAATGGTGTCGCGCATGATCATCGGCGGATCCGCCGGATTCAAAATGATGATCGCCTTACCCGAGCGCGCCCCACCGATATCACGCACACCCGCACTGGTGGTCTTGGTGAACTCATCGATATTGGCCCGCGTCCCCGGACCCGCCGACGCCGAGGACACCGACGCCACGATCTCGGCATAGGACACATCCACCACCCGAGACACCGCATACACCATCGGGATGGTCGCCTGCCCACCACAGGTCACCATGTTCACATTCGGCGCATCCAGATGCGCCCGCAGATTCGCCGGTGGAATCACCCCCGGCCCGACCGCCGCCGGAGTCAGATCGATCGCGGTGATCCCCGCCTCGGCATACCGCGGCGCGGCATCACGGTGCACATAGGCACTGGTCGCCTCGAACACGATATCGGGACGCTCCGACTGGCCCAGCAGCCAATCCACCCCCTCATGGGAGATCTCCAACCCAAGCTTGCGGGCACGGGCCAGACCCTCAGAAGCCGGATCGATCCCGATCATCCAACGCGGCTCCAGCCACTCCGAACGCAACAACTTGTACAGCAGATCGGTGCTGATATTGCCCGACCCCACAATCGCAACACTCAACTTCTCAGCCATATGCGGCTCCTATTCGAAAGAAAGACGAACTGAACCTAGCCCGTCGAAATCTGCTACGAAATCGTCACCGGGACGAGCATCTATCGCACGCATGCATGCACCCGGCAACACGATGTCTCCCGCCTTCAGGCGAACCCCGAACTGATCGACCTTGCGCGCCAACCACGCCACCGAGGTGACCGGGTTGCCCAGTACGGCGTCACTGCGACCTTCGGCGACCACCTCACCGTTGCGTTTAAGCACAGCGCTGATGTTTTTGATGTCAATGTCCTTGGGCGACACTCGTTCCGGGCCCAGCACCCAACCCGCAGACGACGCGTTGTCGGCGATCGTGTCGCACAGCTTGATCTTCCAGTCGGTGATCCGGGTATCGATCAGCTCGATCGACGGTGCGAACGCCGCCGTGGCGGCCAGCACATCGTCCTCGGTGCACCCCGCCCCGGGCAGGTCATCGGCCAGGATGAACCCCACCTCGACCTCGACCCGCGGATACAGAAACCGGCCCGCGGCAACCGGTTTGTCCTCGAAGACCTCCATATCGGCGAGCAGATGACCGTAATCGGGCTCATCCACCCCCATCATCTTCTGCATCGCCTCCGAGGACAGACCCACCTTGTGCCCGATCACCCGCGCGCCCTCGGCAACACGCTGCCGGATGTTGATCAGCTGGATCTCGTAGGCATCGACGACGTCGATATCGGCATACCGATCCGTCAACGGGGTCGTCGGCACCCGGCTACGCTCCGCCTCAGCCAGATCGGCAGCAAGCTCGTCACGGACCTCGACACTGAGCATCTTGGTGAATTCCCCTCATAATCTCTTTAAGCCCTCGACCGGCACAGTTGCGGGCCTGTTGTCGAAAGGCACTGCAATTCTATAACGTGTTCTACATGACTGGACAGGAGTACGACGTCGTCGTGGTCGGTAGCGGCGCTGCCGGCATGGTCGCCGCCCTCACCGCTGCTCACCAGGGTCTCTCGACAGTAGTCGTCGAGAAGGCTCCGCACTACGGTGGTTCCACTGCGCGGTCAGGTGGCGGCGTGTGGATCCCGAACAACGAGATCCTCAAGCGTGACGGGGTCAAGGACACCGCCGACGCGGCACGCCAGTACCTGCACGCCATCATCGGCGACGCGGTGCCGGCCGACAAGATCGACACCTACCTGGACCGCAGTCCGGAGATGCTGTCGTTCGTCCTCAAGAACTCCCCACTCAAGCTGTGCTGGGTGCCCGGCTACTCCGACTACTACCCGGAGACACCGGGCGGTAAGGCGACCGGTCGCTCGGTGGAACCCAAACCGTTCAACGCCAAGAAGCTCGGTGCCGACGAGAAGGGCCTCGAGCCGCCGTACGGCAAGGTGCCGATGAACATGGTGGTGCTGCAGCAGGACTATGTGCGGCTCAACCAGCTCAAGCGCCACCCGCGAGGTGTGCTGCGCAGCATCAAGGTCGGCGTGCGCTCCGTCTGGGCCAACGCGACCGGCAAGAACCTGGTCGGCATGGGCCGGGCGCTGATCGCTCCGCTGCGCATCGGGCTGCAGAAGGCCGGCGTGCCGGTGCTACTCAACACCGCGCTCACCGATCTGTACGTCGAGGACGGCGTGGTGCGCGGGATCTATGTCCGTAACACCCAGGACCCCGAAAGCGCTGAGCCGACGCTGATCCGGGCCCGCAAGGGTGTGATCCTGGGTTCCGGCGGGTTCGAGCACAACGAACAGATGCGGGTGAAGTACCAACGCGCTCCGATCACCACCGAATGGACCGTGGGCGCTGCCGCCAACACCGGCGACGGCATCCTCGCCGCCGAAAAGCTCGGTGCCGCACTGGAGCTCATGGAGGACTCGTGGTGGGGCCCGACGGTCCCACTGGTCGACGCGCCGTGGTTCGCGCTGTCGGAGCGCAATTCGCCCGGGTCGATCATCGTCAACATGTCCGCCAAGCGGTTCATGAACGAGTCGATGCCCTATGTCGAGGCCTGCCACCACATGTACGGCGGCCAGTACGGGCAGGGCGAGGGCCCCGGCGAGAACGTGCCGGCCTGGCTGGTCTTCGACCAGCAGTACCGCGACCGCTACATCTTCGCGGGGCTGCAACCCGGACAACGCATCCCGAAGAAGTGGTTGGAGTCCGGCGTCGTGGTCAAGGCTGCGACCCTGGCCGAGCTGGCGGAGAAGACCGGGCTGTCCGCGGAGGCGCTGGCCGCCACCGTCGACCGCTTCAACGGGTTCGCACGCTCGGGCGTCGACGAGGACTTCCACCGCGGCGACAGCGCCTATGACCGCTACTACGGCGACCCCACCATCAAGCCCAACCCGAATCTGGGCGAGATCAAGCACGGCCCCTTCTACGCCGCGAAGATGGTGCCCGGCGATCTCGGCACCAAGGGCGGCATCCGCACCGACAACGACGGGCGCGCGCTGCGTGACGACAACTCCGTGATCGAAGGGCTCTACGCCGCAGGTAATGTCAGCTCGCCGGTGATGGGCCACACCTATCCCGGCCCGGGCGGGACCATCGGGCCCGCCATGACCTTCGGATACCTGGCTGCGCTCGCGATTGCCGGAAAGGGCTGATATGCCGATCGATGTCGAAAAGGCGCTCGCCGCCGATCTGGAGCCCATCGAGTTCTCCTGGACCAGCAGCGATATCCAGCTGTACCACCTCGGACTCGGTGCCGGCGCCGACCCGATGGATGAGCGCGAGCTGCGTTACCTGACCGACAACACCCCGCAGGTGCTGCCCACGTTCGGCAATGTCGCGGTCAGCTTCCACATGACCGAGGCGCCGACGGTGCAGTTCCCCGGTATCGACATCGAGTTGTCCAGGGTGCTGCACGCCAGCGAGGGCGTGACGGTCCCCGGGCCCATCCCGACCAGCGGCAAGGCCTGGTCCAAGCAGCGCTTCACCGAGATCTGGGACAAGGGCAAGGCCGCCGTCATCGTCAGCGAATCCACCGTGACCGATGAGTCCGGCACGGTGCTGTGGACGACGAAGCGCTCCATCTTCGCCCGCGGCGAGGGCGGATTCGGCGGTGAGCGTGGGCCGTCCACCTCCGTCGAACTGCCCGCTCGCGCACCGGATGCCGAGATCGCCATCCCGACGCTGCCCCAGCAGGCTCTGCTGTACCGGCTGTGCGGGGACCGCAATCCGCTGCACTCCGATCCGGCCTTCGCCAAGGCCGCCGGATTCGATCGGCCGATCCTGCACGGGCTGTGCACCTACGGCATCGGCGCCAAGGCCATCGTCGACCATTTCTTCGACGGCGATGTCCTGCAGGTCGGGACCTACGGCGCCCGGTTCGCCGGCACCGTCATCCCCGGCGAGACGTTGCAGGCCAACATCTGGCACCAGGACGGCAAGTACATCGGGACCCTCACCGCCCCCAGCCGGGACAACACCGTTGTGCTCTCCGGCGTGGAGCTGATTCCGGCCGGCTAGATCCCACCCGTGGAAGCGGTGATCCCGCACCGCGGCCCGGGCCGTCCGAAGTGCTGTTGCCCAGGTCCGTTGGCGGTACGCTTGCTGCGGATCTGGACACGCCGACCGGGCGATGCGGTATCCGAGCCACGGGAGGCGGTGCCTTGTGCCCTCCCCTCCCGGCCCCGGCCCCGCCGACCGGACCGACATCCGGGCCCGCTTCCTCGTCGTTGTGGGTCAGACACCGACCGACCTGCAGGGCGCCGAGCAACTGTGCACCGCCTGTCTGGCGACACTCCCGGTGCAACGGGTTGGCATCTCTGTCATATCCGGCGACGAGGGACACGAATTCCTTTGCGCAAGTGACGATGTCGCGGAACGGATGGAGTGGGCTCAGATCTCCTTGGGCGAAGGGCCCGCCGTGGCGGCCTTCACGACCGGAGGCCCGGTCTCCACACCGGATGCGGCGATGCCAGACACCCGGTGGCCCCTTCTCGCCCGGGAACCGGAGGCGGCCGACGCGGGTGCCGTCTACGCGCTACCGCTACAGCTCGGGGCGATCCGGGTCGGGGTCCTCAGCCTTTACCTGGAACCCGGAGCCCGGCTGAGCGCACAGGATTTCGGCGATGCCATCGCGGTCGCGGATCTCATCACGTCGCTGCTGCTCGCATCGGGCACCACCGACGAGGCGGATGCACTCGATCATTGGTGGGTCCAACCGCAGTCTTCGCGGGAGATCCATCAGGCCACCGGAATGGTGGTCGCGCAACTGGGTGTGAGTGCCCGCGACGCGTACGCGCTGTTGCAGGGGTATGCCTTCGCCCGGGGCCGCGGGCTCGATGAGGTGGCAGCCGAGGTGGTGCACCACCGCCTGCGCATCGACGTGGATCCAGAGGATGACCAGGCCCCGGCGTCATGACCAGACCGAATGAACACCGGGCCACGTCGTGGCAGAATGCCGTAGGGGGAAAAATGGACCGTTACGAAGGTTTGGCCCGCGCGTTCGTGGGATTGGCGGACACGCTGGTCGCGGATTTCGACGTGGTCGAGCTGGCCCAGCAGCTGGTGGAGAACGCCATGACGCTGCTTCCGATCGACGCCGCGGGGATCGTCCTCGCCGATGTGCACGGCAGGTTTCAGGTGCTGGCTTCCAACAGCGAACAGACGCGCTTGCTGGAGCTGTTCCAGATTCAGCATGACAACGGCCCGTGCCTGCTCTCCTACCGCACCGGCGAGCAGGTGGTCGTCGAGGACCTGCGGATCAGCATCGACCGCTGGCCGGAGTTCGCCGCGCGGGCCATCGAATACGGTTTCCTGTCGGTTCACGCGCTGCCGCTACGCTTGCGCAACGATCGCGTGGGCGCGTTGAACCTGTTTCGCTTCGAGTCGGGCAAGATGTCCGATGCCGATATCGCGATCGGCCAGGCGCTCGCCGACGTGGCGACGATCGGGATCGTCCATCAACGCGTCGCGCTGCAGTCCGATGTCCTCAATCAGCAACTGCAAACCGCGCTGAACACGCGGACGGTCATCGAGCAGGCCAAGGGAGTTCTCGCTGAGCGCGGCGGTGTCGACATGGACGCGGCATTCCGTCTGTTGCGCGGATACGCCAGACGCAACAACAGGCGACTCGCCGAGCTCGCACGATCAGTCGTCGACGGCGCCGATACCGCGGAGATCCTGAACCCGAGCTGAGCCCGTGATCGCCCGGTCACGCTTCTCGACCAACACTTTGTCGGGCACGTGAGCTGTGAGTCGTGAGAGGGTGGTCCGCTCCACCCAATCGAGGATCTTCCGGGCTGAGCCGTCCCAGGAATGGCGGCCTGCGTTCAGAAAAGCCCGACACTTCAAGTCTTCGACAAGTCCGACCTCCCGGTCGAGCCGGTCCAGCTGAGTCGTCAACGTGTCCGGATCATCGGGATCGAAGTAGAGCGCGCTGTCGCCGCAAACCTCTGGCAGTGCAGCGGAATCCGCACACACAACCGGGCAGCCGATGGCCTGCGCCTCGAGCACCGAAAGTCCGAAGCCGGCGTATGAGGTGGGCACGACGAACGCTTGACAATGCCGATACAGCCACACCAACTCGGCATCGGTCACCTGTTCGGCGCACACCACCGATGGATTCACCGCCAGCTCTGACCCGTTCATCCCGACGATGACCACCCGGCGGCCCGAGCGCGCCATCGTCGCCGCCGCGACAGCGATGTTCTCGTGCGGCGCCGCGGTACCGATCAGGAGGTGATAGTCCCGGTGCATCGGCAGTGCGGGCCGGACTGGTTCCACGTCGTCCAGTGAATCGGCCGCCCCACCCGCCACGATGAACCGTTCGACATCGACCCTCAACACATCCGCGAGTTCGTGTGCGCTGTACACGGATCCGGTGAGCACACCATCGGCCGTTCTGGCGAGCCACCGGTAAGTCAGTTCGTGAAGCAGGCGGTAACGCCGGCTGAATCCGGACGGACGACGGAAAGGTGTGGCATCGTGCATCGTCACCAATTGTCGGCGCTTGAGGATCGGCGCGCTGCCCTCCAACGTCAGGAGCACCGCGTCGGCAGTAGCCGCTGGGAGGTAGACCTGTTCGAACACCCTGCCGCTGAACATGGACCGTCGGATCTCGATGTGGTTGACCCCGGTCCAGGCAGAGATTGCCACATCCGCGTCGGCGGGTACGTGCAGAATCAGATCGATCCGTTCGGTAGATGCCAACGCCCGCAACATCTCCGAGGCGGAGCGACCGGCGAATGTTCTGCGGTGCGCCAGCCAGGCTCCGTTGACGTGAAGTTGACGCGCCGACCGGCGGCAAGCGCGGACACCGAGATTCCATGCCCGCTCACGATCTGTCCGCCTCCGATCCGGATGCCACAGCGCCAGCCGGTATACCGCGGCCGCCAGTGCCGAATTCATCGAGCCCCCTCACCCCACACGACGCGCGTAAACAATCACTGCCGACCTGCCACGCTGACCGGTGAATAGGTCCGGTGATCTATCGAATAGCCGTGTAAAACAAAGACACTCGCGGACACAACGACGGCCGCCCCCTGGGCGGCCCAGTCACGACCTACCATTGCGCGCACCCCGTTCACGCCGTCACCCCACCCCCAATGGGTAGCCCACCAAACGATGAGCTAGTTCTGAGGTTTGACGCGAACCCGGAGACTCAGCGGACCCCTCAGACCGTTCAGAACTCCGACCAACTGTGCTTCAGCCTGCGCAACCAGGGTCTGGGGTGGCGAGATGGCTCTCACATTAAGTGACGGTGTGACAAGTCCGCAAGGTTTCTGCCATGTCGGCGCACGCATCCATGGCGGAGGTATGTCCTTTCGCCACAACCTCGCCGCGAATTCAACGATGGTTATACCGTCGGCATCCCCTGGCGACCACCGCGGCCGTCAATCCAGTCGTCCATGGCAATGGCGTTGGCGCAAAGGACCATTCGCTTCGCCAGGCGCTCCCGACCGAGACCGCAGGAACACGTGTGAAGGTAGACGGCCGACTACACCCGCGTGGACAGGTCCTCTCCACCGGTCGGGCGCGACGGACCATGCGGTGCGACGGGCGCGGGCCCCGCGGTGGAACCACCGGCCGCCGCCTGCTCGCGCGAATCGAGCGCCGACTGGCGCTGATCCTGTTGCTGATCGCGGGCGTCCTGGCCCGCCTGGCGCTGGTCCTGCTGATCTTCGCGTTGGTTCTGCTGCTCTTCGCGGGCGTTCTGCTGAGTGTCCCGCTGCTCGGGTGTCGGTGCACCGGGCACACCGGGCGGCGGGCCGCCCGCAGGCCCTCCCGGTTCCTGTTCCTGGCCCTGCTGCGCGGCCTGGGTACCCTGCTGCACCGCGCCCTGCGCCGCCTGCATCGCCTGCTGCATCAGCTGGCCGAAGCCACCGCCCTGGCCACCGCCGCCACCACCCTGACCACCTCCGAGGCTGCTCGCCGCCTGCTGCGGCATCTGGGCCAACTGTCCGAGCTGGCCGGTGAGCTGTCCCAGCATGTCGCCGGACTGGCCGACCGACTGACCGGCCGATTCGTCGCCCACGTTATAGGCGGCCTGCGCCGCTCCGACCTTGCCGGAGAACGTGTTCTCCTTGGTGGCAAGCGAAGTCACGTTGGCCGTCATCGATGCTTCCAGCGTGGGGAGCACGGCCGCGATCGTCATGCTCATCGCATCGGCGCCGGGCGGGATGACCGGCATGGGCGGTAACTCCACCGACGCCGCGCTCCAGCTGATGCCCTCAGGTTTGCGAAGTGGGCTCGACATTGCTGCTCACCAATCCTCGTCGACGTCGTCTTCGGCCAGGTCGTGTTCCAGGGCCTCGGGCAGCGCCAAGCCAGTTGTCGTGCCCCCGCTGGTCCCGCGCTGCCCCATCATCGGCCCCATGCCGCCCCCCATTCCGCCACCGACCGCCACCGGCGCCATACCGCCGATCGCACCGCTGCCGGCACCTGCTCCGGGCGCCGGAGCCACCGACACGGGCACGGTGCTTCCGACCAGACTGGCCATCAGCGGTGACTGCGCGGGCCCACCGCCACCACCGGGCAGTCCGGCAGCACGCACCATGCCCGCTCCGGCTCCCGCCCCGCCGCCACCGGCCAATGGGTGGTTGGAGAACGCCGAAAAGGGCGACACCCCACCGAGACCCGCTCCGCCGCCGCCCTGGCCGAACATCGAGGTGAGCTGCTGCAGCGGCTGGCCCAGGGTCTGCGCGAGCTGCTGCGGGGCCTGGGTCACCTGACCCATGGCCTGACCGAGCATCTGCGGGATCTGACCGACCAGACCGGCCAGCTGACCCATCATCTGCATTGCCTGCGACGGGTCCTGGCCGGCGACCTGCTGCGGCCCCACCGGCGGTGTTCCCGTGCTGGGCGTGCTCGCCGGGGCGCCGATGCTGTTGGCCATCGTGCTCGCATTGGCCGTCACCGTGGCCGAATTCTGCGACAGCCCCAGCATGATCCGGCTCTGCACCAACGCCTGGGTGTTGCTGACCGGCATCGACTGGATCGCCATGCACTCGGCCTGGGTTTCCTGGGCGACGATGTTCGCCATCGTCTTGGTCTGGATGACGGCGGCCTCCATGGTGCGCAGCTTGGCCGCGATGGCAGCGGCCTGAGCGGCGTTGGCCTCGTGCCCACCGATGATCGTGGTGGCTTCACCGGCGGCGGCCATCGAACCGCCACCCTCCCAGGTGTCGGTGAGTTTCATCAGCTGGCTCTGTTGCTGGGGTACCACGGTGCCGCCGATCTTGGCCGCAAGTGCCTCGTACTGCGCTGCCGCCGCGGCCAGCGCGTTCTCGTCGACGTTCGGCCACCCCGGGCCGGTGACCGTCTGCCCCCCGTATGGGCTCACATCGGGCTGGATCCCCATGGCCTCGAGATTACCGTGCCCCCGACCGGGCTCGGCACACTAATTACCCGAGGATCAGACCCGAGGTCGGCACGCCCGTACCTGCCGTGACCAGCACGTGCTCCACGTTGTCGACCTGGTTGACCGAGGTTCCGCGCAACTGCCGCACACCCTCGGCGATGCCGTTCATACCGTGGATGTACGCCTCACCGAGCTGTCCGCCGTGGGTGTTGATCGGCAGTCGCCCACCCAGCTCGATGGCGCCCCCGGCGATGAAGTCCTTGGCCTCACCCTTACCGCAGAAGCCGAGCTCTTCCAACTGGATGAGTGTGTAGGGGGTGAAGTGGTCGTACAGGATCGCGGTCTGGATATCGGCAGGCGACAGTGCGCTCTGCTCCCAGAGCTGGCGGCCGACGAGTCCCATCTCGGGCAGCCCGAGCTCATCGCGGTAGTAGGAGTACATGGTGAACTGGTCGGCGCCGGCGCCCTGAGCGGCGGCCTCGATGATCGCCGGCCGGTGCTTGAGGTCCTTTGCCCGCTCCGGGGTGGTGACCACGATCGCCACCCCGCCGTCGGTTTCCTGGCAGCAGTCCAGCAGCCGCAGCGGCTCGGCGATCCACCGCGAGTTCTGGTGGTCCTCGATGGTGATCGGCTTGCCGTAGAAATGTGCCTTCGGGTTGTTCGCGGCGTGCTTACGGTCGGCGACCGAGACGGCACCGAAATCGGCGCTGGTGGCGCCGTATTCGTGCATGTAGCGTTGCGCGATCATCGCCACCGAGGCGGCCGGGGTGCTCAGCCCGTGCGGGTAGGACCAGCTGTACTCCACACCGCGGGAATCGGCGTTGACGGTCAGGCCGCTCATCACCTGACCGAAGCGGAACTCCGAGCGCTCGTTGAAGGCCCGGTAGGCCACCACGACCTCCGCGACACCCGTCGCGACCGCCAGGGCTGCCTGCTGCACCGTCGCGGCCGCGGCGCCGCCGCCGTAGCCGATCTGGCTGAAGAACTTCAGATCCCCGATCCCGGTCGAACGTGCGACGGCCGTCTCCAGGTTGGAGTCCATCGTGAAGGTCACCAGTCCGTCGACATCGGCCGGGGTCAGGCCCGCGTCGTCGAGCGCGTCCAGCACCGCCTCGGCGGCCAGCCGCAGCTCGCTGCGGCCGGAGTTCTTGGAGAAGTCGGTGGCGCCGATACCGGCGATCGCCGCCTTTCCGGACAACCCAGCCTTGCTCGACATCATCGCTTGTCTCCCAATGTCAGAGTGGACGTGGCGATGACGTGGTTGCCGAGGCTGTTGGCGCCCACCACCTTCAGCGTCACCAGATCACCGTCGACGGCGGTGACCTCACCGGTGAACGTGATGGTGTCGTATGCGTACCACGGCACCCCGAGGCGGAGCTTGATCGACCTGACGACGGCGTTCGGGCCGGCCCAGTCGGTGACATAGCGCCCCACCAGACCGGTGTCGGTCAGGATGTTGACGAAGATGTCCTTGGACCCCTTGGCCTGCGCCTTGTCCCGGTCGTGGTGCACGTCCTGGTAGTCGCGCGTCGCGATGGCGGTCGACACGATGAATGTCGGATCACCGTAGATCTTCAGCTCGGGCAGCGTGGTGCCCACGGTCACGCTCACGCGGTGGCCTCCCATGCGTACAGAGTCCAGGCCGGGCTGACATCGCTGTCCGGGAAGTCGAGATACGTTGCGCGCACCGGCATTCCGATCTTCACATCCGCGGGGTCGATACCGCGCAGCTCACCGAGCATCCGGACGCCTTCGTCGAGTTCGACCAGCGCGATAACGAAGGGCAGCGTGCGCCCGGGCACCTTCGGCGCGTGATGCACGACGTAGCTGAACACCGTTCCCTTGCCGGAGGCCACGACGTAATCGGGGGGCGCATCTTTGTCGGCCCAGACCGCGGGAACCGGCGGATGCTGCAGCGTCCCGTCCGGACGGCGCTGGATCCGCAACTCGTGGGCGTTGATGCCGTCCCAGAAGAATTTGGTGTCGCGCGAGGACGACGGCCGCATCAGTTTGTCCGGGTCGAGATCCTCCGGTATGGCCGCGGTCTGCGCTGCCCCTTGGCTGGCGGCAGGAAGGAACTTCATGATGCGCCAGTCCATTTCGGCGACCTCTTCATCACCGACATGCCAGCGGATCTTCTGATTGATGAAGTAGCCCTCGCCCAGCGCGGTCTGCTTGGGCCCCACCACATCGGTGATCTCGGCGCTCATGGCGACGAGCTCGCCCGGCTTCAGGTAGCGGTGATAGGTCTGATCGCAGTTGGTGGCGACCACGCCGACATATCCGGCATCATCGAACAGCGTCATGGCCCGTGCCAGTGGATCGTCATCGGAGCGCGTACGCCCCAGACCCATCATGGTCCAGACCTGGATCATGGCCGGCGGCGCGACGATGCCGTCATAGCCGGCCGCCTTGGCGGCGTCCTCGTCGACGTAGATCGGATTGGTGTCACCGATCGCATCGGTCCAGTGGTGAATCATCGGCTGGTTCACCGGGTCCCGGGCGATGGTCGGCTCGCCCCGTCCCGCGGCGACGATCGCGTCGATGCCCTCTTGCAAGCTCATCAGCGCCCTCTGCTCTTCGCGCAAGCGCTCATCACCGCGGCACCCGCGGCACCTTGAGCCCCGATGCCGCGATCATCTCGCGCATCACCTCGTTGACACCACCGCCGAAGGTGATCACCAGGTTGCGTTTGGTCATCTTGTCCAGCCAATCCAGCAGCCGGCCGGTCTCCGGGTCGGCGGGGTTGCCGTACCGGCCGACGAGCTCCTCGGCGAGCCGGCCGACCTCCTGGATCCGTTCCGTGGAAAAGACTTTCGTCGCCGCTGCGTCGGCCACCGCAATGGTCTCACCGGAGGCCGCGACCTGCCAGTTCAGCAGTTCGTTCACCCGCCAGATCGACTTGATCTGGCCGAGCAGACGCCGTGCACCCTCCTGCTCCAGCGGTATGACGCCGTCCGAACCGGGCTTGGCCGCCCACTCGTGGACCTCGTCGTAGATGCCGGCGATGCGCCCGGCCGGTCCCAGCCCGACGCGCTCATGGTTGAGCTGGGTGGTGATGAGTTTCCAGCCTCCGTGCTCCTCACCGACCAGCATGTCGGCGGGCACCCGCACCTCGTTGTAGTAGGAGGCATTCGTGTGATGCGCCCCGTCGGACAGGATGATCGGCGTCCAGGAGTAGCCGGGATCCTTGGTGTCGACAATCAGGATCGAAATGCCCTTGTGCTTGGCCGCTTCCGGATCGGTACGGCAGGCCAGCCAGATGTAATCGGCATCGTGGGCCCCGGTGGTCCACATCTTCTGACCGTTGACGATGTATTCGTCGCCGTGCCGAACGGCGGATGTCCGCAGGGACGCCAGGTCGGTGCCGGCCTCCGGTTCCGAGTAGCCGATCGCGAAATGTATTTCGCCGGCCAGGATCCCGGGCAGGAACTTCTTCTTCTGCGTCTCGGTGCCGTGCACCTGCAGGGTGGGCCCGACGGTCTGCAGCGTCACCATCGGCAGCGGCACATCGGCCCGGTTGGCCTCGTTGACGAAGATCTGCTGTTCGATCGGCCCGAAGCCGAGGCCGCCGTACTCCTTGGGCCAGCCGACACCGAGTTTGCCGTCCGAGCCCATCCGCTTGATCACCGTGCGGTAGGCCTCGTTGTGCCGGTCGGACTCCATCGCAGCCGCCTCTTCGGGCGTGATGAGAGTCGAGAAGTACTCGCGCAGTTCAGATTGCAGTGACCGCTGCTCCGAGGTCAGTTCGATGAACATTACGCTCCTACCAGATCGAGCCTGTACGACGGACCGCCCAGCAACCGGGTCAGATCCTTGATCGACGAGAAGTAGCGGTTCATCGGGTAGGTGATGTCCATACCCATGCCGCCGTGCAGGTGATGACACAGCCGCATCGCCGGCGGCGCCTGCGATGTCAGCCAGTAGCCGAGCAACGCCAGATCATCCTCGGTATCCAGGCCCTCGACAAGCCGCCACACCACCGAGGTGGACACCAGCGAGATGGTCCGCGAAGCGATGTAGATCTCGGACAGCTGAGCGGCGACCGTCTGGAAGGTCGACAGCGGCCGGCCGAACTGCTCGCGGGTGGCCACGTAGTCCGCGGTGAGCCGCAGTGCACCGGCAACCAGCCCGGCTGCGAAGGCACCGATGGCCGCCAGCGCCAACTGGTTCACCCGGGTGACGCTCGCGCCCTTCAGGACGCCGTCGATCTCGGCGTCCTCGAACACCACCACGTATTCGTCGGATCCGTTGGAGGCCGGGGTCTTGGTCAGCGTGACACCGTGGGCCTGCGGCGAGATCACCACCACCGCGCCCGCCGCCGTGACGACCAGCCATTGCGCTGACTCGGCATAGGGCACACCGATTTTGGTACCGCTGAGCTTCCCGTCGGTCAGCGTCACCGACGGTTTCTCCGGCAACGTCGTCCCGGGCTCGTTGAGCGCGGCGGACAGCACCGCGCCCTCGGCCACGCCGGCCAGGTAGCGATCCTGCTGCGACTCGGAGGCGAGATCCAGCAGCGGCACCAGGCCCAGACCGAGGGTGGCCAGCGCCTGACCAACGGTGCCGTGCCGGCCGATCTCGGTCAGGGCGGTCGCCACCTCGGCCAGCCCCAGCCCGTCACCACCGAGCCGCTCGGGCACGGCGAGCGCGGCGACGCCACCGGAAACCAGTGCATCCCAACTATTTTCCCGGTCCAGCACGGAGGTCACCACATCGGCGACAGCCTGCTGCTCCGGATTCGGCGAGAAGTCCACCCGTTCGCTCCTTGGTATGTACTAGTTGGAGACGGCTGATCCGGCGCCGGTGTAGTCGACCTGCCAGTGCTTGATGCCGTTGAGCCAGCCCGACTTCAGCCGCTCGGGATCGCCGACGGGCTTGATGTCGGGCATCACATCGGCGATGGCGTTGAAGATCAGGTTGATGGTCATCCGCGCCAGGTTGGCGCCGATGCAGTAGTGCGCACCGGTGCCGCCGAAGCCGACGTGCGGGTTCGGGTCGCGCAGGATGTTGAACTGCTCCGGGTTCTCGAACGCGTCCTCGTCGAAGTTGGCCGAGCGGTAGGACATCACCACCCGCTCACCCTTCTTGATCTTCACCCCGTTCAGCTCGGTGTCCTCCAGGGCGGTGCGCTGGAATGCCGAAACGGGTGTGGCCCAACGGATGATCTCGTCGGCCGCAGTGCCCGGGCGCTCCTTCTTGTACAGCTCCCACTGTTCGGGGTGCTGCGCGAAGGCGATCATGCCGTGCGTCGTCGAGTTGCGGGTGGTCTCGTTGCCGGCCACCGCCAGCATGATCACGAAGAACCCGAACTCGTCATCGGAGAGCTTCTCGCCGTCGATGTCGGCTTCGATCAGCTTCGTCACGATGTCCTCGGTCGGGTTCTTGGACCGGTCCTCGGCCATTTTCATGGCGTAGGTGATCAGCTCGAAGGAGGACATCGCCGGATCGACGTCGGCGTACTCCTCGTCCTCGCCGGCGGTCATCTCGTTGGACCAGCGGAACAGCTTGTCACGGTCCTCCTGCGGCACGCCGAGTAGTTCGGCGATGGCCTGGAGCGGGAGCTCGCTGGCGACCTGCTCGACGAAATCACCGACCCCGCCGGCCGCGGCGGTCTCGGCGATCTTGCGGGCGCGTGCCCGCAGCTCGTCTTCGAGCCGGCCCACCGCGCGCGGGGTGAAACCGCGAGAGATGATCTTGCGCAGCCGGGTGTGCTGCGGGGCGTCCATGTTCAGCAGCACGGCCTTCTGCAGGTCGATGGCGTCGCGCTGCATCTCCTGCGGCCAGACCGGGATGGCGCCGTCGGGCGAGCTGCCGAACACATCGCTGCGCTTGGACACCTCTTTGACATCGGCATGCTTGGTGACGATCCAGTAGCCCTTGTCGCCGAAGCCGCCGGTTCCCCCCGGCACATCGACCCAGTGGATGGGTTCGGATTTTCGAATCTCCGCCAACTCTTCTACGGGCAGCCGTTCGAGGTTGAGGCTCGCGTCGAGCGGATCGAAGCCGTCGGGCAGGTTCGGGCTGGCCATGCAGATGATCTCCTTTGCGCAAAGTCCGCGCACATGTCGGGGTTGGAACAATTCCTTCTAGTGCCACTTGCGAACCATTGAAACATGCCTTCACCGCAGATAAAAGGCGTGGGGGCATCGTCGCTTGTCAGACTAATGAAACGTGTTCTAGCCTGACATCATGGGTAATCCTGTCATCGTCGAAGCCACCCGCAGCCCGATCGGCAAGCGCAATGGATGGCTGTCCGGTCTGCACGCCACCGAACTCCTGGGCGCGGTCCAGAAGGCTGTCGTCGAGAAGGCCGGTATCGATCCCGGTGATGTCGAGCAGCTCATCGGCGGCTGCGTCACCCAGTTCGGCGAGCAGTCCAACAACATCACCCGGGTCGGCTGGCTGACCGCGGGCCTGCCCGAGCACGTCGGCGCCACCACCATCGACTGCCAGTGCGGCAGCGCCCAGCAGGCCAACCATCTGATCGCCGGTCTGATCGCCACCGGCGCCATCGACATCGGGATCGCGTGCGGTGTCGAAGCGATGAGCCGGGTCGGCCTCGGCGCCAACGCTGGACCCGATCGCAGCATCATCCGCGCCTCGTCGTGGGATATCGACATGCCGAACCAGTTCGAGGCCGCCGAACGCATCGCCAAACGCCGCGGGATCACCCGCGCCGACCTCGACGCGCTCGGTCTGGCGTCGCAGGCCAAGGCCAAGCGGGCCTGGGCCGAGGGCCGTTTCGACCGCGAGATCTCCCCGATCTCCGCTCCGGTGCTCGACGAGAACAAGCGTCCGACCGATGAGTGGGCGCTGGTGACCCGCGATCAGGGGTTGCGCGACACCACCGCCGAAGGGTTGGCAGCGCTGAAACCGGTGATGGAGGGTGCCAGCCATACCGCCGGCACCTCCTCGCAGATCTCCGACGGCGCGGCCGCGGTGCTCTGGATGGATGAAGACGTCGCCAAAGCTCACGGCTTGAAGCCGCGGGCGCGGATCGTCGCGCAGGCCAACGTCGGCGCCGAGACCTACTACCACCTGGACGGCCCGGTGCAGTCGACGGCCAAGGTGCTGGAGAAGGCCGGCATGAAGATGGGCGATATCGACCTGGTCGAGATCAACGAGGCGTTCGCGTCGGTGGTGCTGTCCTGGGCACAGGTACACGGCGCCGATATGGACAAGGTGAACGTCAACGGTGGTGCCATCGCGCTCGGACATCCCGTCGGCTCCACCGGCGCCCGGCTGATCACCACCGCTCTGCACGAACTGGAGCGCACCGGGAAGAGCACCGCGCTGATCACCATGTGCGCCGGTGGCGCTTTGTCTACGGGCACCATCATCGAGCGGATCTGAGCCGTCCATGACCGCTACCGATGCCGAGCGCATCGCGGCCGCCCAGTCCTACATCGACGCGCTGTCCACCCATCGGGCCGATGCGGTCCCGTTCGCACCGGACTGCATCCGCATCGAGATGGGGCTCAAGACCGGACGCTCGGGAGATCACCTGCGGCGCAGTCTGAACAACGGCCCCCAGTTCAAGCTGATCGAACAGACCACGCCACCCACCTTCACCGTCGACGGTGACCACATCCGGGCCGAGTTCGACGTGCTGACCAAACCGCGACTGTTCGGCCGCCGGGTCTGCTCACACGTCGACGAGACGTTTCTGATCCCCGCCGACGATCCCCGGATCCACCACATCCGGGCGTCGCTGAAGCCGTTCATCGGCCGATAGGTTCAGCCCATGCCAGATAAACCCAAGCCGCTCAACCCCAAACAGGTCGAACGGCTCAATGCGCCGGCCACCGGGACCGCCATCAAGTGGATGTCACGCGCCCAGACCTGGATCTTCAAGAAGACGAATGGCAAGTTCGGCAACAAGTTCCTGCACGGTGCCGAGGTCGGCATCCTCACCACCATCGGGCGCAAGTCCGGAGAGCCCAGGGACAGTCCGCTGCTGTTCCTGCAGGAGGGCACGCGCATCGTCTTGGTTGCCTCCCAGGGCGGCCGGGCGACCAACCCCATGTGGTACCTGAACATCAAGGCCAACCCGAACGTCTCCTTTCAGACCAAGAAGGAGAAGCTGGAGTTGGTGGCCCGCGAAGCCACCGACACCGAACGTGACCAGTACTGGCCCAAGCTGGACGCAATGTACGCCGACTTCGCCAATTACCGGTCCTACACCGATCGCAAGATCCCGATCCTCATCTGCGATCCCGCGTAGCTGGCTACTGTGATCCGATGGTCACGCGGTTGCACGGACAGTCACTGAAACTCCTGCTCGCGGCGCTGACCGCAGGCGTCCTGTTCGTGATCACCGCCCTGCCTGCGGCCGCCATGACGGTGACCTTTGTCCGGCACGGCGAGTCCGAGGCCAACGCGTCGCACACGATCGACAACTCGATTCCCGGTGCCCCGCTGACGCCGCTGGGCCAGACACAGGCGGCGGCGGTGGCGGCAGCGCTGGCCGCCGGCGGTGTCGCCTATGACGCCATCTACGCGTCGAACATGCGGCGCACCACCGAAACCGCGGCGCCGTTCGCGGCCGCCAGCGGGCTCACCCCCACCGTGCTGCCCGGATTCCGGGAGATCAACGCGGGCTGGTTCGAGCGATCGTCGGATTCCGGACTCGGCGGGATCGGCTACGTGCTGGCGCCCGCGCTGTGGACGCTGGGTGCACGGTCGGTGCCGGTGCCCGGCGGTGGTGACGGCAATGCCTTCGACGCACGCATGGACGCCGCCTTGAAGATCGTCGAGGAGTCCGGGGCGCAGAATCCCGTCGTGTTCTCCCACGCCGCGACGATCATGTTCTGGACGATGATGAACGTCGACAACCCGGACCTGGGGCTGATGCTGCGCCACCGGTTGGACAACACCGGGATCGTGGTCGTGGAGGGCAGCGCCGAGGAGGGCTGGACGCTGAAGACCTGGGCGGGTCTGCCGGTCGGACCGGCCAGCCTGGGCACCAAGCTGTTCGTCAATGCCCGCGACCTCGTGGTGACACCGCAGACCGCGGCCCACAACGTGGTGCGGGCATTTGGCACCGGGGATATCGCCCAGATCGCGACGGCCATCCGCGACGGCGTGGGCGCCGTCGTGCGGGCCCCGATCACGTTCACGGTCGCGGTGGTGCGCGATGTCGTCGACGAGGTCACGAGGAAGATCCGGCCGAGCGCTCCGGACACCACGACCACCGACGCGCTGGCAACGACCGCGCAGGCCCGGACCACGGCGCCGGAGGCGGCGGACGCCGTGGCACCCGAACCGGAGAACGCCGCGCCGGTCAAGAAGCTGCGGACCGCACGTACGGTGAAGAAGCCCGGCCGTCCCAGCGTGGCGTTCACCGAAAAAGACCCGCGCACAGCCGATCTCAGGACCGACCGCAAGGTCTCTCCGATCACCCCCAAGCAGGCGGCGCGCCCGGAGAGCAAGCCGGCCGATGGCGATTCAGGCGCCGAGAAAGAAGCCGCCTGACCCTGCGCCGCAGCGGGTTTCAGGCTCCGAACACCGGCATCGGTGTCCGGGATTTGGCCAGCAGGTCGGTGACCACCGGGCCGAGTTCGGCCGGATCCCACTTCGCGCCCTTGTCGATCTCGCCGCCGCGCGCCCAGCCTTCGGCCACCCGGATGATGCCGCCTTCGACCTCGAAGATCCGGCCGGTGACGTCACGGGATTCGACGCTGCCGAGCCAGACGACCAGCGGGGAGATGTTCTCCGGCGCCATCGCATCGAAGGCGGCGTCCTGGGTCGACATCATCTCGGCGAACACGGTTTCGGTCATCCGGGTGCGGGCGGACGGTGCGATGGCGTTCACGGTGACGCCGATGCGGCCCATCTCGGCCGCCGCGACCAGGGTCAGCGCGGCGATACCGGCCTTGGAGGCGCTGTAGGTCGCCTGCCCGACGCTGCCCTGCAGACCCGCACCCGAGCTGGTGTTGATGATGCGGGCATCGACCGCGTGACCGGCCTTGGACTGGGCGCGCCAGTAGGCACCGGCATGCTTCATGGTGGCGAAATGCCCCTTGAGATGCACCGCGGTGACGGCGTCGAACTCCTCTTCGGTGGCGTTGACGAACATCCGGTCCCGGACGATGCCGGCATTGTTGACCAGGACGTCGAGGCCGCCGAAGGAGTCGACGGCAGTCTGGATGAGCCCCTCGGCCTGACCCCAGTCCGCGACATTGGCACCGCTGGTGACGGCTTCGCCACCGGCGGCGGCGATCTCGTCGACCACGGTCTGCGCGGCGCTGCCGCCGCCGGCCGGTGAACCGTCGAGTCCCACACCGATGTCGTTGACCACCACGCGTGCGCCCTCGGCGGCGAAGGCGAGCGCGTGTTCGCGCCCGATACCGCCACCGGCACCCGTCACGATGACTACCCGGCCGTCAAGCAAACCCATTGCTGTTCTCCTTTATTTGATGTCCGCGGTAGTGGTCGACAGGTAGTGCGGTGGCTCGCCGCCGCCGTGCACCTGCAATGACGCACCACTGATATAGGAAGCCGCTTCGGATGCCAGAAACGCGGTGGCCCAGCCGATATCGGCAGGCTTGGCCAGACGCCCCAGCGGCACATTCTTCGAAATGGCCGCGATCGAGTCTGCGTCGCCGTAGAACAACTCGGCCTGTTCGGTCTCGACCATGCCGACGACCACCGAGTTGACCCGCACCTTGGGGGCCCATTCCACGGCCAGGGTCGAGGTGAGGTTGTCGATGCCGGCCTTGGCGGCGCCGTAGGCGGCCGTGCCCGGTGTGGGGCGGTGCCCACTGACGCTGGAGATGTTGACGATGGAACCGCCGGAATCCTGGCTCTGCATGACCGCGTTGGCATGCGTGGAGACCGACAGTGCGCCGATCAGATTGAGTTCGATGATCTTCGTGCTGAACTTTGCCGAGGCATCGGCGGCCAGCACATAGGGCGAACCGCCGGCATTGTTGACCACCACATCCAAGCGGCCGTGCTGGGCGACGATCGCACCGATGAGGGCACGCACCGAGTCGTCGTCGCGGATGTCGCACGGGTGGAACTCGTACGGCGAACCCGGTACCGGGCGGCGCGCGCACGTCACCACGGTGGCGCCCTGAGCAGCGAAGACGGCGCTGATCCCGGCACCGACGCCGCGCACTCCGCCGGTCACCAGCACCACCCGGCCGTCCAGTTGCAGATTGATTCCAGCCGCGTCAGTCACTGTGCTAGCGTACCAAGCAAGTGCTTGCTTAGGTAGCGACCCCTCCAGGAAGTGACTTGTGTCAGACAAAACGAAGACCATCACCACCGCGACAGTCGAACCGGGCATCGTCTCGGTGACCGTGAACTACCCGCCCGTCAACGCCATCCCGTCTCGCGGTTGGTTCGAACTCGGCGACGCCATCACCGCCGCGGGACGTGACCGCAGCACCCACGTGGTGATCCTGCGCGCGGAGGGACGCGGCTTCAACGCCGGCGTGGACATCAAGGAAATGCAGAACACCGAGGGCTTCACCGCGCTCATCGACGCCAACCGTGGCTGCTACCACGCGTTCAAGGCGGTCTACGAGTGCGAGGTACCGGTGATCGCGGCCGTGAACGGCTTCTGCGTCGGCGGCGGTATCGGCCTGGTCGGCAACGCCGATGTCATCGTCGCCTCCGATGACGCCAAGTTCGGCCTGCCCGAGGTGGAGCGCGGCGCACTCGGTGCGGCCACCCACCTGTCGCGGCTGGTCCCCCAACATCTGATGCGCCGACTGTTCTTCACCGCAGCCACCGTGGATGCGAACACACTGCACCACTTCGGGTCCGTGCACGAGGTCGTGCCGCGCGCCGATCTCGACGAGTCCGCGCTGCGGGTGGCCCGCGATATCGCCAGTAAGGACACCCGGGTGATCCGGGCCGCCAAGGAAGCGCTGAACTTCATCGACGTGCAGCCGGTCACCGCGAGATACCGCATGGAACAGGGCTTTACGTTCGAGCTGAACCTGGCGGGCGTGTCCGACGAGCACCGCGACGCATTCGCCGGAACCGACAAGGGAACCAAATAGTAATGAAAGACAAGAGAACCACTCTGGACGAGGCCGTCTCCTCCATCGAGAGCGGCATGACCATCGGCATCGGCGGCTGGGGGTCGCGGCGCAAGCCGATGGCCTTCATCCGCGCGCTGCTGCGCACCGACGTCAAGGATCTGACGGTGGTCACCTACGGCGGGCCCGATCTGGGCCTGTTGTGCTCGGCCGACAAGGTCAAGCGCGTCTACTACGGCTTCGTCTCGCTGGACTCGCCGCCGTTCTACGATCCGTGGTTCGCCAAGGCCCGCACCACCGGAGCCATCGAGGCCCGTGAGATGGACGAGGGCATGCTGCGCTGCGGGCTGCAGGCCGCCGCGCAACGGCTGCCGTTCCTGCCGATCCGCGCCGGACTGGGCAGCGACGTCCGGACCTTCTGGGGTGACGAACTCAAGACCGTGACATCTCCCTACGGGGACGAAGAATTGGTGGCGATGCCGGCGCTGAACCTGGACGCCGCGTTCGTGCACCTGAACCTGGGTGATGCCCGCGGCAATGCCGCCTACACCGGGATCGACCCGTACTTCGACGATCTGTTCCTGATGTCGGCCCAGCGGCGCTTCCTCAGCGTGGAGAAGGTGGTGTCCACCGAGGAGCTGGTCAGTTCGGTGGTGCCGCAACAGCTGCTGATCAACCGGATGATGGTCGACACCGTGGTGGAGGCGCCCAACGGTGCGCATTTCACCACGAACGAACCCGATTACAAGCGCGACGAGAAGTTCCAGCGCCACTACGCCGAGGCGGCGGGATCCGACGAGACCTGGGCCGAGTTCGTCACGACCTACCTGTCCGGCAGCGAGGCCGACTACCAGGCCGCGGTGCGCAAGTTCGCCGAAGCACAGAAGGAAGGAGCCAAGTGATGTCGGTGACCCGTGCCGAGGTGTGCGCTGTCGCGTGCGCCGAATTGTTCCGTGACGCAGGCGAGATCATGGTCTCGCCGATGACCACGATCGTCCAGATCGGGGCCCGGTTGGCTCGACTGACCTTCTCCCCCGATATCGTGCTGACCGACGGTGAGGCCCGCATCATCGCCGATACCCCGGCCATCGGAGCTCCCGCGGCGATCGAGGGCTGGATGCCGTTCAATAAGGTCTTCGAGACCCTGTCCTGGGGGCGGCGCCACGTCGTGATGGGCGCCAACCAGATCGACCGCTTCGGGAACCAGAACCTTTCGGCGTTCGGCCCCATCCAGCATCCGACCCGGCAGATGTTCGGTGTGCGCGGCGCGCCCGGCAACAGCATCAATCACGCCACCAGCTACTTCGTGGGCAACCACTCCAAGCGGGTGTTCACCGATTCCGTCGATATCGTCTCCGGGATCGGCTGGGACAAGGTCGATCCCGCCAACCCGGCCTTCCGGTTCGCCAACATCTACCGGGTGGTTACCAACCTCGGTGTCTTCGATTTCAACGGTCCCGATCACCAGTTCCGCGCGGTCTCGCTGCACCCCGGTGTCGAGGCGGATCAGGTCGCCGAGAACACATCTTTTGAGGTGCACGGTCTGAGCGAGGCCGAGACCACCCGGGTGCCCAGCGGTGACGAGCAGAAACTGCTCCGCGAGGTCATCGACCCGAGAGGCCTCAGGGACCGAGAGATCAAGTAGGAGAGGTCTAGTCATGACCACACTCAAGACTCCGCTGACCGAACTGGTCGGCATCGAGCACCCCGTCGTGCAGACCGGTATGGGCTGGGTGGCGGGCGCCCGGCTGGTGGCGGCGACGTCCAACGCGGGCGGCCTCGGCATCCTGGCCTCGGCGACGATGACGCTGACAGAGCTCACCACCGCCGTCGCCAAGGTCAAGGCGGCCACCGACAAACCGTTCGGCATCAACATCCGCGCCGACGCCGGCGACGCGAACGACCGCGTCGACCTCCTGATCCGCGAAGGAGTCAAAGTTGCCTCCTTCGCTTTAGCACCCAAGCCCGACCTGATCGCCAGGCTCAAAGAGGCCGGCGTGGTGGTCATTCCGTCGGTCGGGCTGGCCAAGCACGCCAAGAAGGTCGCCGGCTGGGGCGCGGACGCGGTGATCGTGCAGGGCGGTGAGGGTGGTGGCCACACCGGCCCGATCGCGACCACCCTGCTGCTGCCGTCGGTGCTCGACGCCGTCGCCGACACCGGTATGCCGGTGATCGCCGCGGGTGGCTTCTTCGACGGTCGCGGTCTGGCCGCGGCGTTGTCCTACGGCGCGGCCGGGGTCGCGATGGGCACCCGCTTCCTGCTGACCTCGGACTCGACCGTCCCCGACGCCGTCAAGCAGCGCTACCTGGACGCGGCGCTGGACGGCACCGTCGTCTCCACCCGCGTGGACGGCATGCCGCACCGGGTGCTGCGCACCGGATTGGTGGAGAAGCTGGAGAGCGGTTCACCGGTACGCGGTTTCGCGGCGGCGATCGGCAATGCACAGAAGTTCAAGAAGCTGTCCGGGATGACCTGGAAATCCATGGTCACCGATGGTCTGGCCATGCGGCACGGCAAGGACCTCACCTGGGCGCAGGTCGTGATGGCGGCAAACACCCCGATGCTGCTCAAGGCCGGTCTGGTCGAGGGCAACACCGACGCCGGGGTGCTCGCCTCCGGTCAGGTGGCCGGCATTCTCGACGACCTGCCGTCATGCGCGGACTTGGTGCCACAGATCGTCGCCGAGGCCGTGGCGCACCTACGGGACGCGTCCTCCTTCATCACATCGTAATGAAGTAAATAGCTTCATCATGGTGATATGAAGCTATTATCTTCATATGATGCCGGTTCAGTCCTCAGCTTCATTTCGGGCCACCGTGATCGGCGACGTGGTCGATTCACGGCGGGCGGCCGACCGACGAGCGCTTCACCGACAGCTGACCGCCGCACTCGGCACGGTCGCCGCCGACGCCCTGGACGCTCCTGCCCTCACCGTCGGTGACGAGTTCCAGGGCAGCTACCCGCACGTCGGCGCCGCGCTGGCGGCGGCATGGCAGGTGCGGCTGGCACTCGCTCCCGCCGTGGATGTCCGGTTCGGCATCGGATGGGGGCCGGTGAGCGTGCTCGACGAGGCCACCGGCATTCAGGACGGAGCCGGTTGGTGGGCGGCCCGGGAGGCCATCGAATGGACCGCCGAAGCGCAGCGCCAACCCGGGCTGGCGCTGGTGCGCACCACCTACCGCAGCAGCACCGACGCCGGACCTTCCCCGAACACCGTCAACGCCGCCCTGATGTGTCGGGACCACATGTTTGGATCACTGGATGAGAGGTCCGTCCGCATCCTGAAAGGTCTCGTGTCCCACCGGTCCAAGAAGGAACTCGCCGCCGAGGAGAAGATCAGCCCGTCGGCGGTCTCCCAACGCGCCGGCCGGGACGGTCTGGACCTCATCATCCTCTCCTCCCAGTACCTTTCGGAGATCACATGAGTATCCTGGCGGTCTTTCTGATCGCCGTCGGTATCGCGGACATCAGCCGCAGACTCATCGGAGCCCGCTGGCTGCGGCCGGTGATCGGCGCCGCAGCCCTCGTGGGGTGGGCCATGCTGGCAGGGTTGTGGCACCCCGGCGACCTTGCGCTGCTGGCTCTCGCATCGGTCGGGGTGGTCGGCTGGCAGGTGTCCTGTGAGCGCGCCGAACGGACGAGCAGCCACCAGGCCACCGCGCTGGTGGTGTTGGGCGGCACCATCACGGCGTTGATTCTGTTGTCCGGTTGGGCGTCCGAGGTCGACGGCCCGGTCGCCCAGTGGGTCTCGTGGGTCGATCTGCACGTATCGGGTGACCGTGCCCTGACGGTGCTGGGGGTGCTGCTGGTACAGGTGGCCACCGCCAACCAGGTGGTGCGGCTGATCCTCGGATCGGTGGGCTCGGTCAAGCCCGTCGGGCAGCCGCAGGCCTCAGATCAACTCAAGGGCGGCCGCCTACTGGGACCGATGGAACGACTGCTGATCGTCGGGCTCGGGGTGGCCGGCCAGCTCACCTTGGCGTCGGCGGTGGTGGCGGCCAAGAGCATCATCCGGTTTCCGGAGATCAGCGCCACACGTGACCGCGGCGGTAAGCCCGCCGGCGGGGTTGCCGTCGGAATCGATGACGTGACCGAGTACTTCCTCGTGGGCAGCCTCGCCAGCTGGATGCTGTCATTCGCCGGCCTGGCGCTGATCGCTGCCACGGGCTGACGGGCATTACGCGCGAAACCATCTCGGCGCCACACACGCATTCCTACACTCCAGACATGAAGACCAACGCGGCGATTCTGTGGGAGTACGGCGGCGACTGGACCGTGGAGGAGATCGACCTCGATCCGCCGGGCGACGGTGAGGTGCTGGTGTCCTGGGAGGCGACCGGGCTGTGCCACTCCGACGAACACATCCGCACCGGCGACCTGCCCGCCCCGCTGCCCCTGATCGGCGGCCATGAGGGTGCCGGGATCGTGCGCGAGGTCGGGGCCGGCGTCGTCGGGCTCGCCCCCGGCGATCACGTGGTCGCCTCGTTCCTGCCGGCCTGCGGGCGCTGCCGGTTCTGCTCGACCGGCCACCAGAACCTCTGCGACCTCGGCGCGATGATCATGGCGGGAACCCAACTCGACGGCACCTACCGGCGCCGGGCACGGGACCAGAACGTCGGCGTGATGGCCCTGGTCGGCACGTTCTCCCAATACGGCACCGTGCCCGAGGCCTCCATCGTCAAGATCGACGATGACATTCCGCTGTCCCGGGCCTGCCTGCTGGGCTGCGGTGTCACCACCGGCTGGGGTTCGGCGGTCAACACCGCCGACGTCGCACCCGGCGACACCGTCGTGATCATCGGGCTCGGCGGCATCGGCAGCGGCGCCGTCCAGGGCGCGCGGCTGGCCGGTGCGGAGAAGATCATCGTCGTCGAACCGGTGGAAGCCAAGCGGGACTTGGCTTTCCGATTCGGCGCCACCCACTTTGCCACCTCACTGCCCGAAGCCACCGCACTGGTCGCCGAGCTGACCCGCGGGGTGATGGCGGATTCGGCCATCCTCACCGTCGGGCTACTGGAGGGCGCCATGCTCGAGGATGCCGCCAACATCATCCGCAAGGGCGGCGCGGTGGTCATGACGGCACTGTCGACGATGGCCGACAACTCCCCGACCCTCGGAATGATGATGTTCACGCTGTTCCAGAAGCGGCTGCTGGGCAGCCTTTACGGGGAGGCCAACCCACGCGCGGACATCCCGCGGCTGCTGTCGCTCTACCGGGAGGGCAAGCTGCTGCTCGATGAGACCGTCACCCACGAGTACAAACTCGCCGAGGTCAACGAGGGCTACCAGGACATGCGCGACGGACGCAATATCCGCGGGGTGATCCTGCACGACCACTGAGCCCGCCGTGGGCACCGGCAACCTCGACGAAACGCACAGGTAACCGGATAACAGCGAAGCTGCCCGATCCTGTTCCCATGTCGGCACCCACCAAGAGCCAGCGCAAGCGCGTGCACCCCGTTGACGAGGTGCTTCCCCTTCCGAAGCTGGCCGCCTACGGCTTCCAGCACGTCGTCGCGTTCTACGCGGGCGCGGTGCTGGTGCCGATCCTGATCGCCAACGCCCTGGGGCTGTCCGGCGAAGAACTCGTCATGCTGATCACCGCCGACTTGTTCACCTGCGGCGTGGCCTCGATCATCCAGGCGGTCGGGTTCAAGAACGTCGGGGTGCGGCTGCCGCTGCTGCAGGGCGTGACCTTCGCGGGCGTCGCCCCGATCATCGCGATCGGCCTGGCCCACGGAGGCGGGACCGCGAGCCTGCTCTACGTCTACGGTGCGGTGATCGTGGCCGGTGTCTTCACCTTCCTGATCGCCCCCGTCTTCGTGAAGCTGCTCAAGTTCTTCCCGCCCGTGGTGACCGGCACGCTCATCACCATCATCGGCTTGTGTCTGGTGCCCATCGGTGCGCTGGACGCGGTGACCAACCCGGCCACCCACGAGCCCGACCCCACCAACCTGCGCTGGGTTCTCTACGCGCTGGGCACCATCGCCGTGATCGTGGCGATCCAGCGGATCTTCCGAGGCTTCATGTCCACCATCGCCGTGCTGCTGGGCCTGATCGCCGGCTGCGCGGTGGCGTTCGCCTTGGGCGACATGAACTTCGACCGGGTCGGTGCGGCCTCGATGTTCGGGTTCACACCGCCGTTCGTGTTCGGCATGCCCAAGTTCGACATCGTCGCGATCATCACGATGATCATCGTGATGATGATCATCGCGGTGGAGTCGACCGGTAGCACACTGGCCACCGGTGAGATCGTCGGCAAGCGGGTCCGCCCGTCCGATATCGGCAATGTGCTGCGTGCCGACGGCGTGGCCACCACCATCGGCGGCATCTTCAACTCGTTTCCCTACACCGCGTTCTCCGAGAATGTCGGCCTGGTGCGACTCACCGGGGTGAAGAGCCGCTGGGTGGTCGCGGCCGCCGGCGTCATCATGATCATGTTGGGTTTCCTGCCCAAGGTGGCCGCCATCGTGGCGTCGATCCCGAACCCGGTGCTCGGTGGCGCGGCCCTGGTGCTGTTCGCCACCGTCGCCGTCGTCGGCATCCAGACGCTGGGCAAGGTCGACTTCACCGACCACCGCAACGTCATCATCGTGACCACCAGCCTGGCGCTGGCCCTGCTGGTGACGTCGTACCCGGGCATCTCATCGGCATTGCCTGCCGGACTGGACATCCTGTTCGGCAGCGGTATCAGCACCGGTGCCATCACCGCCATCGTGCTCAATATCGTGTTCTTCCACCTCGGGAAGAAGGGACCGCGGGTTGCCGGCGGCGGCTCCATCTCCCTCGACGAGGTGAACACCATGACCCGGGAACGTTTCACCGAGGTGTTCGGACACGTGGTGCAGGACGTCGCGTGGGCCGCCGACCGTGCCTATGAGCAGCGACCGTTCGCCGACACCACCGCACTGCGGGAGGCGTTCCAGGATGCGGTGCTGACCGGCACCACCGACCAGCAGGAGGAACTCCTCAACGCCTTCCATGATCTGGGCGCCGAGGACGAGACGGGGCAGGTGCTGGCGGTCGACCATGTGGCGCTGAGCAATCTCGACGAGGATGACCACCAGGACGTCGTGGGCCTGGCCGCCGCCTACCGCGAACACTTCGGCTTCCCGCTGATCATCTGCGCGCGGGAGACCGAGCGCTTCGATAGGGTGCTGCGCAATGGTTGGTCGCGGATCGACAATTCCGCGGCCACCGAGAAGGCCTACGCGTTGATCGAGGTGGCAAAGATCGCCAACTACCGCTTCACCGATCTGGTCGCCGACGCCAATCCCATTGCCGCGGCCCGGTTCGGCAGGCTCAACGAACTCTCGTGAAGGCGATCGGACTGGAGGATTTCAACGCGCTGTCCGACCGGCAACGGATGCACCTGCTGTTCGACGTGTGCTCATCGACGATCTGGGCGCGACGGGTGGTGGCGGGCTCACCGTTCCGGGATGCCGAAGCCCTCTACGACCGGGCCGACCGGGTGCTCGCCGAACTACCCGACGCCGAGATCGATGCCGCCCTCGACGGCCACCCACGCATCGGCGCCTCGGTGTCCGCGGCGCACAGCCCGTCGTCGGCCCGCGAGCAGGCCCGGGTCGCCGACGCCGGGGACGCGGTGAAAGCCGCACTGGCAGAGAAGAACCGCGAGTACGAGGACAGGTTCGGCTATGTCTACCTGGTGTGCGCCAGCGGGCGCTCCGCCGATGAACTGCTGGCCATCCTGGCCGACCGCCTCGACAACGATCCGGAGACCGAGCGCCGCGTCATGCGGAGCGAGCTGGCCAAGATCAACCGGTTGCGCCTGGAACGCCTGCTGAGCGAGCCGACATGATAGGCAGCATGACCCTTTCCACACATGTCCTGGACGCCACCACCGGCCGGCCCGCCGTCGGCGTCATTGTCACCCTCACCGCCGCGGGGACCACGGTCGCCGACGGCATCACCGATGCCGATGGCCGCATCGCGGGACTGGGCGCGGAACTGGCCGCCGGGGTGTACCGGCTGCATTTCGACACCGGCGCCTATTTCGCCGCCGAGGGGATCAACGGTTTCTATCCGGAGGTCGTGATCGCCTTCGAGATCACCGATCTGACGGGTCACTACCACGTGCCGCTGCTGTTGTCCCCGTACGCCTACTCCACCTATCGAGGGAGCTGAACGTGAAGGTCGTGATCATCGGTGCGGGCATGGGCGGAATGAGCGCCGCCATCGCCCTGCGCCAGATCGGCATCGAGACCGCGGTCTACGAGCGGGTCAGCGAGAACAAGCCGGTCGGCGCCGCCATCTCGGTGTGGTCCAACGGGGTGAAATGCCTCAATTACCTTGGTCTGCAGGAAGAAACCGCAGAACTGGGTGGCATCGTCGAGACCATGAGCTATATCGACGCGCACACCGGTGAGACCATGTGCCGCTTCTCCATGCAGCCGCTGATCGACGAGGTCGGGCAGCGTCCGTACCCGATCGCCCGGGCCGAACTGCAGTCGATGCTGATGCAGGCGTATGGCATGGACGCCATCAACTTCGGCATGAAGATGGTCAGCGTGGAGAACGATGCGACCGGGACCAGCGCGAAGGCGACCTTCGCCGACGGGACCACTGTGACCGCCGATGTGATCATCGGCGCCGACGGCGCGAGTTCGATCACCCGCGAGTACGTGCTCGGCGCCCCGGTGACCCGGCGCTACGCCGGCTACGTCAACTTCAACGGCCTCGTCGATACCGACGACGCGATCGGGCCCGTCACCGAATGGACCACGTATGTCGGTGAGGGCAAACGTGTCTCGGTGATGCCGGTGGCGGGCGGACGCTTCTACTTCTTCTTCGACGTTGTCGAACCCGAGGGTGTGCCGTACGAGAGAGGCACCGCCCGCGAGGTGTTGCGCGGTCACTTCGCGGGCTGGGCTCCCGGGGTGCAGACGCTGATCGACAAGCTGGATCCGCAGACCACGAACCGGGTGGAGATCCTGGACCTGGATCCCTTCCACACCTGGGTCAAGGGCCGGGTCGCTGTCCTCGGTGATGCGGCGCACAACACCACACCCGATATCGGGCAGGGCGGTTGCTCGGCCATGGAGGACGCCATCGAACTGCAGTGGGCGTTCAAGGATCACCCCGGCGATGTGCACGCCGCGCTGGCCGCGTATCAGTCCGCCCGCACCGAACGGGCCGGTGAACTCGTGCTGCGGGCGCGCAAACGCTGCGATGTCACCCACGCCAAGGATCCGCAGGCGACCGCGCAGTGGTATGACGAACTGCGAAAAGAGGATGGCACCAACGTCATCCGCGGCATCGTCGGCAACATCCTGGGCGGGCCGCTCACCCCGGCCCGGTGACCAGCCGACCTCGCACGTAGACACCATCGATGACGTCCTCACGCATGCTCATCAGCAGGGTGAACAGCAGGCGGTCGGCATCTTCGGGGTCTGTCCGCGCCAGCAGTTCGGGCAGCAACGCCTGACGTTGCGGGTCGATGACGAGGAAGTCGGCCTCCTTACCGGCGTCCAGGTTGCCGATCCGGTCCTCGAGATCCAGGGCCCGCGCACCGGCCAGCGTCGCGGTGAACAGCAGGTCGGCGGGCGGGATCGAGAGGCCCTGCCCCTCAGGCTCGCTGATGTGCACCTTGAAGCAGTCGTTGAGCACCCGGGGGATCAGCCATTCGTCCCCGGCGGACACATCGGTTCCCAGCGCCACGGTGACCCCGCTCGCGGTGGTACGACGCCAGGGCATGGTGCCCGATCCGAGAAACAGCTGCGAGGTCGGGCAGTGTGCGATCGAGCTGCCGGTCTCGGCCAACCGCGACAGCTCATGGTCGGTGCAGTGCACCGCGTGCGCGAAGATGCTGCGCCGCCCCAGCATCGACCGGCCGCCGCCCGCGCACCGCCCGTCGTAGGTGTCCAGGTAGTGCTCCACACCGTAATCGGCTCGTACCGCCGCGATCTCGCCGCGATTCTCCGACAGGTGGGTGTGGAAGTAGACACCGTCGGCGCTGGCGTCTACGTAGAGTTCTCCCAGTGCGCGCAGTGTCGTCTCGGTGACCGAGAGCGCGAAGCGGGGCACCACCGCCACCTGGGTGAGTCCGCCGGCACGGTTGTGCCATCGTTCGATCTCGTTGTGGGTGAGGCCGATTGCCTCGGACTCGCCGGTCAACAGCGGCCCGGCGGCCACAGGGCCCACCGTCTGGATGCCACGCCCGGATATCGTGCGCAGACCCGCGGCGATCGATTCCTCGAACAGGGCGTCCTGGGCAAGCGGAAAGGCCGATCCGAACACCAGCGCCGTGGTGGTTCCGACCGCGATGCGCCGGCTGCAGAAGTCCTGTGCGACGCGACGCGCGTAATCGGTGTCGGCGAGCATCGCCTCCGCCGGAAAGATGCAGCGCTGCAACCAGTCCAGCAGCTGACCACCGCCGTAGGAGTCCACACAGTGGGTCTGCGGGAAATGGATGTGGGTGTCGACGAAACCGGGCAGCAGGAAGCCCGGACGGCAGTCGACGATCTCGGCGCCGGCCGCCGACTCGGGCAGCCCCGGGTACGCACCGCTGTAGCGGATCATCCCGGCGTCATCGACTGCCAGCGCACCGTCGGGGATGCTCACCAGATGTTCGCGCGCACCGTCGAGGCGTGGCGCACCGCCGATGTGGATCAGATGACCGCGGTACACACGCATACACCGATTGTCACAGTGTCTGTGCCACCGCGCAGGTCATCGGTTTCGGCCTGCGCGCGCCCGGAACGGCGACTACGGTCGATAGATGGACCTCAACACGGTCGAGGCGGTGCACATCCCCACCCGCCGCGACGAGGTGTGGCCGCTGGGACCCACCGACGCCGTCCTCGCCGGCGGCACATGGCTGTTCTCCGAACCGCAGCCAACGGTGACCCGGCTCGTCGACATCACCCGGCTGGGGTGGCCGCCGGTCACCCTGGGCCCGGACGGCTTGGAACTCGCGGCGACCTGCACGCTCGACGAAGTCGCCACGCTGTCAACGACATTGCCCTCGGAATGCACGGCCGCCCCGTTGTTCCGGCAGTGCTGCACCGCGCTGCTCGCCTCGTTCAAGATCTGGCGCACCGCGACCGTCGGGGGCAACATCTGCCTGTCCTTTCCCGCTGGAGCGATGATCTCGCTGTGCACGGCGCTGGATGCCGCGGTGACCGTGTGGCGGGCCGACGGCTCCGAGTACACATTGCCGGTCACCGAGTTCGTCACCGGCGAGGCCACCAACGTGCTGACGACCGGTGACGTCCTTCGTGCCGTCCACATACCCCTGGCGGCGCTGCGGGCCCGGACCGCCTACCGCAAGCTCGCGCCGTCTCCGCTTGGCCGGTCCGGCGTGGTGATCATCGGGCGCAGTGACGAAAGCGGCGGGTTCGTGCTGTCGGTGACGGCGGCCACGGTACGGCCTTACGTGTTCCGATTCTCCACGGCACCCTCCCCCGACGACCTGCGGGCGGCCCTGGCCGGGATCCCGGAGGAGGACCTGACCCGCGACGCGCACGGCGACCCGGACTGGCGCCGGGCGGTGACGCTGACACTTGCCGAGCAGATCCGCGCCGAGCTGGCATGAAGCTCTCGGTCAACGGTTCCGACTGCGACGGGGACCCACGCCCCGGTCAGTGCCTGCGCACCTTCCTGCGCGAACACGGTCACTTCGAGGTCAAGAAGGGCTGCGACGCCGGGGACTGCGGCGCCTGCTCGGTGCTCGTCGACGGCGCGGCGGTGCATTCCTGCGTATTCCCGGCTTTCCGGGCCGCGGGCTTGTCGGTGACGACGGCCGCCGGTCTGGGTACGCCGGATGACCTGCACCCCGTGCAGCGCCGCTTCGTGGAGGCGGCCGGATTCCAGTGCGGATTCTGCACCGCCGGGATGGTCACCACCGCAACCACATTGACCCGGGAACAGATGTCGGATCTGCCGGAGCAACTCAAGGGCAACCTCTGCCGCTGTACCGGCTACCGGGCGATCACCGATGCGCTGGCCGGGGTGGTCAACATCGACAAATCCGATCTCCACGATGCGGGTAGGTCCATCGGCGCCCCAGCGGGGGTGCGGGTGGTCACCGGCACCGAGGAATACACCATGGACGACGCGCCCGCCGGGTTGCTGCACATGGCCGTGTTGCCGAGCCCGCTGGCCCACGCACGCATCCGGTCGATCGACACCGCGGCGGCCGAGGCGATGCCGGGGGTGCGGCTGGTCCTCACCCACCGGGACAGCCCGCCGGTGCTGTTCTCCACGGCCCGCCACGAACTGCGCGACGATGACCCCGATGACACCGCCATCCTGGACGACACCGTGCGATTCGTCGGCCAGCGCGTCGCGGCGGTAGTGGCGGATCGCTACGATATTGCCGAGAATGCCTGCCGGGCAATCATTGTGGAGTACGAGGCGCTACCAGCGGTATTCGATCCCGACGCTGCCAGATCCATGGACGCGCCGCTGTTGCACGCAGACAAGGACTCTGGGGCACGCATTGCCGATCCGAGCCGCAATCTGGTGGCCGAATTGCACGGCGAGGTGGGCGATGTGGCGTCCGGGATCGCCGCCGCCGAAGCCGCGGGCGGGGCCGTGGTGCGAGGCCGCTGGCAGACCCAGCGGGTTCAGCACATGCATCTGGAGACCCATGGCTGCACCGGATGGCGCGACGACTCCGGTCGGCTGGTGATCCGCACCAGCACGCAGGTGCCCTTCCTGGTGCGAAACGAGTTGTGTCACATCTTCGGTCTCGGCGTCGAGGACGTGCACGTGTTCACCAAGCGGGTGGGCGGCGGGTTCGGCGGGAAGCAGGAGATGCTCACCGAAGACCTGGTGGCTCTGGCGGTGCTGCGTCTCGGGGTACCGGTGCGCTACGAGTTCCAGCGCAGCGACCAGTTCACCGTGGCGCCCTGCCGGCACCCGTTCCGTGTCGACGTGACCGTGGCCGCCGACGGCACCGGGGCGCTCACCGCGCTGGCCATCGACGTCCTCGTCGATGCCGGGGCGTACGGCAACCACAGCCCCGGGGTGATGTTCCATGGTTGCGGTGAATCCGTTGCGGTGTACCGAAGTCCGAACAAACGAATCGACGCGCAGTCCGTCTACACCAACAACCTGCCCTCCGGCGCCTTCCGCGGGTACGGGCTCGGCCAGGTCATGTTCGCGATCGAGTCCGCCATGGACCAGCTCGCCGGCCGGCTCGGCATCGACCCCTTCGAGTTCCGGCGCCGCAATGTCATCGTGCCCGGGGACAGTTTCGTCGATTCCCATGTGCTCGACGACGATCTGACCTTCGGCAGCTATGGGCTGGACCAGTGCCTCGATCTCGCCGAGGCGGCCCTGCGGGCGGGCAACGGCGTGGCGGCGCCCGAGGGATGGCGGGTCGGCGAGGGCATGGCGGTCGCCATGATCGCGACGATTCCCCCGCGCGGGCATTTCGCGGAGGCGGCGGTGTCGGTCGACGCCGAGGGCATCTACACCCTGGACATCGGCACCACCGAATTCGGCAACGGGACCACCACGGTGCATACGCAGCTGGCCGCCCACGAGCTCAACACCGTCGCCGAGCAGATCAGGATCCGCCAATCGGACACGGCCACCACCGGTTACGACACCGGCGCGTTCGGCTCGGCGGGCACGGTGGTCGCCGGGCGGGCCACCCAACTCGCCGCCCGTGAGCTGCAGAACGCCATGGTCGCCGCCGCTTCCGAACTGACCGGGGTGTCACCGGCGCTGTGCAGGCTGGACCGCAACGGGGTGCAGTGCGGTGCGCAGCTGGTGGACTTCGGATCGCTGCCGGTGCCCATGACCGGCAGCGGAAAGCACGACGGCACACCGCGTTCGGTGGCCTTCAATGTGCACGCGTTCCGGGTCGCGGTGAACCCCGAGACCGGCGAGGTGTCGATCCTGCAGTCGATACAGGCCGCCGACGCCGGGGTGGTGATGAACCCGCAGCAGTGCCGCGGTCAGGTCGAGGGCGGCGTCGCGCAAGCGATCGGGTCGGCATTGTTCGAGGAGATCCAGATCGGTCCCGACGGCACGGTCGTGACCCAGACGCTGCGCAACTATCACGTCCCGCAGTTGGCGGACATCCCGGTGACCGAGGTCTACTTTGCCGACACCTACGATGAGCTGGGGCCGCTCGGCGCGAAGTCGATGAGCGAATCGCCGTACAACCCGGTCGCCCCCGCCCTGGCGAATGCCATCGCCCGGGCGTGCGGGGCGCGGGTCTATCAGTTGCCGATGACCCCGGCCCGGGTCTGGCGGGCGATCAGAGCCGTTCGATGATGGTGACGTTGGCGGTGCCGCCACCCTCGCACATGGTCTGCAGTCCGTAGCGACCGCCGGTGCGCTCCAACGTGTTCAGCATGGTGGCGAACAGCTTGGCACCGGTCGCGCCCAGCGGATGCCCCAGGGCTATGGCGCCGCCGCTGGGATTGACCTTCGCCGGGTCGGCACCGGTCTCCTTGATCCAGGCCTGCACCACCGGAGCGAAGGCCTCGTTGATCTCGACGGTGTCGATATCGCTCATCGACAGGCCGGTCTTCTCCAGCGCGTAGTGGGTGGCCGGGATGGGTCCGGTCAGCATGTACACCGGGTCGGCGCCCCGGGCGCTGATGTGGTGGATGCGGGCGCGCGGCTTGAGACCATGGGTCTTGACGGCGTCCTCCGACGCGAGCAGGACGGCACTGGCGCCGTCGGAGATCTGGCTGGCCATCGCGGCGGTCAGTCGTCCGCCCTCGACCAGGGTTTTCAGTCCGGCCATCTTCTCCAGCGAGGTCTCCCGCGGGCCCTCGTCGATGGCGAATCCGTCGACCGGGATGATCTCGTTCTCGAAGTACCCGGCCCGGATCGCTTCCTGGGCCCGCTGGTGGCTGGTCAACGCGAACTGCTCCATGTCCGCACGGGACAGGTTCCACTTCTCGGCGATCATCTCCGAGCCCCGGAACTGCGAGATCTCCTGATCGCCGTAGCGATGCAGCCAGCTCTTGGACTCGTTGGTCGGCGAGGTGAAGCCGAACTGCTCGCCGACGATCATCGCCGAACTGATCGGGATCTGGCTCATGTTCTGCATGCCGCCGGCGACGATCACATCGGCGGTCCCGGACATGATCGCCTGCGCGCCGAAGGAGATGGCCTGCTGGCTGGAGCCGCACTGGCGGTCCACGGTGACACCGGGAACCTCCTCGGGGAAGCCTGCGGCCAGCCACGACAGCCGGGCGATATTGCCGGCCTGCCCACCGATGGCGTCCACGCAGCCGGCGATCACATCGTCGACGGCGCCCGGGTCCAGATCGGTGCGCTCGAACAATCCCCGCCAGGCCGCCGCGCCGAGATCGACCGGATGCTGGCCGCTCAGCGACCCGTTGCGCTTGCCGATCGCGGTACGAACGGCATCGATGACGTACGCCTCAGCCATGTCAGACTCCTTTATCGGTGATTCCGCCAAGAACGATGGCGAGATATTGGCGGCCGACTTCCTCGGCCGTGAGGGGTCCGCCCGGTTGGTACCACCGGACCGACACCCAGGTGGTGTCACGGATGAAGCGATAGACCAGATCGACATCGAGGTCGGGCCGGAACGAGCCGTCGGCGATACCTTCGTGCAGCAGGTCGATCCACATCTTGCGCTGCTCGCGGTTGCGGTCGTCGACGAACGCGAACTGCGGAAGCGACGAGAGCCGCTTGGCCTCGTCCTGGTAGATGACCACCTGGGCGTGGCGGTGCTCGATCGCCTCGAAAGACGCCATGAACAGGCCCTTCACCCGGTCCAGCGGGGTGGATTCGGTAGCAACGATCTCCTGGTAGCGCTCGAACAGCCAGTCCAGGAAGTCCTTGAGCACCTCTTCGACCATCTGCTCTTTGGACTTGAAGTGGTGATACAGGCTGCCCGAGAGGATGCCCGCCGAGTCGGCGATATCGCGCACCGTGGTGGACTTGAGGCCGCGGTCGGCGAACATCGTCGCGGCGAGCTGCAGGAGCTCGTCGCGGCGGCTGGCCGGCTGTGTCATCTCGACAGCGTACCAACCAAGCACTTGCTAGGTAAGCCTCGGCCTCATCGGCGCATCAGCGCGAAGACGCCCCACCCCAGGTACTCACGTTGGTAGCGCGCGTAGCGGGCCGGTTCGGTCCTGAGATCGACCCGGATCTCGGCAGCCAGTTCGTCATCGGGATGGTCGTCGAGCCAGCGACGCATATTGAGCCATTGCGCCGCTTGGTACTGGTCCCAAGTCTCCTCATCGGCCAGCACCATCTGGACCACGTCGTAGCCGAGACCACCGAAGTGCTCGATCAACTCGGGCAGTCCCAGAAAGTCATCCTCGCCGCCTGCGAGGCAAGCCATGGCGGTATCCCGGTCCGGGACCCGCTTGCGCCAGAACGGTTCTCCGACCAGGATCAGTCCACCGGGACGCAAACTCCTGCCGAGCAGTTCGATGCTGCCCGCCACTCCGCCACCGATCCAGGTGGCACCAACGCAGGCGGCGAGATCAACCTGTTCCTCCGCGACGAACCCTGTCGCGTCGTCGTGCAGGAACGTGACCTGCTCTGCCACACCGAGTTCCACGGCGCGTGCACGGGCCTGCTCGGTGAACAGCGTGCTGATATCCACCCCGGTACCGGTGACCTGGTGGTCGCGTGCCCAGGTGCAGAGCAATTCGCCCGAGCCACTTCCGAGGTCGAGCACCCTGGTGCCGGGCGCCAGGTCCAGCGCCCGGCCCAGATAGGCGAGCTTGTCGGGGCTGAACGGGTTGTGGATACGGTGGTTGCTCTCCCGAATGGCGAAGATGCGCGGCAGATCCACCGGTTCGCTCCTGTCCGTCCTGCGGTGTCGGGTCCCGCGACGGTACTCGTTCGCGGGTCCGGAGTGCCAGCGAATTTACTCAGCGATAGAACCCCGGCCAGTACTGCTCACACACCACAGGAAGATCGGCCTGATACCGTTCGTCGGCCGCCCGGGACCGGGACAGGTTGAACAGGTACCAGGGATCGGGCTCCAGCCCCTCCCGATTCACGCACTGACGCAGCCAATCCGGCAGGCGATGCAACGCCGGGTCGATATCGGAGGACAGCCCGGACAGGTACTTCGCGTCGAGCTGGCCGGTCCGCTCGAACCGGTCGATATTGCGGTCCGCGATCAGGCCCTCGGGGTTCAGGCCCGCCAACCCGAGCAGGGCCGCCACTCCGGCCACCAGGACCGCCCGCGGCAGCCAGGATGCGGACATCCGGATACCCGCGGCGGCGATCAGGACGAACACCGTCCCCAGCCACAGCTCGATGGTGATGACCATCAGCCGTTCGGTGCTGAATCCGTACGCATCCTGATACACCCACATCCGGTGGATGGCCGAGATGACAACCACAATCGAAGTGGCACAAAGGGTTCCGACCAGGATGCGCAGCATACGGCGGTCCGTTCCGGTCGCGCGCGAGGCGACCCGGATCACGACGGCGATCACCAGCACGGTCAGCGCCGACACCCACAGCAACTGCCAGAACCCCTGCCGCGCGTACTCCGCGTAGGTCAGCCCCTCGGTGGCCAGCACATGGGCACGCCCACCGAACAGCACGGTGGCCTGCACGGCGACGAAAGCCAGGAACAAGCCGTCGAGAACGGCCAGTGGCACCGCCCATTCCCAACGGGGCACCGGCTTACGCGGCGCCGGCGCCATGGCATCGAGCTTCGGCGGGAAACGCACGAGGTATCCCCCGCCCAACACGAACAGCAACACCAGGAAGAACACGACCGTGCGGGACACGATGTCCTCGGTGTCGAACGACGGGACCAGGTTGCCCACGAGTTTCTCGAAGGCCGGGTCGGCACCGGCGAACAATCCGCCGAATACCAGCACCAGTGCGCAGGTGATCGCGCCGACCAGCACAATGCGCCCGAGCTGGGCGACCTGCACCCGGCGCTGCGCGGCGCGCTGCACCCAGCCGATGACACGTGCGGGCAGAACCCAGGGCACGAACGCTCCCGCGACCACCGCGGTCCAGGTGCGCCCGCCGACCAGCGTGTGCCAGCCGATCAGCCAGGCCGCCACGATGCACAACGCGTTCACCCACAGCGCGGCCAGCACCGCCGGGACCGCCAGCAGCGCCAGCGTCATTGCGATACCGAGCGCTTCGAACCCGCCCGGCCGGCGCCCAGCCGTTCCGTACACGGCGGCGAACACCAGCACACCGACCACCAGGTAGCCGATGCTGTACTCCGTCGGCCGCCACAAGGCGGTACCGATGAGCCCGACGGTGAGTGCGATGACGACGAACGGCAGCGGTGCGGACGCCAGCGGGCTCAGCGGCCAGACCCGGCGGGGAATCACGCCGCGCGGGGGCGGTACCGGCCCGAGCATCGGCGGGGGCATCATCGGATACGCGCCCGGAGCCATCCTGGTCATGAGAGTTCCTCTCTGTCCGGGATGGTCACCCGGATCCGACAGCCGCTGGCTGCATCCAGTACTTCGATGGTGCCGCCGTGCAATTCGACTGCCCAGCGGGCGATGGCAAGGCCCAGACCGGTACCGCCATCGGAGGTGTCACCGCGGGTGAACCGCTGGAACACCCGCTCACGCTCCGGGGCGGGGATGCCCGGACCGTCATCGCCGACATCCAGTTGCAGCCCCGAGCCGGCACGTGCCCGCACCCACACCCGTCCACCGGGTGGGTTGTGCCGGATGGCGTTGTCCACCAGGTTGACCACCACCTGGCGCAGTCGCGCCAGGTCGGCCACCGCGGTCAGCCCGGGCGAGTCGACGATCACCTCGACTGCGGTGTGTGCGACGGCATCGCGCAGGAACTCCTCGACGCCGAATCTGCTGAGCTGCAGGGAGATCGCGCCGCCCTCGAGGCGGGACAGGTCCAACAGGTCGGTCACCAGTTCCCCGAGCCGCTCGGTCTGCTTCAGCGCAGCGCGCAACGTGTCCGGGTCGGGCTCGGCGACGCCGTCGACGATGTTCTCCAGCACCGCCTGCAGGGCGGCGATGGGGGTGCGAAGTTCATGGGAGACATTGCCGATCAGGCCGCGCCGATACTCGTCGGCGGCCCCGAGATCCGTGGCCATCTGGTTGAACGCCGACGCCAGCTGCCCGACCTCGTCCCGTGAGGTGGCACGCACCCGGATGCTGTAGTCGCCGCGCGCCATCGCGCGCGCCGCGGCGGTCATCTGCCGCAGTGGGGACGTCATACCGTGCGCGAGGAACTGTACGAACAGCATCGAAGTCGTCAGCGCCGCCAGCAGTGCCCAGCGGAACTGCCAGCTGGCGCCGATCCAGAACGTGAACGCCGCCAGTGTGATCGCGCTGCCCACCAGCAGGGTGGTCTTGACCTTGAAGGACGCCAGCGGATCCAGTGGCCGGGGCAGTCTGTCCCACCAGTCCCGAGCGGTCATCTGGGGATCTCCAGCGCGTATCCGACCCCGTGCACGGTGCGGATCAGATCGGGACCCAGCTTGCGCCGCAGCGCTTTCACATGGCTGTCGACCGTGCGGCTCTCCACCTCGGCCGCCCAGCCCCACACGTGCTCGAGCAGCGTCTCGCGGTCGACCGCGGCCCGGGGCCGTCCAGCCAGGAACACCAGCAGGTCGAATTCCGTTCGGGTCAGATAGATCTCCCGGTCGCCGTCATGAACCCGGCGTTCCTGCAGGTCGATCCGGTACGGACCGACGGCGAGCGGTTGCTGCCCGGCGGCACGCTCGACCCGGCGCAGGAGCACCTGTACCCGGGCCACCAGCTCTCTCATGCTGAACGGTTTGGTGAGGTAGTCGTCGGCGCCGACGCCCAGGCCGATGAGCATGTCCGTCTCATCGGTGCGGGCGGTCAGCATCAGCACCGGGACGGCCCGTTCGGCCTGGATACGACGACAGACTTCCAGGCCGTCGAATCCCGGCAGCATGACGTCGAGGACCACCAGATCCGGCGCGGTGGCCGCGGCGGCGGCGACGGCGGACGGGCCGTCAACCGCGGTGTCCACGGTGAACGACTCGGCGCGCAGCCGGTCGGCCACCGCGGACAGGATGGTCGGCTCGTCGTCGACCACCAGGATTCGCTTCACACCGTGCACTGTATGCGCAGGCTGTGGTGCTTTTGGGCAGCGTTTGTGAAGGTTCTGTGGAGATCCCCGGCCGAGCGAAGTGGCGGGGAATCGGATCAGCCCCCGGCGCTCAGGCGCGCTGGCTGGACACCGAGATGACTTCGCCGGTCAGGTAGCTGGAGTAGTCGCTGGCCAGGAAGGCGATGGTGGCGGCCACCTCCCAGGGTTCGGCGGCCCGGCCGAAGGCCTCGTCACCGGCCAGTCGGTCCAGCAGCTCCGAGGAGGACGTCTTCTCCAGGAACTTGTGTCGGGCGATGCTCGGTGACACCGCGTTGATGCGGACCCCGAACTCGACGGCTTCGATTGCGCTGCAACGGGTCAGCGCCATCACTCCGGCCTTCGCAGCGGCGTAGTGCGACTGCGAATGCTGGGCGCGCCAGCCCAGCACGCTGGCGTTGTTGACGATGACACCACCGTGCTCGACATCCCGGAAGTAGCGCAGCGCGGCACGGGTGGCGCGCATGACCGAGGTCAGCGTGACGTTGACGACGCGGTCCCACTCGTCGTCGGTCATGTCGATCACCGGTGTCTGTCCGCCCAGGCCGGCGTTGTTGACCAGCACGTCGATGCGGCCGGCCTTGGCCACGGCCTCGGTGATGAGGTTGTCGACCGCCTCGGTGGAGGTGACATCGCAGACCACCGCTTCGACGCGGCCCAGGCCGAGTGCGGCGAGTTCATCGCGGGTCTCGCCGAGTCGGCGTTCGTGGAAGTCCGAAACCACCACATCGGCGCCCTCCAGCAGCGCGCGGCGCGCGGTGGTCGACCCGATACCGGTCCCTGCGGCGGCGGTCACCAGGACCACCTTGCCCTTCAGAAGTCCGTGGCCCTCGATCTCTTTGGGGACTGTGGAGAGGTCTGTCATCCTTTGGCTTCCCTCGGTAGGCCGAGCACCCGCTCGGCGATGATGTTGCGCTGGATCTCGTTGGATCCGCCGTAGATGGTGTCCGAACGGGAGAACAGATACAGCCGCTGCCATTCGTCGAACTCGGCGTTGTCGAGCGTGAGCCCGGCGGTCCCCTGAACGTCCATGGCGATCTCGCCGAGCTCGCGATGCCAGTTGGCCCACAACAGCTTCGACACGTTATCTTGGCCGGGTTGCTCGATGTCCATCGTCGCCAGCGAGTAGGACCGCATGGCCTTCAGCCCGGTCCAGGATCGGGTGAGCCGCTCCCGGACCAGCGGGTCGCCTGCGGCGCCGGTCCGCTCCGCCAGCTCCACAAGGTTGGAATGTTCACGGGCATAACGGATCTGCTGACCAAGGGTGGACACGCCACGCTCGAAGGTGAGCAGACCCATCGCCACCCGCCAGCCGTCGCCGGGCTCGCCGACCACCAGGGATGCTTCGGTGCGGGCGTCGTCGAAGAACACCTCGTTGAACTCGGAGTCGCCGGTGAGCTGGATGATCGGGCGGATCTGCACACCCGGCTGGTCCAGCGGCACCAGCAGGAAGGACAGCCCGGCGTGCCGTTTGGACCCCTTCTCGCTGCGGGCGACCACGAAGCACCACTGCGCCCAGTGCGCCAGCGAGGTCCACACCTTCTGGCCGTTGATCACCCACTCGTCACCGACCAGCTCGGCAGAGGTGGAGACATTGGCGAGGTCACTGCCGGCGCCGGGTTCGGAATAGCCCTGGCTCCAGAGTTCGGTGACATCGAGGATGCCGGGCAGGAAGCGCTGCTGCTGCTCGGGGGTGCCGTACGCGATGAGCGTCGGACCGAGCAGTTCCTCGCCGAAGTGGTTGACCTTGTCGGGGGCGTCCGCCTTGGCGTACTCCTCGTAGAACGCCACCCGGTGGGCGACGGTCAGACCGCGACCACCGTGCTCCTCGGGCCAGCCCAGGCAGGTCAGCCCCGCGGCGGCCAGATGCTGGTTCCACGCACGCCGTTCTTCGAATGCCTCGTGCTCACGGCCCGGGCCTCCGAGGCCCTTGAGCGCTGCATATTCGCCGACGAGATTATCGGCGAGCCATTGCCGGACCTCGGCCCGGAAGTCCTCGACCTCTATCACCCCTGTAGGCTAACCTACCAAGCACTTGCTTTGTTAGAGGAGCGTCAATGACGAGCGTAGAGCGAACCGTTCCAGCGGTGCTGGACCGGATTGCCGTACAGCTAACCGAGCATGACGCACTGGTCACGCCGGGTAAACGACTCACCTACGGTCAGCTGCGCGACGAGGTACGACGGGCCGCCGCGGCCATGATCGACCTGGGGGTCGCGGTCGGCGACCGGGTCGCGATCTGGTCCCCCAACACCTGGCACTGGGTGGTCGCCGCACTGGCCACCCACTACGCCGGCGCGATCGTCGTCCCACTGAACACCCGCTACACCGCCAGCGAGGCCACCGACATCCTGGCCCGCACCGAGGCTCCCCTGCTGATTGCGGCCGGCGAGTTCCTCGGGGCCGACCGCAGCACCCAACTCGACCGAACCGCACTGCCCGCGCTGCGCCACATCGTGCGGGTACCGATCGACAAGAATGAAACAGGCGACGATTCGTGGGACTCCTTCATGGCCCGCGGAACCGATCTCACCGAGGTCGACGCGCGCGCCGCTGCCGTCTCACCCGATGACGTGTCCGACATCCTGTTCACCTCCGGTACCACCGGCCGCAGCAAGGGTGTGCGCTGCGCGCACCGGCAGTCGCTGGACGCCTCGGCGGCCTGGGCGGCATGCGGTGAGGTCACCAGCGCAGACCGCTATCTGTGCATCAACCCGTTCTTCCACAATTTCGGCTACAAGGCCGGCATCCTGGCCTGCCTGCAGACCGGCGCGACGCTCTACCCACTGCTCACCTTCGATCCCGAGCAGACGATGAAAACCGTTGCCGAACACCGGATCACCGTGCTACCCGGCCCGCCGACCATCTACCAGACGCTGCTGGACCATCCGCGCCGCGCCGAGCACGATCTGACCTCGCTGCGATTCGCGGTCACCGGCGCGGCGGTGGTGCCGGTGGTGCTGATCGAGCGGATGCAGTCCGAGCTGGACATCGACATCGTGCTGACCGCGTACGGCCTGACCGAAGCCGCCGGCTTCGGCACCATGTGCAGCGCCCAGGACGACGCCACCACCGTGGCCACCACCTGCGGTCGCCCGATCGCCGACTTCGAATTGCGCCTCGATGAATCCGGCGAGGTGTTGTTGCGGGGTCCCAATGTCATGCTCGGCTATCTCGATGACCCGGAGGCGACCGCCGCGGCGATCGACGCCGACGGCTGGCTACATACCGGCGATATCGGGACCCTGGACGGGGCGGGCAATCTCACCATCACCGACAGGTTGAAGGACATGTACATCTGCGGCGGGTTCAATGTGTACCCGGCCGAGATCGAGCAGGTGCTGGCCCGCCTGGACGGGGTGGCCGAGACCGCGGTGATCGGGGTCCCCGACCAGCGGCTCGGCGAGGTCGGCAAGGCCTTCGTCGTGGTCAAGGCCGGCGCACAGCTCGACGAGGCGACGGTGATCGCCTACACGCGTGAGCATCTGGCGAACTTCAAGGTGCCGCGTTCGGTGGCGTTCCTCGATGTGTTGCCGCGAAACCCAGGAGGCAAAGTGGTCAAACCAATGCTCCGCGAGATCGACGGAAGGCCCTGAGGTGGACCTGAATTTTGATGAGGGCACCGAAGAATTCCGGGCCGAGGTCCGGGAGTTCCTGGCGGCCAACCGGGATTCCTTCCCGACCGAGTCCTACGACACTCGCGAGGGTTTCGAGCAGCATCGCCGCTGGGACAAGGTGCTTTTCGACGCCGGGCTGTCGGTGATCGCCTGGCCCGAAGAGTACGGCGGCCGCGACGCCACCCTGCTGCAGTGGGTGGCGTTCGAGGAGGAGTACTTCCGCGCCGGTGCGCCGGGGCGGGCCAGCGCCAACGGCACCTCCATGCTGGCGCCGACCTTGTTCGCGCACGGCACCAAGGAACAGCGGGACCGGGTGCTGCCGAAAATGGCCAGCGGCGAGGAGATCTGGGCGCAGGCTTGGTCCGAGCCGGAGTCCGGCAGCGACCTGGCCTCGCTGCGCTCGACGGCCACCAAGGTCGACGGCGGCTGGAAGCTGAACGGGCAGAAAATCTGGAGCTCGCGTGCACCGTTCGGTGAACGCGCCTTCGGGCTGTTCCGTTCCGACCCGCAGGCCCAGCGGCACAAGGGCCTCACCTACTTCATGTTCGACTTGCACGCCGACGGCATCACCGTCCGCCCGATCGCGCAACTCGGTGGCGACACCGGCTTCGGCGAGGTCTTCCTCGATGATGTGTTCGTTCCCGACGAGGACGTCATCGGCGAGGTCAACGACGGTTGGCGTGCGGCGATGAGCACGTCCAGCAATGAGCGCGGCATGTCGCTGCGCAGCCCGGCCCGGTTCCTGGCCCCGGCCGAACGCCTCGTCGCACTCTGGAAATCCAATCCGGACCCGGTGTTCACCGACCGGGTGGCCGACGCCTGGATCAAAGCGCAGGCCTACCGGTTGCACACCTTCGGCACCGTCACCCGGCTGGCCGGCGGCGGTGAACTCGGCGCCGAATCCTCGGTGACCAAGGTGTTCTGGTCCGATCTGGATGTCGCGCTGCACCAGACCGCCCTGGACTTGCAGGGTGCGGACGCCGAGATCGTCGACGAATGGACCGAGGGCCTGCTGTTCGCCCTGGGCGGCCCGATCTACGCCGGCACCAACGAGATCCAGCGCAATATCATCGCCGAGCGTCTGCTAGGTCTGCCCCGGGAGCCGAAGTAATGAATTTCGAGATCGACGACCAGCAGCGCGACTTCGCGTCCAGCATCGACGCCGCCCTGGGTGCGGCGAACGTACCCGCTGCGGTCCGCGCCTGGGCCGACGGCGACACCGCACCGGCCCGCAAGGTCTGGAATCAGCTCGCCGAACTCGGTGTCACCGCGCTACTGGTGGCCGAGAAGTTCGACGGTATCGATGCGCACCCGGTCGATGCTGTGGTGGCACTGGAACGTCTCGGCTATTGGGCGGTGCCCGGGCCGGTCACCGAGTCGATCATCGTCGCACCGCTGCTGCTGAGCGATGACGAACGGTCCGCGGCGCTGGCCGCGGGCGAATCGATCGCCACCGTCGCACTGCCGCCGCAGGTCCGCCACGCCGTCAACGCCGATTTCGCCGATCTGGTGCTGCTCGGCGAGGACGGGCAGGTGTTCGATGCCGTCGCCGGTGCAGCGCATGACTCGGTGGATCCGGCGCGGAAGCTGTTCGAGGTCAGCGCTTCCGGGGCCGCTCGGACCGCCGACACCGCGCGCGCGTACGAATTCGGTGTGCTGGCCACCGCGGCGCAGCTGATCGGCGCGGGGCAGGCCATGCTCGACCAATCGGTGGCCTACGCCAAGCAGCGCACCCAGTTCGGCCGCGTCATCGGCTCATACCAGTCCATCAAGCACAAGCTGGCCGATGTGCACATCGCACTCGAAATGGCGCGCCCGCTGGTGTACGGCGCGGCGCTCTCGATCGCCGGCGGGTCGGCCGACACCGCCCGTGATGTCAGCGCGGCCAAGGTCGCGGCCGCCGATGCGGCGCTGCTGTCCGCCCGCTCGTCCTTGCAGACCCACGGCGCGATCGGCTTCACCCAGGAACACGACCTGTCGCTGCTGCTGCTGCGGGTGCAGGCGCTGCGCTCGGCCTGGGGCGATCCCACGTTGCACCGTCGCAGACTTCTGGAGGTTCTCTCGTGAGTGAAGAGCGCGAACTGCTCCGCTCGACCGTCGCCGCGCTGGTCGACAAGCACGCCAACCCCGAGGCCGTGCGGCGTGCGATGGAATCCGAGCGCGGTTACGACGAGGCACTGTGGAAGCTGCTGTGTGAACAGGTCGGCGCCGCAGCACTTGTGGTGCCGGAAGATCTCGGTGGCGCCGGCGGCGAACTTGCCGACGCCGCGGTCGTGCTGGAGGAGCTCGGCAAGGCGCTGGTCCCCACCCCGCTGCTGGGGACGACGCTCGCCGAGGTGGCGCTGCTGAGCGCCGAGGACCATGAGCCGCTGGACGGTCTGGCCGAGGGCGTCTCCATCGGGACGGTGGTGTTCGATCCCGAGTACGTCATCAACGGCGATATCGCCGACGTGATGATCGCCGCGGACGGCGCGAACCTGACGCGCTGGAACACCTTCACCGCACAGGCCAAATCCACGATGGACCTGACCCGTCGGCTCTCGTCGGTGACCGCCGGCGAAACCACGCAGCTGGGCGCCGATCCCGGGCTGGCCGACACCGCGGCGCTGCTGTTGGCCGCCGAACAGATCGGCGCCGCGGCACGGGCACTGGACCTGACGGTGGCCTACACCAAGGACCGGGTGCAGTTCGGCCGCCCGATCGGCAGCTTCCAGGCGCTCAAGCACCGGATGGCCGATCTGTACGTCGCCGTCCAGACCGCACGCGCCGTCGTCTACGACGCCATCGCCGAACCCTCGCCCGCTTCGGCCTCGCTGGCCCGGGTCTTCGCCAGTGAGGCGCTGACCTCCGTCGTCGGCGAAGCCGTCCAGATGCACGGCGGTATCGCGATCACCTGGGAGCACGATATCCAGCTGTACTTCAAGCGGGCACATGGCAGCGCGCAGTTGCTCGGACCGCCGCGGGAACATCTGCGGCGGCTCGAAGCCGAGGTGTTCCAGACCGCGGACTAGCCTGGACCCGATGACCGCAAACACCCGTCGGGTGGCGCTGCGCGCCGGGATCCCGCCGTTCTATGTGATGGACGTGTGGCTGGCCGCCGCCGAACGGCAGCGCACGCACGGCGACCTGGTCAACCTCTCCGCGGGCCAGCCCAGTGCACAGGCACCCGCACCGGTGCGGGCCGCCGCCGCCGAAGCGCTGGAACATCACAATCTCGGATACACGGTGGCGCTGGGCATTCCGCAGCTACGTGAGGCGATCGCCGCGTCCTATCTGCACCGGCACGGCATCGAGGTGGACCCCGACGCGGTCGTCATCACCACCGGGTCCACCGGCGGGTTCCTGTTGGCCTTCCTGTCCTGCTTCGACATCGGTGACCGGGTGGCGATGACCAGCCCCGGCTACCCGTGTTACCGCAACATCCTGACCGCCCTCGGTTGTGAGCCGGTCGAGGTGCCGTGCGGGCCGGAGACCCGCTTTCAGCCGACCGTGCAGATGCTCGACGCCCTGGATCCACCGGTCAAGGGGCTGATCATCGCCAGCCCGGCGAACCCCACCGGCACCGTCATCCCGCCCACCGATCTGGCCGCGATCGTGAACTGGTGCGATGAGCGCGACGTGCAGTTGGTGAGCGACGAGCTGTACCACGGCCTGGTGTACCCGGGTGCACCGGCGACCAGTTGCGCATGGGAGACATCACGCAATCCCATTGTGGTGAACAGTTTTTCGAAGTACTTCGCCATGACGGGCTGGCGGCTGGGCTGGCTGCTGGTACCGGAGCCGCTGCGCCGGGCGGTCGACCGGCTGACCGGCAACTTCTCCATCTGCCCGCCGACACTTCCGCAGCTGGCGGCGGTTGCAGCGTTCGACGCGGCGTCACTGGCCGAGGCCGACGGCCTGGTCGAGGAGTACACCGTCAATCGGGAACTGCTGCTGGCGGGCCTGGCCGAGATCGGCCTGGACCGGCTCGCCCCGGCCGACGGCGCGTTCTACGTGTACGCCGATATCTCCCGCTACTCCACCGACTCCCTCGACTTCTGCGCAAAGATGTTGGCCGACACCGGTGTTGCCATCGCCCCCGGTGTCGACTTCGATACCGTCAACGGCGGCTCGTTCGTCCGGCTGTCCTTCGCCGGCGCGGCCTCCGACATCACCACCGCGCTGGAGCGCATGGGGCCATGGCTCAGGACCTCAGGAACGCCAGCAGATCGGCATTGACGACGTCGGCATGCGTGGTCGGCATGCCGTGCGGGAAGTCCTCGTAGGTGATCAAGGTCCCGTTCTGCAGCAGTTCTGCGGATTTCGGGCCGGCGGCCACGTAGGGGACGATCTGGTCGTCGGTGCTGTGCATCACCAGCGTCGGCACGCTGATCTTCTTGAGGTCCTCGGTGAAATCGGTTTGCGAGAATGCCACGATGCCGTCGTAGTGGGAAAGGGCGTCACCCATCATGCCCTGGCGCCACCAGTTCTCGATGATTGCTTCGTCGGGTTCGACACCGTCTCTGTTGAACCCGTAGAACGGACCGGCCGGCAGGGCCCGGTAGAACACCGAGCGGTTGGCCGCCAGCTGCGCCTGCAGATCGTCGAACACGCTCTTGGGCAAGCCTTCCGGATTCGCCTCGGTCTGCACCATGAGCGGGGGCACCGCACTGATGATGGCGGCCTTCGACGCCCGGCTCTCGCCGTGGCGGGCCAGGAAGCGGACCACCTCGCCACCGCCGGTGGAGTGTCCGACGTGCACGGCGTCGTGCAGGTCGAGGTGCTCGACGAGGGCGTGCAGGTCATCGGCGTAGTGGTCGAGATCGTGACCGCCCGGGGTCTGGGTGGACCGGCCGTGCCCGCGCCGGTCGTGGGCGATCACCCGGTAGCCCTGGCCCAGGAAGAACAGCATCTGGGTGTCCCAGTCGTCCGAGGACAACGGCCAGCCGTGACTGAACACGATCGGCTGGCCCGTCCCCCAATCCTTGTAGAAGATGTCGGTGCCGTCGGCGGTGGTGAGGATGCTCATGGGCGATAACTCTGCTCGTTCGGCAGGGTGATGTCGATACCGCTAGCCCCCATTGGTTGTCGGTGGCAGCGGGTAGCATTCCAGATGTGTTCGAAAGTGTGTTCGACATCGATCCGGACTCCACCGAGGAGGAGTTACGGATCCAGGTGGAGCGCCTGGAACGGATGAAGTCAGCCGCCGCCGCAGCGCAGGCTCGGGCCACCGCGCTCTGGCGCACCAAGAGACGCGCTGCCGAATCGGCCATCGGTATTCCTGCCGCCAAACGTGGCCGCGGCCTGGCCTGCGAGGTGGCCCTTGCCCGGCGCGACTCGCCGGTGCGCGGGGGTACCCACCTGGGGTTGGCGTCCGCATTGGTCGAGGAGATGCCACACACGCTGGCCGCGCTCGAATGTGGGGCGCTCTCGGAATGGCGGGCGACCCTGATCGTCCGTGAATCGGCCTGTCTGCGTGCAGAACACCGCCGTGAGCTCGACGCCGAGCTGTGTGCCGATGCGTCCCGGCTGGACGGCTGGGGAGACAAGCGCGTAGTGGCCGAGGCCAAATCCATCGTGGCGAGGCTGGATGTCGAGGCGGTGGTCGCGCAATCGGCCAAGGCCGCCGAGGACCGCTGCGTCACCATCCGCCCGGCGCCGGACACCATGACCTATGTGACCGCACTGCTACCCGTCGCTCAGGGTGTGGCGGTGTACGCCGCCCTGAAGCGTGCCGCCGACACCACGTTCGATGACCGGTCGCGCGGCCAGATCATGGCCGACACCCTGGTCGAACGCGTGACCGGCCGACCGGCCGAACAACCGGTCCCGATGACCCTGAACCTGGTGCTGGCCGACACCACCCTGGCCGGCGATGACGACGCACCCGGGTGGCTCGCCGACTACGGACCCATTCCGGCCGGTTTTGCGCGGCGCATGACCGGTGATGCCGCCGCGGACGCCGCGGTGAAGACAATGCTGCGCAGGCTGTACCGCCACCCGCAAAGCGGGCAGCTGGTGGCCACGGAGTCACGGGCACGGATCTTCCCGAAGGGCCTGGCGACTTTCCTCGACCTGCGAGACCGGACCTGCCGCACACCGTATTGCGATGCGCCGATCCGCCACCACGACCATGCCCGCCCGGCGCACCGGGGTGGCCCCACGAGTGCTCTGAACGGGCTCGGCGAGTGCGAGGCCTGCAACTACGCCAAGGAAGCACCCGGCTGGTCGGTCAGCACAACCGACGCAGGCGGTGTGCACACCGCCGAATTCCGCACTCCCACCGGCGCGGTCTACCGATCGACCGCCCCGCCGCTGCCGGGGCCGCCGATCAGGACGGTCAGCGTCATCGAGTGCGGGTTGAGTGTCGACCTGGTCAGGTTCGACGCTGCGTGACGTACCACTCCAGCAGGTCCGGGTCGTCGACGGCGCTGCGTTCCACCACTTTCGCGGCGTCCGCCCCCTGGAACAGCTTCTTGATCGGCACCTCGAGCTTCTTGCCGGTGCGGGTGTGCGGGATGCCGGGCGCCAGGATGATGTCATCGGGAACGTGGCGCGGGGAGACCTCGGTGCGGATGGTGTTCTTGACCTTCTCCCGCAGCTCGTCATCCAGTTCGACACCGTCGGCGAGCACCACGAACAGCGGCATCCAGTAACCACCGTCGGGCTGCTCGGCTCCGATCACCAGTGCCTCGGCGATCTCGGGCAGTCGTTCCACCGCCTGATAGATGTCAGCGCTGCCCATCCGGATGCCGTGCCGGTTCAGGGTCGAGTCGGAGCGACCGTGCACGATGACGCTGCCGTGATCGGTGATGGTGATCCAGTCACCATGACGCCAGACACCCGGGAACATCTCGAAATAGGCGTCACGGTAGCGCGATCCGTCCGGGTCGTTCCAGAACGCGACCGGCATGGACGGCAGTGGCTTGGTGACGACGAGCTCTCCCACCTCGCCACGCACCGGGTTGCCCGACTCGTCCCAGGCGTCCAGTGCCACCCCGAGAAACGGGGCCGACAGCTCCCCGGCCACACCGGCACCGTCCGCACGCCGCCGATGAAGGCCGACACCACATCGGTGCCCCCGCTGATCGATGCGACCTGAACGTGCTCACCGATGTTGTCGCGCATCCACAACGACGTCGAGGGCGGCAGCGATGACCCGGTGATCCCGACCGTCCGCAGCGCGGACAGATCGTGCTCGGTCCGCGGAACTGCGCCCGCCTTCATACAGCCGAGCACATATCCCGGGCTGGTACCGAGCACGGTCGCACCGACATCGGCGGCGATGGCCCACAGTGCATCCGGCGCAGGGTAGGACGGGCTGCCGTCGTAGCAGACGATGGTGGCGCCGACCAGCAACCCGGCGATCTGGAAGTTCCACATCATCCAGCTCGGGCTGGTGTACCAGAAGAAGGTGTCGCGCTCGCCGATATCACTCTGCAGGGCAACGGCCTTGAGATGCTCCAGCAGCACTCCGCCGTGACCGTGGATGATGCCCTTGGGCAGGCCGGTGGTGCCCGAGGAGAACAGGATCCACAGCGGATGGTCGAAAGCGACGGCGCTGGTGACCAGTTCACCGCCACCGGAAGTCACCGCGTCCCAGTCGAGATGGTCACTGGGCGTGGGAGCCATCCGCGGTACCGAGACGGTGGCGCGCAGCGTGGGCAACCCGGCCCGCAGCGCGGCGACATCGGCGCTCTTGTCGTGGTTTTTGCCGCCGAACCGGTACCCGTCGGTGGTCACCAGCACCACCGGTTCGAGCTGACCGAGCCGGTCCAGCGCCGCCTTGGCCGAGTAGTCCTGACCGCACGCACTCCACACCGCCCCGACCGCGGCGGTGCCCAGGAAGGCGATGACCGCTTCGGCGATGTTGGGCAGATAGCCGACGACCCGGTCACCGGCGCCCACGCCGAGATCGGTCAGGGACTTCGCGAACCCCGCTGTGCGGCTCAGGAGTTCGGTCCAGGACAGCTCTACGGTCGGGGTATCTTCACTTGCACACAGGATCGCGGGCCGGTCGGTGCGGCACTGTCGCAGCACCTGGTCGACGAAGTTGAGCCGCGCACCGGGGAACCACCGCGCTCCGGGCATGTCGGTGCCGGCCAGCACCTCACCGGGCACCTCACCGAGCCCGAAGTACTGCCACAGCGCCCCCCAGAATGCGGCGGGCTCATCCACCGACCATTGCCACAGCGCGTGATACTCGGCCGGGGCCCCGGCGAACCGGGCGAAATCGGTGACCCGGGCCTCGGCGATATCGGTGGCGGTGGGCTCCCACTGCGGCGCGGTGCTCACCGGGCGCTCCACCCACCGTCCATCGTGTACGACGCGCCGGTCACCATGCCGGCCTGCTCAGAGGCCAGCCAGCCCACCAGCGAGGCCACCTCCGCGGGTTCCACCAGTCGTTTGATGGCGCTCTCCTTCAGCAGGATCTGTTCGACGACCTGCTGCTCGTCGATACCGTGGGTGCGTGCCTGATCGGCGATCTGCTTGTCCACCAGCGCAGTTCGCACATATCCGGGGTTGACGCAGTTGCTGGTCACTCCGTGCGGGCCGCCCTCCAGGGCGGTCACCTTGGACAGTCCCTCCAGTGCATGCTTGGCGGTCACGTAGGCGACCTTATATTCCGAGGCCCGCAGCCCGTGCACCGATGACAGATTGATGATCCGGCCGAAGCCCGCGTCGTACATGTGCGGCAGCGCGGCCCGGATGAGCAGGAACGGCACCTCGGTCATCAGCGCCAGCAGCATTCGGAACGCCTCCGGCGGAAAATCGGTGATGGGAGCGACGCGTTGCACTCCGGCGTTGTTCACCAGGATGTCGGTCTGCAGCACGACGTCCTGCAGGGCGTGCACATCGAGGAGGTCGACCGCCCATGCGGTGCCGCCGATCTCGTCGGCCGTTGCGCCGGCCCCGTCACCGTCCCGGTCGGCCACGGTGACATGCGCACCGCGGGCTGCGAGTTCGCGCGCGCAGGCCGCGCCGATGCCGCTGGCGCCGCCGGTGACCAGGGCGGTCTTACCGGAGAGCCCACTCATGCACGCGCCTCGGCGATGTCCCGCGCATCGGCGTCGTCCAGGGTCCGCAGGTCGATGCCGTTGGTCTCCCGGGTGAAGAGCACCGCGACCAGGGTGATGGCGCAGGCGATGGCCAGGTAGATCGAGATCGGCACCGGGGAGTCGTAGATGTCGAGCAACTTCACCGCGATCAGCGGCGCGAGCGAACCCGCCACGATGGAGGTCACCTGATAGCCCAGAGACACCCCGGAGTAGCGCATCCGGGTCGGGAACATCTCGGACATGATGGCCGGCTGCGGCGCATACATGAGCGCGTGGATCATCAGGCCGAGGGTGACCGCGGCGGTGATGACGACGTAGTTGCCGCTGTTCATCATCGGGAAGGCGAAGAAGCCCCAGGTGCCGCCCAGCACCGCACCCACCATGTACACCGGGCGCCGGCCGAAGCGGTCGGCCAGGTAGCCCACCACCGGCACCGCGGCGAAGTGCACCGCATGCGCGAACAGCAGGTACCACAGGATGGAACTGGTGTCCGCACCCACCGACACCTTCAGGTAGGTGATGGAGAACGTGACCACCAGGTAGTACATGATGTTCTCGCCGAATCGCAGACCCATCGCGGTGAACACACCACGCGGGTAGCGCTTGAGCACCTCGACGACGCTGAACGAGGTGGCCTTGATCTGCTCGGCCTCCTGTTGTGCCGCAACGAAGATCGGTGCGTCGGTGACCTTGGTGCGGATGTAGTAGCCGACCAGGACGACCACCGCCGACAGCCAGAACGCCACCCGCCAACCCCAGGACAGGAAGGCCGCTTCCGACAGTGTCGCGGTGAGCACCAGCAGCACGACGGTGGCGAGCATGTTGCCCACCGGCACTCCGGCCTGCGGCCAGCTGGCCCAGAATCCACGCCGGTTGTTCGGGCTGTGCTCAGCGACCAGCAGGATCGCGCCACCCCATTCACCGCCGACGGCGAAACCCTGGATGAAGCGCAGCGTCACCAACAGTCCCGGCGCCCAGTAGCCGATCTGCCCGAATGTCGGCAGGCACCCCATCAGGAAGGTGGCGGCGCCGACGAGCAGCAGGGAGAACTGCAGGAGCTTCTTGCGACCGAACTTGTCGCCGTAGTGGCCGAACACGATGCCGCCGAGCGGGCGTGCCACGAAGCCCACCGCGTAGGTCGCGAAGGCCAGGAAGATCGCGTTGAGCTCACTGGTCGTCTCGGAGAAGAACACCTTGCTGAACACCAGCGTCGCCGCGGTGCCGTACAGGAAGAACTCGTACCACTCCACGACCGTGCCGGCCATAGATGCGGTGACGACGCGTTTCAGGCCGGAGGTCTGAGCGGAATTGTGATCGGCAGCACACATACGGGTGAGTATTCATGCACGTCAAGATCGAAACAATGCTCAGATCTGCAGTACCTGTCTGCAAAAATGCAGATATGGGACTGCCGAGCGCCGACGATCTGCTCATCCTGCTGGCCGTCGGACGCACCGGTCGCTACATCAGCGCCGCCGAAGCGCTCGGCGTCAACCACACCACCATCTCGCGCCGCATCGCCGCCCTCGAGCAGGCCATCGGCACCAGGGTGCTGACCCGGGTGGGCGCGGGCTGGGAACTCACCGACCGTGGTCGCGAGGTGCTGGCCGCCGCCGAAGCGGTCGAGGCCGCGGTCCACTCGCTGGGGGGCGCCGCCGGCCAACCGCGCCCGCTCGAAGGTGTCGTGCGCATCTCGGCGACCGACGGTTTCAGCGCCTATATCGCCAGCCCCGCGGCGGCCGATGTGCAACGCAGCCATCCCGGGGTGTCGGTGGAGATCGTGGCCGCGATCCGGCGGGCCAGCCAGCAACGGTCCAGCGTCGATATCGAAGTCGTGGTCGGCGAGCCTACCGTGCACCGGGCGCAGGCGATCCGGCTGGGCGACTACTGCCTGGGCCTCTACGGCTCGGCGGGGTATCTGGCCGAACACGGCACGCCCACCGGACTCGATGAACTGAGCGAGCACCCGCTGGTCTATTTCATCGACTCCATGCTGCAGGTCGATGACCTCGACCATGCCACCGGTTTCGCCCCGAACATGCGGCAGTCGGTGTCCTCGACCAACGTCTTCGTCCACGTCGAGGCGACCCGCGCGGCGGCGGGTCTGGGGCTGCTGCCGTGTTTCATGGCCGACCGGCATGACGATCTGATCCGGGTGCTTCCCGACACTGTCGCGGTGGCGCTGACCTATTGGCTGGTGACCCGCGCCGAGACGCTGCGCAGGCCCGAAGTGGCGGCCATCATCGACGCGATCCGGGATCGGATGCGCGCGGACCGTAATGCCCTACTCGGCAGGCCGACCTGAATATCGTGAGGCCATGCCCTTCCTGCAGACCGACACCGCCCGCGCCTACTATCGGCACTGGCCGGCCGCCGAACCCCGCGCCGCCGTCGTGTTCCTGCACGGGTTCGGCGAACACACCGGGCTGTACCACCGCTACGGATTCACGCTCAACGCCGCGGGGATCGACCTGTGGGCCGTCGACCAACTGGGGCATGGGCTCAGCCCGGGGCGGCGTGGAGATGTCGGCACCCTGGCGGACAGCTCGGCACTGGCCGAGGCGCTCACCGTCATCGTCGAGCAACAGCGGCCCGGCCTACCGCTGATCGCTGCCGGCCACTCATTTGGATCCGTCGTCACCGCGTTGCGGTTGGTGGAGCAGCCGGCACGCTACCGCGCGGGCATCCTCTCCGGGGCTCCGCTGGCCCCGGTCGCCGACCTGCTGGACGTGGACACCTCGTTGGACCTCGATCCGTCCTGGCTGTCCGGTGACCCGTTCTATCTCGATGGGCTGGAGAACGATCCGCTGGCTTTCGTCGAGGCGGACAGCGCGCCGCTCACTCGCGCACTCGATGCCGCCTGGGACCGTTTCGGTTCCGAGCTCCCGACGTTGACGGTGCCGACGCTGGCCGTGCACGGCGTCGGCGATCCCATTGCGCCCGTGGGGCAGGTGCGGGCCTATGCCGAACAGATCGACGCCCTGCAGATCGCCGAATTCCCCGCCGCCAAACACGACATCCTCAACGAAACAGTGCACCGAGATGTCGCCACGACCGTCATTGCCTTCATCGCGGCGACGCTGGGATGGCATTCTGTTCGCGATGGCACTCGGGCTGAATAAAGACACCAAGAGCACACTGGTCAAACTGCTGGCGGCGATCGCGCTCATCGCGGTCATCCTCGGCGGTTTCGCGGCGTGCCTGTTCACCGTGCGCTCCGACAACGTGGCGACGGAGACAAGTTCCGGACCGGCGCTGCAGGGCAGCTTCAAGGTCGACATCGGCCCGACCGCCACGCCGGACGGCAAGCCGGTGGCCGGCACCGCCCGCACCGAGACCTGGGCGGCCCGCTCGACGTGCCGCGGCACCGAATGTGTTGCGACGGTGTCGGTGGTCGATCCGAAGAACCCGTCCGGCCCACCGGCGCTCACGATGGTGTTCGACTACGTCGACGGTGACTGGCTGAGCGTGCGCGAGGCCCCCGACAAGTGCAAGGTCGGCGATGCCGACGTCGATGTCACCGGCTGGTCGATCATCTCGCTACGGCCCCGACTCGACGGGTCGATGTCCGGTGAGTACACCTGGGCGACGGCACCGGCCCTGTGCGCCAGCAAGCGTGCGGTCAACCTGTCGCCCACCAGCGGAGCGGGCACCGGCACCGAGGCGGCCGATCCGGCGAAGGAGCCGCCGCTGCAGGCCTCCCCCGGCGCGGCGCTGTGGGGCACCTACACCTATACCCAGACCTATCCGGCCACCGGCGAGGTCTTTCCGCCGCACGACTACCGCGCCACCACCCACTGCCTACGTACCGGTGAGCGGTGCGTGACGTTGATGTCGACCATCGACACCAACAACCTGTTCGTCATGCAGTACGGCGACCGCCGCTTCACCGCGAGCTTCCCCGAGGGTGACGCGCAGTGCACGGACGGAATCGGCAAGGTGCGCCAGTCATCCCGCGATGAACTACCACTGCCGCAGGGACCGCAGAACCCGATCCAGACGCTGACCGGAAAGTCGTTCCAGGACTACACCGGAGACTGCCCGGCCCAGGTGGAACTGGACGTCCGGATCCAGCGCACCGGCGACTAGCGCTGCGGGATTACAGCACCCCGGGCGAGCGAAGCGACGGGATTACAGCGCCCCGGGCGAGCGAAGCGACGGGATTACAGCCAGGTGTCCGAGGTGGTCGCGGTGAGGAAGGCGTCCAGGTCGTCGCGCCACTGGGCCGGTGTGTTCTTGTCCGGTTCGATACCGGTGTATTCGCCACGGTAGAACAGCAGTGGTCGCGGCTTGAGGGCGGGCGGCTCCGACATCGACTGCACCGCACCGAATACCACGAAGTGATCGCCGCCGTCGTGCACCGAGGCCACCGTGCAGTCGATGTGGGCCAGGCTGCCCTCGATCACCGGCGATCCGAGTTCCGAAGGACGCCAGTCGATCCCGGCGAACTTGTCTGGAGCCTTGGACCCGAACTGCGCCGAGACGTGCTGCTGATTCTCGTGCAGCATGTTGACGCAAAACTTACCGCTGGCCTCGATGGCCTGCCAGGCCCGCGACTGTTTGGTCGGGCAGAACAGCACCAGCGGCGGATCCAGCGACAGAGCGGCGAACGACTGGCAGGCGAACCCGATCGGGGTGTCCTCATGCGCGGTGGTGATCACCGTGACGCCGGTACAGAACTGCCCGAGCACATGCCGGAATGTGCGCGGATCGATGGTCGCAGAACCCATGACTACTTGAAGCCGACGCTGAAGTCGTGGCCCCATAGGCTGACCGCGGTGCTCTCCCGGGCCACCCAGCTGTGGTCCTCGACTTCGAGTCCCTCGCAACCGAACTCGATATCAAAGCCGCCGGGGGTCTTGATGTAGAAGGACAGCATCTTGTCGTTGGTGTGTCTGCCCAGGGTCGCCGACATCTTCACCTTGCGGCGCAGCGCGCGGTCCAGGCAGAGGCCGACATCGTCGGATTCCTCGACCTCGACCATCAGATGGACGATGCCGGTCGGATTGGGCATCGGCATGAAGGCCAGCGCGTGATGGCGCGGGTTGCACCCGTAGAAGCGCAACCAGATCGGATCACCATCGGCCGGGCGGCCCGCCAGTTGCGGCGGCAAGCTCATCGAATCCCGCAACCGGAAGCCGAGCACGTCCTGGTAGAACGCCTGTGCCGCAGCGTCATCGTCACAGGTGAGCACCACGTGCCCCAGGCCCTGCTCGGCGGTGACGAACTTGTGGCCGTACGGGCTGACGAACCGGCGGCCCAGATACTGGGCGCCGTGGAAGGCCTCCAGCACGTTGCCTGCCGGGTCGGTGAAACGGATCAGGCCCTCGACGCGCCGTTCGGATTTCTCCTCGCGGGTGCCCTCGGTGAAATCGACGCCCGCCTTGGACAGCGTCTCGCGCAGCGCCTGCAGGGCGGGTGCGTCGGCGACCTCCCAGCCGGAGATGAGCAGCCGGTCCTGCTCGCCGGGCACGATGACCAGCCGGGCCGCCATCTCGTCCATGCGCAGGTACAGCGCACCCGGGGTGGAGCCGTCGCCTTCGACCATGCCGAGCACCTTGAGCGCGAACTCGCGCCACGCCGCGACGTCGGTGGCTTCGATGCGCATGTATCCCAGCGCCTTGATGCTCATGTCTTAACCCCCGAGAAAATCAATGGTGAGCTTGTTGAACTCGTCGAACTTCTCGACCTGGGCCCAGTGTCCGCACTGCCCGAACACGTGCAACTGCACGCGCGGAATCTGCTTCACCGCGACCAGCGCACCGTCGAGCGGATTGACCCGGTCCTCGCGGCCCCAGATCAGCAGCACCGGCTGACGCAGCTTGTACACCTCGCGCCACATCATGCCGAGCTCGAAGTCCGCTCCCGCGAACGATTTACCCATCGCCCGGGTGGCGGCCAGCGATTCCGGGGTGCTGGCGATCGCGAAGCGCTCGTCGACGAGTTCCGGGGTGACCAACTTCTGGTCGAACACCATGATGCGGATGAAGGCTTCGAGGTTCTCCCGCGTCGGCTCGTAGTTGAACTTGGCGAGCGCCTTGACACCCTCGGTCGGATCGGGCGCGAACAGGTTGACGCTGAGGCCGCCGGGGCCCATCAGGACGAGCTTGCCGGCCCGGTCCGGGTAATCGAGCGCGAACCGCACCGCGGTACCGCCGCCGAGCGAGTTTCCCAGCAGCGGAACCCGACCCTGCACACCCAGGCGGTCGAGCAGACCGAGCACCGCCTTGGCGCTGTACCGGTTGTACTGCTCATGCTCGGTGTGCTTGTCGGACAGTCCGTATCCCGGCTGGTCGATCGCGATGACGTGGAACTTCTCGGCGAGCACGGCGATGTTGCGGCCGAAGTTCGACCAACTCGATGCGCCCGGCCCGCCGCCGTGCAACAGCACGATGGTCTGCGCGGTCGGGTCGCCCGCCTCGTGGTAGTGCAGGCGCATGGCCAGTTCCCCGGCCTGCACGTCGGCGTACCGGGAGGTGGATTCAAAGGTGATTTCAGATACCGCAGTCATCAGACCATCGTGTCCGCGGGCGGCAGGCCGAACTCGTTGTTGCCGAAGATCAGGTAGGCGCGCTCGGGTTCGTTGGCGGCGTGCACCCGGCCGGCGTGGGCGTCACGCCAGAACCGCTGCAGCGGAGCGCCGGTCACCAGTGCGGTGGCACCGGCCGACTCGAACAGCAGATCGATCGAGGCGATGGAGCGGGCCGTGGCACGCACCTGGTCGCGCCGTGCCCGGGCGCGCAGCTCGAACGGAATCTCCTTGCCCGCCTGCAGCAGCGCGTACTCGTCGCCGACATTACCGATCAGCTGGCGCCAGGCGGCGTCGATATCGCTGGCGGCCTCGGCGATGCGAACCTTGGCGAACGGGTCGTCCTTGGACTTCTCGCCGGCGAAGGCGGCACGCACCCGCTTGCCCTGATGCTCGACATGGGCGGCGTAGGCGCCGTAGGCCATGCCGACGATCGGTGCGGAGATGGTGGTGGGATGCATGGTGCCCCACGGCATCTTGTAGACCGGCGCGGTGTTGTTCTCGTATCCGCCCGCGGTGCCGTCGTTCATCGCCTTGTAGGACAGGAAGCGGTGCGAGGGCACGAACACGTCCTTGACGACGACGGTGTTGCTGCCGGTCCCCTTCAGTCCGACGACATGCCACACGTCGTCGATGGTGTATTCGGTGCGCGGGATGAGGAAGCTGCCGAAGTCGACCGGGCGCCCGTCCTTGATCACCGGGCCGCCGAGGAACGCCCAGGTGGCGTGCTCGCTACCGGAGGACCACTGCCAGGCGCCGCTGACCAGGTAGCCACCGTCGACGACGGTGCCCGCGCCCATCGGCGCGTACGACGAGGACACCCGCACGGTCGGATCCTCGCCCCACACCTCGTCCTGGGCCCGCTGATCGAACAGCGCGAGGTGCCAGTTGTGCACGCCGATGATCGAGCTGATCCAGCCGGTGGAACCGCAGGCACTCGCCAGTCTGCGGACCGCCTCGTAGAAGTTCGTCGGGTCGGCCTGCAGACCGCCCCACTGCTCGGGCTGGAGCAGTTTGAAGAAGCCGACCTCGTCGAGTTCGTTGATGGTTTCGTAGGACACCTGGCGCCGATCTTCGGCGGCCTGGGCCCGTTCACGCAGCTTCGGCAACAGATCATCGATGCCGGCGAGCACCGCCTGCACGTCACGCTGTTCAATAGACGTCACTGAATTGCCTCCCGGATCGAGATCAAGCACTGGACAAAGATTAGAACACGTTACGATTTGTGTCGAGTAGCGTGCCGAATCATCGGCTGGACCTGCACATGTTCGGTTTTGTAACATGTTCTAGTTATGAGGGAAAAGAGGGCAGGCCTGTGACGGATGAGCCGCTCGGTAGCCATGTGCTGGAACTGCAGGTGACCGAGGTCGTCGAGGAGACCGCCGACGCCCGCTCGCTGGTGTTCGCGATTCCGGACGGGAGTGACATTCCCGCAGACCGGCTTCGCTACGCGCCCGGCCAGTTCCTGACGCTGCGGGTGCCCAGCGAGCGGACCGGTTCGGTGGCCCGTTGTTACTCGCTGTCGAGTGCGCCGACCATCGACAAACACCTCACGGTCACCGTCAAGAGAACTGCCGACGGCTACGCCTCGAACTGGTTGTGCGACAACGCCCACGCCGGGATGCGGATGCATGTGCTGGCCCCTTCGGGCACCTTCGTGCCCAAGAACCTGGACACCGATCTGCTGCTGCTGGCCGCCGGCAGCGGGATCACGCCGATGATGGCGATCTGCAAATCCGCACTCGCCGAGGGCAGCGGAAAGATCGTGCTGGTCTACGCCAACCGCGACGAGAACTCGGTGATCTTCGCCGCCGCACTCCGGGAGCTGGCGTCCGCACACCCGGACCGGTTGACGGTCATCCACTGGCTGGAGACCGTGCAGGGCCTGCCCAGCACGGACGCGCTGGCCACCCTGCTACGCCCCTTCGCCGCGCACGAGGCGTTCATCTGCGGGCCCGGCCCGTTCATGGCGGCCGCCGAGGCCGCGTTGAAGACCGTCGACGCGAAGCACATCCACATCGAGGTCTTCAAGTCCCTGGACTCCGACCCCTTCGCCGAGGTCGTCATCGAGATCGACGAGGACGACGACCGCGGGCCGGCGCAGGCCATCGTCGAACTCGACGGCACCACCCATGAGATCGAGTGGCCGCGCAAGGCAAAGCTGCTCGACGTCCTGCTCAACAAGGGACTCGACGCTCCCTTCTCCTGCCGCGAGGGCCACTGCGGAGCCTGCGCGGTGCTGATGCGCAAGGGCGATGTGGACATGGAGATCAACGACGTGCTCGAACCGTCCGATCTCGACGAGGGGCTGATCCTGGCGTGCCAGGCGCTGCCCGCGTCGGATTCGGTGGAAGTCACCTACGACGAATAGCGCTCGGGCTAACATTCGCCCGGACCGGGAGGAACTGCCGTGAAGAGGATTCTGGGAGTGGCCGCGGCCGTCTGCGCCACCGCCGCGCTGACCGGTCCCGCTGTCGCGGGTGCCGCGACGAACACCGGTATGTCGTCGATACCGGCGCCGGGCGGCACGCTCGAACTGCACGCCACCGCCGACTGCGTGCAGGCGCAGGGACGGTGCTTCTTCAACACGCAGATGAACCTGCTCACCCCGCAGGGCCCCATCGGCTTCCCCCAGGAGTTCTGGGCGCGCCAGACCATCACCCTGCGCAGCACCGACCGCAGCGTCTTTCAGGAAGTGAGTTACAGCGCACCGACGGGCGCACCGCCGGAGACCAAGGGCGCCAACATCAACAACGTGCTGTCCCGGTCCTTCAAGGCGGTCAGCGGTAACGAGATCTCGGTCACCTACTTCGGCGGCGGACCCCTGGAGCGCTTCCGCACCGACGGTGTCGCCGTGCAAACCGACTGGGCCACCGGCAAACCCACCACCGAAGCCGGCTTCGTCGTGTGCTCGAACGTTCAGGTGGTCTACTCCGGGGTGAACTTCACCACCCCGGCGGCGTGCGCGCAGACCACCTTCAGCTGACCCGCGGCGGCGACATGGCACCCACCGACCGGTTCCGTGCCCGCAAGCAACCCCGACAGCAGCGTTCGGCCCAGACCCGCCGCGTCATCCTCGACGCGGCGGCCCGCGTTTTCGGCGAGCACGGCTACGCCGCCGGCACCACGAACCGCATCGCGGCGGCGGCGGGTGTGTCCATCGGCTCGCTGTACCAGTACTTTCCGAACAAGGACGCCATCCTCGCCGCGCTGAGCGACGCTCACATCGACGCCGGCACCACCCTGCTGGCCGACCGGCTGCGCGACGGCCTACCCGAGGCGCTCGACGATCTGGTGCGGCTGTTCGTGCGCGCCGCCATCGACAACCACCGCGAGGACCCCGCGCTGCACCGAGTCCTCTTCGAGGAGGCGCCCCGTTCGGCGGCGCTGCTGGCCCGGCTGCGCGACACCGAGGCGCGTGGTGTCGCGGGTGTCACCGAACTGCTGCGCCGCCACCCCGAAGTCCGGGTCGCCGATCCGGAATTCGCGGCCCGGCTGACCGTCGCCACCGTCGAATCGCTGGTGCACCGACTCATCGTGGCTCCGGTCGATCCCGCCCAACTGGAGGACGAGGTGGTCCGGCTGCTGACGGGGTACCTGACGGCTAACGCGGCAGTCCCAGCAGCCGCTCCCCCGCCAGCGTGAGCAGGATCTGCTCGGTGCCGCCGGCGATGGACAGGCAGCGGGTGTTCAGGAAGTAGCGCACGTCCGGGGAATCGACGATGCCCGCACCGTCCAGGAAGTCCATCACCGTCTCGGCCAGGCCCTGGCGGTAGCGCACCCCGATCAGCTTGCGCACGCTCGACGGCGCACCCGGATCGTTTCCACCGACGGCCAGCCGCGCGATCAACTGATCCAGCAGCGAACCGACCTGTGCGGCAATGATCAACGTACCCAGTCGATCGGCCTCCGCGCCGTCGAGCGCGCGGTCGCCGATCACGTCGAGCAGGTGCTCCATCCCCTTGTCCAGCGCCCCGCCGGTGGCGATCGCGACGCGCTCATTGGCCAGGGTGGTGCGGGCCAGCGGCCATCCGCCGTCGACCTCGCCGACCACCAGCTCGTCGGGCACGAACAGGTCGTCGAAGAACACCTCGTTGAAGAGGGCCTCTCCGGTGATCTCACGCAGCGGGCGGATATCGATGCCGGGCGAGTTCATCTCCACCAGAAAGTAGGTGATGCCCTTGTGTTTCGGCACATCGGGGTTGGTGCGGGCCAGGCAGATGCCCCAGTTCGCGCGGTGCGCGTTCGAGGTCCACACCTTCTGGCCGGTCAGACTCCAACCGGCCTTGCCATCCCGCTCGGCGCGAACGGCCTTGGTGCGCAACGCAGCCAGGTCCGAACCGGCGCCCGGCTCGGAGAACAGCTGGCACCAGTACACGTCGCCGGTGAGGGTGCCGGGGATGAACCGGTCGATCAGTTCCGGGGTGCCCGCCGCCAGGATGGTCGGCGCGGCCCACCAGCCGATCGAGATGTCCGGGCGCGCCACCCCGGCCGCATTCAGTTCCTCGTCGATGACCAGTTGCTCGGCGGGCGTCGCGTCCCGGCCGTAGGGCTTGGGCCAGTGCGGCGCCAGCAGCCCCGACTCGGCCAGTGCACGCTGGCGCTCTTCCTCGGGCAGCTCGGCGATCTTCGCTGCGGCAGCGGCGATCTCGGAACGAAAGAGGTCCGCGTCGACGATGCTGTCTTCGATATCCACGTGCAGTTGCCTGCGCACACCGGCACGGGTCAGTTCCACGGTGCGGCGCAGCCACCGGGACTGCCCGCCCAGGAACTGCGCGACGGCGTAGGCCCGACGCATGTACAGGTGCGCGTCGTGCTCCCAGGTGATGCCGATACCGCCGAGCACCTGGATGCAGTCCCTGGCGTTCTTCTTTGCGGCATCGATGCCGATGGACGCGGCGACCGCGGCGGCGATCGACAGCTGTTCGGCGTCATCGCCGGAAGCAGCGGCCGCGGCGTCGGCGGCCGCGACGGCGGCCTGCTGGCTGCGCAGCAGCATCTCGGCGCACATGTGCTTGACGGCCTGGAAGCTGCCGATCGGCTTGCCGAACTGCTCACGCACCTTCGCGTACTCGTTGGCGGTGTCCAGCAGCCAGCGGGCCAGCCCGGCCGCCTCGGCCGCCAGCACCGTGGCGATCAGATCGGTGACCCGCTGCCCGGAGGCGCCGATCACCTGGGCGGGGGCGCCGGCGAGCACCACCCGGGCCAGCGGGCGGGAAAAATCGGTGGCCTCCAACGGTTCGACCGTGACGCCGTCGGCGGCGGCATCCACCAGCAACCAACCGTCCGAGGCCGGCAACACGAGGACACCCGCCGGGTCCGCGCCCAGGACGAACGCCGCGATACCCGTCGCGGTGCCCGCATCGAAGGCGATATCGGACGCCAGGGCGATACCCGCGCTGCGCTCGCCGCCGGCCAGTGCCTCCAGCACGGCCGGATCGTCGACCACCAGGGTGGCCAGCGCGGTGGTGGCCAGCGGACCGGGCACCAGGGCGGCGGCGGCCTCATCGACCATGGCCAGCAGATCGGCGATGGTGCTACCCGCCCCGCCGAACTCCTCGGGGACCGCCACACCGAATGCCCCTAGTTGGGCGAAAGCGGTGTACGGGGCCCGCCAGGCATCGGGTTCACCGAGCTCCACCTTGCGGGTCGCCTCGATCGCTCCGGAGCTCCCGGCCCAGCTACGGACCAGCTCACGGGCCGCGAACTCATCGGATGTGTCGGCCTGCACTGACAACACGGACACCGGCGACTCCTAGCCTTTGGGTGAGAAGACTCCGCTTCCCACTAGAACGTGTTCTAATAGTGCCAGCGTGCGGACGTCAAGTCGACCATGGCCACGGCCGCCACGCGCCGTTGTGATCTCCGAGCGGGGAGGTGAGCGATCAACAGTCGGCATGCGTATCGTTTTCCCCCTAAGCGCATCACGAAGGAGTTGTCCGCCACATGTCGTCGCCTGCACAACCCGGATCGGGTTCTGACTCACCACGTCAGGTGATGGCCGTGGCCGTTCTCTCCGAATCCGAGCTCGGCTCCGAAGCGCAGCGCGAACGCCGCAAGCGCATCCTGGACGCCACCCTGGCCATCGCCTCCAAGGGTGGCTACGAGGCCGTCCAGATGCGGGCCGTCGCCGAGCGCGCCGATGTCGCCGTCGGGACCCTGTACCGCTACTTCCCGTCCAAGGTGCACCTGCTGGTGTCCGCACTGGGCCGGGAGTTCGAACGCATCGACGCCAAGACCGACCGCGCCACCCTGACCGGCGGCACCCCGTACGAGCGGCTCAACATCATGGTGGGCAGGCTGAACCGGTCGATGCAGCGCAACCCGCTGCTCACCGAGGCCATGACCCGCGCCTTCGTCTTCGCCGACGCGTCGGCCGCCGGCGAGGTCGATCATGTCGGCAAGCTGATGGATTCCATGTTCGCCCGCGCGATGAGCGAGGGCGAACCCACCGAGGACCAGTACCACATCGCCCGCGTCATCTCCGATGTGTGGCTGTCCAACCTGCTGGCCTGGCTGACCCGGCGCGCGTCGGCCACCGACGTGGCCAAACGGCTCGACCTGGCGGTCCGGCTGCTCATCGGCGACGGAGAACAACCTAAGGTGTGAGGGGTGCTTGACCCCGATCTGCAGCGCGCCCTCGCCGCCGCTGCGTCCACCCCGCGCCTGCTGGTCACCTCCGATTTCGACGGCACCCTCGCGCCGATCGTGAACAACCCCGCCGATGCCCGGCCGCTGCCGGCGGCCGCGGCCGCGCTCGAAGCACTGGCCGCCCTGCCCGATACCGTCGCGGCCCTGATCTCCGGGCGGGCGCTGGGCGTGTTGCGCGAGCTGTCCGGAATGTCGGGCGCGGTGCAGGCGGTCGGTAGCCACGGCGCGGAATTCGAGACCGGCGGGCTGGAGCGCAGCGACTCGGGGAATGTGTCCGGTTTCGCCCACGAGATCGACACCGCACTGCTGGGCCGAATCATCGATGAGCTCAACGCCATTGCCGCGGGCCGTCCCGGGGTGACCGTCGAGACCAAACCCGCCAGCGTGGCGCTGCACGTGCGCAACGCGTCGGACTCCGACGCTGCGGCCGCCCTGGCCCTGGCCACCGCGGCCGCCGAGTCCTGGGACGCCCACACCACCGCAGGAAAGGCGGTGCTGGAGTTCGCGGTGATCGTGACCGACAAGGGCGAAGCCATCGACATCCTGCGGAACCGTTGTGCGGCAACGGCAGTGGTCTTCCTCGGCGATGACGTCACCGACGAGAAGGCCTTCCGGCGGATGCGCGACGGCGATGTCGGCATCAAGATCGGGCCCGGCGACACCCTGGCCGGTCACCGGGTCGACAGCCCCGCCGATGTGGCGGCGGTGCTGCAGTACCTGGCCGATGCCCGATTGCCAGATCAGCAAGATTGATTGCCGATCGGTCCGCCGGCGACGCATCCTGGACCCATGACCGAGACGCCGACACACGCCCTGTTCGACGAGTGGGACGAGCGCTACAACTCCTTCCTGGACCAGCTACCGGAACTGCGCCCCAACCCCGTCGTCATCACCGAGATCACCGGCCGCCCAACGGGTTCGGCACTCGATATCGGTTGCGGCATGGGCGCCGACGCGGTGTGGCTGGCCGGCCAGGGCTGGGATGTCACCGCCCTCGACGTCTCCCAGGTGGCCCTGGACCGGGCCGCCGCGGCCGCGGATCAGGCGGGGGTCACGGTGACCTGGATGCGGTCCCGACTGGAGGACCTGGACGTGCCCGAAGGCGGTTACGACCTCGTCACCGCGCACTACCCGGCGCTGCTGCACTCCCCGGGGCGAGACGCCGAGCGGGCACTGCTGGCCGCCGTCGCGCCGGGTGGTCTGCTGCTGGTGGTGCACCATGCCGATATCGACGTCGAGCTGGCCAAATCGCACGGATTCGATCCGGCGGTCTATCTGTTGCACGACGATGTGGTCGCCCTGCTGGGCACGGACTGGGAGGTCACCGTCGACCGTCGACGCCTACGGGACGTGCCTGCCGGCCCGGACGGGCAGCACACCCACGATGACGTGGTGCTGGCCCGGCGCACGCGCTAGGCCGGTGGACCGGAGGTCCGCCCCCGTACGACCTCGGTGGCGAGCACCTCGACGACCGGCAGACCCGAGCGCGGCGGGTTGTGCAGCAGATCGCCCGCGCGCCGGCCCTTCTCCATGCTCGGCTGGATGACCGTCGTCAAGCCGCGCGCCAGCGCCTCGGGCACGCCGTCGAAACCGGTCACCGTGAGCTGGCCCGGCACGAAGATGCCGTGCGCGCGTAAATAGTCCATGGCCGAGACTGCCAGCACGTCAGCGGTGCACATCAGCGCGGTGATGCGCGGATTGGCGGCCAGTGCCACCTCCGCAGCCGCACCACCGGACTGCGGCAGATGTTCGTAGCTCTCCACCACGGTCACCGATGCCGGATCCAGTCCGGCCGCTCTCATCGCGTCGTACACACCGTGCACCCGCTCGCGCTGGACATGGAAATGCGGTGAGTTCAGTCGCTGCGGGTCAGCGACCATCGGCTTGGCGCTCGCATGCGGCCATTCCCGCCCCAGCCGCATCGTCAGCAGGCCGATCTCACGATGGCCAAGTCCCACAACGTGTTCAGCCAGCTCGCGCATCGCCGCGCGATCATCGATGCAGACCCGCGATGCACCGGGGACATCCCCGGGTTGATCGACGACCACCATCGGCAGCTGGCGCTGCAGCAGAACCGGCAGGTAGGGGTCGTCATCGGAGGCCGAGTAGACCACGAATCCGTCGACACCCGCCGAGAGCACGGCCGCCGACCCGTCATCGACGCTGCGGTTGGGACCGGCCGCGACCAGCAGCAGACCCTGCCCGGCCTCCTCGCACGATTCGGCAAGTCCGGCAACAAAATCCAGGGCCGCCGGATCGCTGAACGCATAGTTCAGCGGCTCGGTGATCATCAGGCCCACCGCGCCGGCCTTACGGGTGCGCAGCGAACGCGCCACCGGGTCCGGGCCCGGGTATCCCAAATCCTTTGCCGCGGCGAGCACCCGCTCACGCAGATCGGCCGACAACTGATCCGGCCGGTTGTAGGCATTGGAGATGGTGGTGCGGGAAACGTTGAGTTCGGCAGCCAACGATGCCAGCGTCGCGCGCCTGCGCGGCGCCGGACTTCTGGACATGCCTCATGAGGCTAGCGGACGACGGCACCGATCCGGTTACCCGACCACACCGCGAGCCAGATGGCGCACGCAATGGTCACGATGACGAAGCTCGGCGGCATGTTGAAAACCGCCGACACCGCCAGGCCCGCCCACACCGAGAGCAAGCTGATCACCGTCGAGATCGCCATCGCGGCCAGCGGTCGCGCGGTCAGCATGATCGCGGTCGCGGCCGGCGTGACGACGAGAGCGAACAGCAGCAGGGTACCGACGGCCTGCACGGCCATCGTGACGGAAAGTCCGAGCAGTGCCATGAAGACGATGGACAGGGCCCGCACCGGCACGCCCTTGGCCTCGGCGACCTGAGCGTTGACCGAGGCGAACAGCAAGGGGCGGTACACGATTGCGACGGTTGCGGCGATCACCAACAGCAGTGCGGTGAAGGTCAGCAGCTGTTGATGGGTGATCGCCAGCAGATTTCCGAACAGCACGTTGGTCAGCGTCGACGAGTTCTTGGTGGCCAGCGAGTTGAAGAACAGCCCGAACCCGGTCGCCAGCGCCAACACGGTGCCGGTGGTGACCTCGCGGTCACCGGCGCGCTTGCCCATCGCCCCGATCACCAGCGCTCCGCCGATACAGAACACGCCCAGCCCGAGCACCACCGGAAGGCCGAGCAGCGCCGCACCGGTTGCCCCCGGCAGGCCGATGTGGGCCAGCGCGTGCGCGGCGAACGCGGTGTTGCGCACGATGATGAAATAGCCGATCAGCCCGGCAGCCAGGGCGACCAGGGTGCCGCCGATCAAGGCGTTGCGCATGAACGCCGAGGTCAGGATCTGCCACCAGTTCTCCTGATAGCCGAGCGCGAGATAAACCTGCGCGGTGCCGCCCGGCATCTACCCGCTCCTCATGTACAGCTGGCCCTGCAGGGTATTGGCGACCTGGACCTTGGTGCCGTAGAGGTGGGTCAGCAGGTCCGCGTCGACCACCTGATCGATGGCGGCGTGGTGGGCGTGCCCGTCGAGCAGGTACACCGCACTGTCCAGGACCGACAGCAGCGGGTTCAGATCATGGGCGACAACGAGAATGGTCACGTCGTATTGGGAGTTCAGCCGGGAGAGCAGCTGGACGATCTCGTGCTGGTTGCGCAGGTCGAGCGCGGCCAGCGGCTCGTCGAGGATGAGCAGCCGCGGATGGGACACCAGGGCATTGGCCAGGGCGATGCGTTGACGCTGGCCGCCGGACAGCTCGGACACCCGCCGGTCGGCGAACTCGACGGCCTCGACGGCCTGCAACGCCTCGGTGACCCGGGCCCGGTCGGCCGCGGTGTCACGGTGCACCCCCCACCGGCGGCCGGTGAGCCCGAGCATCACGGCGTCACGCGCCCGGATCGCCTCGCCGGCACCGGCCACGTAGTCCTGCGGCACATACCCGATGGCATCGTTGTTCGCCCCGGGCCGCCCGCCGAGCACCTGCACCGATCCGGATGCCACCGGCAGCAGGCCGAGGACCACCTGCAGCAGCGTCGACTTGCCCGAGCCGTTGGATCCGATCACAGCCACGATGCCGCCGGCGGGGATCGCGAAGGTGCCTTCCGACCAGATCAGCCGGCCGCCACGGACGACGCTGACATCCTCGAAGACAAGCGCGTTATCTGACACCGAGCGCCTCGGCAAGGGCGGTGAGTTGATCCACCTGCCAAGCCTCGAACGTCGGCGCGCCCGGCGCTACCGTTTCGGTCACATCGACCACCGGAACCCCGGCGGACTCGGCGGCGGCGCGCAGCTGTTGGGGCACCGAGCCCTCGGTCTGGGTGTTGTAGATCAGCACGTCGACGCCGCGATCCGACAGCAGCCGCAGGAAGGCGTCGAGGTCGGCCGGCGAGGGATCGGACTCGTTCGACGCAGCGACCTGGTAGCCCGGCGGGGTGCGGTTGGCCAGCCCGACTTCGGCGGCCATATCGTCGAACAGGCTCTCGGTGGCGGCGTAGCTCTTGCCGGTGGCGCCGGCCTTGATCTCGGCGATGAGATCGCGGTACGGCTGCAACGCCGCAGTGAACTCGGTGTTGCGGGCGCTGAAGTATTCGCCTGCGGCCGGGGCGAGTTCGGTGAGTTCGGCGGTCACCGCAGTGGCGACATCGGTGACCGCGATCGGGCTGTACCAGGCGTGCGGGTTGGCACCGTCACCGTGCCCTTCGTGACCAGGCTCCTCGTGACCAGGCTCCTCGTGACCGGGCTCCTCGTGACCGGGCTCCTCGTGCACCTCGTGATCGTGGCCCTCGTGATCGCCGGCGAGGATCGTCATCGCATCGACGACCGGCGCATCCGGGGCGGTGCTCTCGGCGAGCTTGGCGGCCCATTCGTCATAGTGGCCGCCGTTGATCACGACCAGCTGGGCACCCTCGAAGGCCGCCGCATCCGAGGGAGTCGGTTCGAAATCGTGCGGGTCGACCGAGGAGCCGGACAGCACCGTGGTCACATTGGCACACGACCCGGCCAGTGCCGACACGATCTTGCCCCATTGGTCGACGCTGACCACGACCTCGACGGGCTCGGTCGGGCAGTCCCCGGCCTGGGCCGCGGTCGACGCCGGAGCCGGTTCATCGCTCGTCCCGCAGGCGCTGAGAGCGAACGGAACGGCCAGGAGCAGGCCCGCGGCCAACGCGCGGGACGACACAAATGTGATCACGCCGATAACGATAACCGTTTGCATTAATTAACGCCGCATCGGAGGATGCTTTATTGATAATCATTTTCAATAAGGAGCATCATGACAGCCCCCACCCTGCTTCCCGTCACCGTCCTGTCCGGCTTTCTCGGAGCCGGCAAGACCACATTGCTGAACCACATCCTCACCAACCGCGAGGGCCGCCGCGTCGCGGTCATCGTCAACGATATGAGCGAGATCAACATCGACGCCGCCCTGATCGCCGGACAGGGGCACCTGGAACGGGATGATTCCCCGGGTCGCTACGCTCCTGCCCTCCGAACCGAAGAGAAGCTCGTCGAACTGACCAATGGCTGCATCTGCTGCACCCTGCGCGAGGACCTGGTCGAGGCCGTCGGCACGCTGGCCCGACAGAACCGCTTCGATCAGCTGGTCATCGAGTCGACGGGTATCTCCGAGCCGATGCCGGTGGCGGCCACCTTCGAGTGGGAGTTCGAGGACGGCTTCCAGCTGGGACAGCTCGCCACATTGGACACGATGGTGACCGTCGTCGACGCTTCCACCTTCCTGTCCGAGATCGCCAGAGGTGAATCCCTTGCCGAGCGGGACCTTTCCGCGGGTGAGGGCGACGCACGCAGCATCGCCGACCTGCTCACCGACCAGGTCGAGTTCGCGGATGTGTTGCTGCTCAACAAGACCGATCTGGTGAGCCCGGCACAACTCGACACGGTCGAAACCCTGTTGCGCCGGCTCAACCCCACCGCCAAGCTCATCAGGACCGATCACGGTGCCGTCGAGATCGGCGAGGTGCTGGGCACCGGACTCTTCGACCCGATCGCCGCGGCGCAGTCCCCCGGCTGGGACGAGGAGATTGCCGACGGGCACACACCGGAGACCGAGGAGTACGGCATCAGCTCGATGACCTTCCGGTCCGACCGGCCTTTCCACCCCCAGCGTCTGGCCGACGCGCTCGCCCAGACCACCAGAGTGCTGCGCAGCAAGGGATTCTGCTGGATCGCCAGCCGCCCCACGATCGCCGCCATCTGGTCACAGGCCGGGCCGAACCTGGTGATCGAACCGGCCCAGTACTGGTCGAACACCGAGATCACCCCCGGCCAGGAGATCGTCTTCATCGGCGTGAAACTGGACCGCGACAAGGTCCATCGCCTCTTGGACGAGGCGATTTTGACCGACGACGAAGTCGCCGAGGGGGAACAGGCCTGGCTGGCCTACTCCGACCCGCTCCCCGCCTGGGGTGTGACCCAACAACATTCACACTGACAGGGGAACCGGCCGTAGGCGGTGCCTCCGGCCGGTTCCCGAGTGGTCTCAGTGGTCGTCGTGGCCGACCGCGCCACTGAGTTCATTCGGTGTCTGTTCCAACGTCACCGATTCGGTCACGGTGCCAGCGGCCAGATCCACCAGATGAATCTGTTTGGTCGCCGGGTCGCTCACATATACCGCGTCCTCACGGGTGAACACCGCCGGGGCCGGCTGCTGCCAGTCATCAGGTTCGGTCCACGGCCCGGTCACCTCGATCGACGTGACCAGGTCGCCGGTGACCGGATCGAAGACGTGCAGCTTGCCGTCGGTCCCCAAGATGAGCGCCTCGGCCTGAGGTCCGCGCCCCAGCGAACGGAACCAGTAGCTCACACCCTCGGGAAGTGGCACCAACTTCAGCTGGTCGGTGGTGGTGTCGATGAGCGAGAACTGGTTGGGCCGCTCCATCTCGGCATCGGCGTCGACCTTCATATCGCCGAGCACCACGGGGGAGTCCTCATGTCCGCGGGTGTTGCCGATCCGGCCGTACGGGGTCGGGCTGGCGATCTTGGTGAATTCACCGTTCGCGTAGGTGAGGACACCGTTCTCGCAGCCGATGACGACGACCTCATCGGCGGCAACCGTCTCGCCGTGCACGCCCGGGCATTCCTCGTTGCGGGCGATCTCACGCTCACCTCCTTCGAGCGCCACGGCCCCGACCCGGGTGTCCGGGTTGCCGAGCGAGTGGACAAGTGTGCCGTCGGTAAGGATCACCGCAACACCGTGATGCGGTTCGGGGGTCTTCCAGTTCCGGGTCTCGGGCATGCCGCCGGCTTCCAGCGCGTGCGGATCGAAGGCGGTGATCTCGCCGGTGCCGTCGGCGAACAGCACGGTGTTCTCGCCGTGCGGGGTGACGTGGCCCGCCTCGGCACCCGGGAACGTGTCGTCGGTCAGCGTGCCACCGGCGGCGTCCAGAATGCGCCAGCCATCGCTGGTGGTGATCAGGAGGTGGCCGTGATCACCGGCGGGATTGATCCGCAGGAAACCGTCGAGCGGAATATCCTGCTTGACCTCCAAGGTCTCACCGTCGAGGACATACAGTCCGCCGTCGTAGGTGGTCACCAACGGCTCGACGATCGGCGCGCTCGGCGCCGCCGAGGCGGTACCCGAGGTCTCGGAAGTGCCCGTGCTGTCTGCACTGTCGGTGCCCGACGAACATGCTGCCAGCGCCGCCGCCGTGAACGTCGCGGCTCCGGCACGGTACAACCACCGCGGATTGGACATGATTGTTGCTCCTTCTTTTGGGGATAGTGAAATCTGCGGTTATCGCAGTCCGGTGATGATGGCGTCGGTGTTGGCGCGCATCATGTCGAGATAGGTGTCGGCCTGCGAGCCTGGCGGACTGAGGGATTCGCTGTAGAGCGGCACGATCTGCACTTGTACGCCGGCATCCTGTGCCAAGACCCGCGCCAGCTTTTCCGGCTGCGACGAGTCGACGAAGATGGCGGGCACCCGGGCGGATTGGATCGCGCCGACCAGCGACTGCAGGTCGGATGCACTCGGGGCGGCCAGTGTGGTGCCACTGGGCACCACGGCACCGATCACCTCGAAATCAAAGCGCTGCGCCAGATATCCCAGCACATGATGGTTGGTCACCAGCTTGCGCCGCTCCGTCGGGAGCGTTGCGAAACCCTGGCTCATCGTGTCGTCGAGCTGGCGCAGTTGTGCGCGATAGTTCTCGGCGTTGCGGGCGACGGCGTCGACGTCGACACCGGCGACATCGCGCACGATCGCCTCCTCGATGACATCGACGGCGGTGATCATCCGTTCCGGATCGGTCCAGAAGTGCGGGTCCGGCATGCCCGCGCTGTCGCCCTCGGCGTACTGGATCGGGTCGATGCGATCGCCGATCGCGAGCGTCGACACGCCATGCGAGGCAGCACTTTCGACATTTCGGGTGACGTTCTCTTCGAGTCCGAGACCGTTGTAGACGATGAGGCCGGCGCTGTTCATCGCGGCGGCGTCCTGCGCCGAGACTCCGAACGAGTGTGGATCGGCGTTGGGTTGCATCAGAACCCGGACCGCGGCGGCGTCCCCGACGATGTTGCGGACGACGTCGCCGAGAATGTTCGTGGTCACCACGATCTCGCCACTGCTGCCGGACCCGCCACCGCAGGCCGTGGCCAGGACGCTGATCAGAGCCGCGAGTAGTGCCAGGGCCCGCCGTGTCACCGGCCGGCCTCGACCATGAGTCCGGGCGTGACCTCGGTGCGCAGGGTGCGAGCGATGCGCAACCCATCGGCATAGTCGATCTCGTAGACCTCCTTGGCCGCCGCGTTGTTGACATAGGCGCGGTCGGAATCGAGATCGACGACCGGCTGCGGCCCCCCGGCGGGTACGCCACCGGAGATCAAGGGAATCCGCGCTGTCTCCGCACGAGTGTTGACGTCGAAGGCACTCAGAGTTCCGTCCCGGCGCAGTACCAATACGGTTCCGTCACCGGCGGTATTGGTGGCGACGGCATCCGGAACGCGGATGGGCGTCCAGGCGCGCTGCCGGCTGTCGAGCACCCACACCGTTCCCTCGGCCACCCCGGCGAACACATCGGAACGGTCCCGGTGTTCCATCTGAGCCGGATGTTGCGCCGGCGCGTCCGCGGGATAGGGCATCGCGGTGACCGTGAGATCCTTCTCGCCGCCGGTGACCCGGACCGCGCCGTTCTGACAGCCGAACACGACAGCCTTGCGGGTCGCCCTGGCCCAGGTCGGGCCGGCACATTCAGCATCGAGTTCGGTCGTACCGGCGTCACCGGTGACCTGGAGCCGACCACCGTTGCTCACGGTGACGATCCTGCTGCCATAGGGCACCACGGTCGCGGTGTCCGGTGGGACCGTCAGGCCCTCCGGGGTCTCGATCACCTTGGTGCCGAGCATTTCCCGATCGAAGAGGTCCACCGCACCGGCCTCGGACCGGACCGCCACCGTGGAGTTGCTTGCGGCCACCGCCGCGACCGGGAGATCGAGGGTCGCCACCTCGGCCGCGTCGCTGGCGAAGTAGTGGTAGTGCTCGCCATGGTCGAAGGTCCACGCGCCGGCATCCACGATGACCGTCCGCTCCCCGGCCCGCAAATAACCGAACCGACCGTCGCCGTAGAGCGCAGAAACCGCTCCGTAGGAACCGATCTGGGTCTCGATCTCGTCCACGGCCTCATACACCGACGTCGCTCCGGTGGCCGGGTCGACCAGCACCAGCTTGGTCAGCGCACCGTCGATTTCACGGGCGCCGTCCTCGATGTCCACCCCGTCGCCGGTGGAGGCCGATGAGCTCTCCGGCGGCGCCGGGGGCGCTTGCGTGCTGGAACACCCCACCGCGACGACCGCCGTGGCGGCGACAACCGCGACCGGCTTCCAGCGGTTGCGCAGCAATGCCAGCGCGGCCGAGGCGAAGAACAGCAGCACCGCCACACCGGCGATGGTCGCCCCGCCCGCTGTGCCGGCGTACCAGGAGATCAGCAGCCCGAGATAGACCGCGGCACTGCCGATCACCGCGGACAACAGCATCACCCGGGGGATGGAGCGTGCCCACATGAGCGCGGCAGCCGGCGGCGCGACGAGCAATCCGAGCACCAGAAGCGTGCCGACGACGTGGAAAGAGGCGACCATGGCCACCGCCATGAGCACGGTCAGCGCGGGAACGGCCAAATTCGGGCGCAGTCCCAGGGTGACGGCCTTGCGCGGATCGAACGTCACCGCCACGAAAGCCCGGTGGCCGGCGATGACGGCGACAACGGTCAGCAGCAGTGCCGCCGCGAGGATGACGAGATCATTCGTGCGCACCGCGAAGACGTCTCCGAACAGGAAGCCGGTGAGGTCCACCGCGAAGCTCTGTGACCGCGACACCACGACGACGCCGAGGGCAAGCATGCCGACCAGCAGCAGACCGATGCTGGTATCCGAGGCCAGCTTCGAGGAACGCCCTATTGAGGCGACCCCGAACGCCATGACCAGCGCCGCCACCAGCCCGCCGGCCATCAGGCTCACCCCCAGCAGCGCCGCGACGGCGACCCCGGGCAGCATGCCGTGCGTCATCGCCTCGCCCAGAAACACGCTGCGGCGCAGCACAACCCAGCACCCCACCAGAGAGCACAGGCAGGCGGCGATCACACCGGCCACCAGTGCCCGAAGGACCATGTCGGCCTGGAACGGGTCAATCAGCCAGTGCGTCATGCCGTACACTCTTAGCAGTAATGAATGTCATTATCAATAAGGTGACCCCGGTCACCGCCCCCATCGACGTCGCCGGCCTGGACTTCAGCTACGCCGGCGCGCCGGTCTTCCGTGGGCTCGACCTGTCCATCCCGGCGGGGATGGTGACCGCCGTCATCGGGCCCAACGGCTGCGGCAAGTCGACATTGCTCGGGCTCCTGGCGGGCGTCCAGGAACCCGACGCGGGCAGCATCCGCACCGGCACGGACAACGTCGCGTTCGCCGTGCAGCGCAGTCGGGTGACCGACTCGTTTCCGGTGACGGTGTCCGAGGCCGTGATGATGGGCCGGTGGCGGCATCTCGGACTGCTGCGCCGGCCCAAGGCTGCAGACCGGGCGGTCGTCGAGCACTGGCTGGCGACACTGGGTATCGCCGAACTGCGGCACCGCACCCTCGGCGAACTGTCCGGAGGGCAGCGGCAACGTGTGCTGCTGGCACAGGCTTTCGTCCAACAGGCACCGCTGCTCCTGCTCGATGAACCCACCACCGGATTGGATGCCGCCGCGGCGGCACAGCTGATCGCGCACCTGCGACGCCTCGCCGACGACGGCACCACCGTCATCGCGGCCACCCACGACGCCGCCCTCATACAGGCCGCCGACGGCCGACTGGACCTGGCCGGGCAAGGCGGCGCACTAGGCTGAACGCCGTGACCTCGCACACCGTCGATCTGAACGCCGATCTCGGAGAGGGTTTCGGCGTCTGGAGCCTCGGCGACGACGACGCGATGCTGGACATCGTGACATCGGCCAACGTGGCCTGCGGGTTCCACGCCGGAGACCCTGCCGGGCTACTGCGCGTGTGCCGCGCCGCCGCGGCACGCGATGTGCGGATCGGCGCCCAGGTGGGTTACCGCGATCTGGCCGGCTTCGGCCGGCGGTTCATCGACGTGGATCCGCCGGACCTCACCGCCGACCTGATCTATCAGATCGGTGCCTTGTCGGCATTGGCACGGGCCGCCGGTATCGCGGTGTCCTATGTGAAACCACATGGTGCCCTGTACAACACGATCGTCACTCATGAAACACAGGCCCGGGCGGTCGCCGAGGCGGTTTACGCCGTGGATCCGGAGTTACCCGTGCTGGGACTCAGCGGTTCGGCATTCTTCGCCGCCGCCCAGAAACTCGGCGTGCGGACGGTTTCCGAAGTATTCGCCGACCGGGCCTATCTTCCCGACGGACAGCTGGTGTCCCGCCGCGATCACGGCGCCGTATTGCACGACGCCGACGAAATCGCCGATCGGGTGCTGACGATGGTGACCGAGGGCCGGGTCACCGCCGTCGATCACACGAACATCCCGGTCAACGCCGAATCGGTGTGCGTGCACGGGGATTCACCCGGGGCGGTACAGATTGCCGCCGCAGTCCGGGCACGGCTCACCGAGCACGGGATCACGCCCGCTCCGTTCCGCTAGTCAGCTCGTAGCGGATGAGCCGGGAACTGTTGGCCACCACAGCGACCGAAGAGGCGTTGTGCAGCACCGCGGCCAACACCGGAGACAGCGCGCCGCCGGCGCCGATCAGCAGACCGAGCGCATTGACGGCGATGGACATGGCGTAGTTCTGCCGGATCACCTCGACGGCGCGCCCGCCCAGATCGCGGACATCGAGCAGCCGGCGCAGATCATCACTGGCCAGCGCCACGTCGGCGGTCTCCACCGCGACATCGGTGCCGCCCAGTCCCATGGCGATGCCGATATCGGCCTCGGCGAGCGCAGGCGCGTCGTTGACGCCGTCACCGACCATGGCCACGATATGCCCCTCATCACGCAGTCCCCGCACGACGGCGAGCTTGTCCTCGGGCAGCACCTCGGCCTGCCACTCGGTGATACCGAGTTGATCGGCGACCACCGCGGCGGTGTCGGGATGATCACCGGTGAGCATGACGATGCGGCGAACACCGCTGGCGCGCAACCGGTCCAGCACTTCGGCGGCCTCCGGGCGGATCTCGTCACGCAGGCTGATCAAGCCGATGAGCTTGCCGTCCACGGCCAGCAGCAGCGGTGTCTCGGACTGCTTACGCAGAGTATCCACCCACTCGGTGGCCTTCTTGGTGACCCGGACCTTTTCCTGCCGCAGCAGCGACGGACTACCCAGCAGCAGAGTCCGGCCGTCGGCCCTGGTTCGCATACCGAGACCGACCAGCACCTCGCACTCCTCGTGCGGCGGGATCTCGATATGTCGTTCCTGGGTGGAACGGATCACTGCCTCGGCCAGCGGGTGCCGGGAGTGGATCTCCGAACTCGCGGCATAGGCGAGGACCTGTTCGGGTTCCCAGTCCTTATGGAAGGCAACGAGATTGGTGACGACCGGGCGACCGACCGTCAGGGTGCCGGTCTTGTCGAACACCACCGCGTCGACCCGGCCGGCCTCTTCCAGGTGTGATCCGCCCTTGATCAGGATGCCGCGCCGGGCACCGTTGCCGATCGCGGCGCTGATCGCCGTCGGCGTGGACAGGCCCACCGCGCAGGGGCAGGCGACCAGCAGCATCGTCATCGCCCGGCGCACATCCCGGGTGAGCACCAGCGTGAGTGCCGACAGCAGGAACGAGGCGGGCACGAAGCGCCGGGAGAAACTCTCTCCCACCGTCTGGATGGGTGCGCGGTGTTGCTGGGCCTCCTCGACCCGGGAGATGATCCGACCGATCGTGGTCTCGCTACCGACCGCATCGGCGCGCACCACCAGGCGACCGCGCACCACCACCGAGCCCGCGAACACCCGGACTTCGGCGGCGACGGCCACCGGCAGATTCTCACCGGTGATCGCCGACTGGTCGACGATGGCCTCTCCGTCGACAATCACCCCGTCCACGGGTAGCGCCACCTGATCGTGCACCACCACCTCATCGCCGATCCGCAACTCGGCGGTGGCGATCTCGACCTCGGTCCCGTCGGGCAACCGCACCCAGGCGGTGTCCTGATTGCCCTGCAACAACTTGGCGATCGCCCGCCGGGTCCGCCGCAGCGTCAGATCCTGCAGATACTCGCCGATGTTCAACAGCCACAGCACTGTCAGCGCGACCACGTTCTCCCGGAGTACCAGGCTGGCGATCGTCGCAGCGCTGACCAGGACATCGGTGCCTGCGGACCGGCCGCCGCGCAGGGTCCGCAGTGCGCCACGCAGGAACGGATAGCCGGTGAAGACGGTGACGCCGGTGGCTGCCAACCGGCTGGTCGGGCCCAGCAGCGGCGGACGGGCGAACACGTACCGCCGCACCCCCAGCAGGACCAGGGCGGTGCCACCGACCGCCATGCGCAGCACATCGGCATTGGTCACGTCGGCCGAACGCGGCAGCCGGACCGGAACAAGGTCCCGGGCGACATGTGCGGCTGCGTCGATGGCCGCGAACACGGCGTCCTTGTCGCAGCGTTTGGGTGAGTACCAGACGACGATCGACCCGGTGCGGGGATAGGCGTGCACCGCGCGTACGCCCGGCACCTGCTCCACCGCATCCTCGATGGCCACTGCCCGCGGCGAGTCGTTGCGGAACCAGGGCGCGTCCAGCCGAATTCGGCCCGCCGCGTCCGACAGGACGGTCAGGGCGACCACGGCGTCAGTGATCGTGATCGTGCGCGGTGTCGGCGACGGCCGGCGGCGGGACTTCCTCGCCGATGCGCTCCCGGGCCTCGGCGACCACATCGGCGACCGTGAGCCGGGCCGACTCGGCACCCTCCTCGGCCTTGCGCACCCCGCGCAACGCCCATGAGGTCGCGGTCACGGAGGCCTCCCGAACCGGCGCCTTGGCGACCACCTTTTTGACCCCTTGGTAAGCCGCGGCGCCGACCACTCCGGTCACCACCGTGGATGCCGCCTTCGCCAGAAATACATGCAAGACCATCCCCCCACCCTAGTCCGAAAGCTGCATCAGGGTCATGGCGTATCCCATTGCTGGCAGAATGGTCACGGTGACGGCCGGGACACATGCGACCCGCCGCATCGGTTCGATGCCAGTCCTGGTGGCCACCATCATCGGGCTCGCCCTGATCGGCACGACAGCGCGCGAATTCGTGGCGGGCAACCCCGAGATCGCCACGGCCGCAACGGTGTTCTGCGGAATCTTCGTGCAGGCACTGCCCTTCCTCGCGCTGGGCGTTCTGGTCAGCGGCGCGGTCGCCACCTTCGTGACACCGGATCGCTTGGCGCGCTGGCTTCCTCGACGTCCGGCTGCCGCGATACTGGCCGCCGGTGTCGGCGGCGCCGCATTGCCCGGCTGCGAGTGCGGCTCGGTGCCCATCGCACGCAGACTGTTCGGCAACGGGACGGTCGGGGCGGCCGCGCTGACGTTCATGCTCGCCGCGCCCGCCATCAACCCCGTGGTGCTGATCGCCACGGCGGTGGCGTTTCCGGGTGAACCGTTGATGGTGCTGGCACGATGCATGGCCTCGTTGTTGACAGCCTTGACCATGGGCGCATTGTGGGCGAGGTTCGGTCAACCCGGATGGATTACGCGTAGCTTGCCTTTCCCTGCGCACCAATCGGATTCCCGCTTCACCACCTTCACCGAGGCGGCCCGGCACGATTTCCTGCAGGCGTCGTCCTTCCTGGTGCTGGGCGCTGCCGCCGCAGCGGCGCTGCACATCCTGGTCCCACCGTGGATGTTCGAGCATCTGGCGGGCCAGCTCGCCCTGGGCATCCTGGTGATGGCCGCGCTCGCCGTCGTGCTGGCGCTGTGCTCGGAGGCCGACGCCTTCGTCGCCGCCAGCCTGTCCATGTTGCCGCTGGTGCCGCGCCTGGTGTTCCTGGTGGTCGGGCCCGCCATCGACATCAAGCTCTTCGCGATGCAGGCCGGAATGTTCGGGCGCGCGTTCGCCATCCGGTTCGCACCGGTCACCTTCGTGGTGGCCACCGCGCTGGGCACCGGCGTCGGCCTGCTGATTCTGGGTGCGCGATGAGCCGCGAGACCGAGAACGCCCTGCTGCTGCTCGTCGGGCTGAGCACGGCCATCATCGCGTTCAGCGGCGCGTTCACCCGCTATGTGAAACCCGCTCTGCTGCCGTGGTTATGGGCGTCGGCGGTGGTACTGATCGCACTGGCCCTGATCGCCATCGTCGGCGATATCCGGCACGGACCACGCGACCGTGAGCACGCCGGTCACGAGCACCGGTCCGGCGTGACGTGGCTGCTGGTCATTCCGGTTGCGTTGCTGGCCTTCGTGGTTCCGCCGGCACTGGGGCCACAATCGGCCCGGCCCGCCGTGAGCGCCTCCGCCGCGGAACGCCGACCGTTTCCGGAGCTGCCTGCCGGCCGCGCCCCCGAACTGTCGCTGCCCGAGGTGCTCATCCGCCTCGCCCAGGACTCCGCGGGCACCATGAACGACCGGCTGCTCACCGTCACCGGGTTCACCATCCGCGACGGTGCCCGCACCTACCTCGGCCGGGTGGTCATCCTGTGCTGCGCGGCGGACGCACAGCTCGCGCGGATCGGTCTCGCAGGACCGGGGGCCGCGACGGCGGCAGCCCTGCCCGATGGGACGTGGGTGCGTGTGGAGGGCCGCGCCTCGGCAGGCGAGTTGCGCGCCGAGACCGTGGTCCAGATCCCGGAACCGGCGAATACGTACAGCTACTGAGGCTCGGCATCCCGGTTGGCGCCGCCGACGACGCTGGCCAACAACCCGGGCAGGGCCGACTCCACCGCGTCGCGGCGCAGCTTCTGATAGGTCAGCCCGTCGATCATCAGACGTTCGGTGATACCGGCCTCGCGCAGGATCTTGAAATGATGGGCGGCCGTGGATTTGTTGATGCCGTCGTAGAGCACCACACACTGCAGTGGTGCCTGCGCGTTGTGCAGCCGGCGCACCATCTCCAACCGCACGGGATCATGGATCGCCGCCAGCACCTTCTGCACGGAACCGACCGGGTGCACCGGATACTCGGTGACCAGCGCGTTGTCCGCCATCGGAATAACCTCGGTCATATTCGGTTTGATCTCTGTCGAACCCAGCGTAGCCTCGGACGGGTTCGATGTCCGTCAAACCAGACACCGGAGGTGACCGCGATGGTGGCATTCGACCCTGCGACCACCCCGACGCAGCGCTGGGCATACCCGTTGGTGTTGGTGCTGAGCGGTGTCGCCCTGGGCGTCTCCGGGTTGCCCGCCCCGCTGTACGGCATCTATGAGGCGAACTGGCATCTCTCTCCGTTGGCCACGACCATCGTCTTCGCGGTGTACGCGCTGGCGGCCCTGGCGGCCGTGTTGGTGTCGGGGAAAATTTCCGATGTCGTCGGCCGGAAACCGGTTCTGATCGGGGCGCTGGCGGCCTTGTTGATCGGCCTCGGGGTCTTCCTGATCGCCGACAGCATGGCGATGCTGCTGCTGGCCCGCACCATCCACGGCGCGGCGGTCGGCTCCATCGTCGTCGCCGGCGCGGCGGCACTGCTCGATCTGCGCCCGGACCGCGGGGTGCGCACCGGCCAACTCAGTGGTGTCAGCTTCAACATCGGGATGACGGTCGCCATCATCGGCTCGGCACTGCTGGCCCAGTACGCGCCGCATCCGCTGCGCACGCCGTACGCCGTCGTCGCGGTGATCTGCCTGCTGATCAGCGTCGGCCTGCTGGCCCTCAACGAGCCACACACCGCGCGCACGCCCGGCCCCATTCGGCTGGCCAAACCGGCCGTGCCGGAAGAGATCCGCGCCGATTTCTGGTTCTCGGCACTGGGCGCCATGGCCTCCTGGTCGGTGCTCGGGGTGCTGCTGTCGCTGTACCCGTCGCTGGCCGCGCAGCAGACCCATATCGACAACCTGGTCTTCGGAGGCGCGGTGGTCGCCACCACCGCGTTCGCAGCCGCCATGGCCCAGCTCGGCGCCACCCGGCTGCCCGCCAGATACTCGGCGATCATCGGCGATATCGGGATGGCCGTGTCCCTGCTGCTGACCATTCCGGTCCTGCTGACCCACCGCTGGGAACTGGTGTTCGTGGCCGCGGTGCTTCTCGGCGCGACGTTCGGACTGGGATTCGGCGGCTCATTGCGCCACCTGTCCGACGTGGTGCCCCCGACGCGGCGCGGTGAGACGATGTCGGCGTTCTACCTGCTGGCCTACAGCGCCATGGCCGTCCCGACCCTGATCGCCGGCTGGGCCGCCACCCGGTGGGATCTGGCATCGGTGTTCCCCTGGTTCGCCGGTGCCGTCGCCGCGGCCTGCCTCGGCGCGGCCGCGGCGGGGCTGCGCAGCACCAGGGCCGCCGGGGGTCTCTAGGCTGACGGGCGTGACCGATCACGCGTTCAGCACCGCCGAGCGCCGGGCCGTCTACCGGACCATCGCCGAACGCCGCGATATGCGCCGCTTCGTTGCCGGCGCCGCGGTCGACGAAGACATCCTGGCCCGGCTGCTGAACGCCGCACACGCCGCACCGAGTGTCGGTCTGATGCAGCCGTGGCACTTCGTCCGGATCACCGATGCCGACCTGCGCCACGCGATGCACGACCTCGTCGATCAGGAACGCAAGCTGACCGCCGAGGCTCTGGGCCCGCGCGCCGAGGAGTTCCTGGAACTGAAGGTCGAGGGCATCCTGGAATGCGCCGAATTATTGGTGGTCGCGCTGCGTGACGATCGGCAGCGCCATGTCTTCGGGCGCCGCACGATGCCGCAGATGGATCTGGCCTCGGTCTCGTGCGCGATCCAGAACATGTGGCTGGCCGCTCGCGCGGAAGGTCTCGGCATGGGCTGGGTGTCGATCTTCGAACCGGCCCGGTTGGCCGAACTGCTGGGCATGCCGCCGGGCGCCGATCCGGTGGCCATCCTCTGCCTGGGTCCGGTCCCGGATTTCCCGGATCGGCCCGCCCTGGAGATCGACCAGTGGACTGTCGGCCGGCCGCTGTCCGAATTCGTCTCGGAGAACGGCTGGTCCACAGCGTCTTCCAGAGTCGACGGCTAGGGCCCGCCGTAGGGCAGCAACGCCATTTCCCTGGCGTTCTTGATCGCGATCGCGACCTGCCGCTGCTGTTGCGGGGTGAGCCCGGTGACCCGACGGGACCTGATCTTGCCCCGGTCGGAGATGAACGTTCGCAGAACCGAGATGTCCTTGTAGTTGACCTCGGTGATACCGAGCGCCTTGAGCTTGTTCTGACGTGGCCGTTTGATCTCTTCGGGCGCGGGCCTGCGTTTCTTCGGTGCGCGGGGTGCCATCACCAGCTCGCTTTCCGGATGCCGGGCAGCTCACCGCGGTGCGCCAGCTCGCGCGTGCGTACCCGCGACAGCCCGAACTTGCGCAGGTGGCCGCGCGGCCTCCCATCGACCGCATCGCGGTTGCGCACCCGGACCGGGCTGGCATCGCGCGGCATCCGCTGCAGCTCGGCCTGCGCGGCAACGCGTTGCGCCGCATCGGTATCCGGCTTGCGGATCAGTTCTTTCAGTTCGGCACGACGCTGCGCGTAGCGCGCCACCGTCTCGCGGCGTCGCTCGTTCGCGACGATCTTGGACTTCTTTGCCATCAGCGTTCTTCCTTGAAATCGACGTGCTTGCGCAGCACCGGGTCGTATTTCTTCAACACCAACCGGTCCGGATCGTTGCGCCGGTTCTTCCGCGTGACGTACGTATACCCGGTTCCTGCGGTGCTTTTCAGCTTGACGATGGGCCGGATGTCGTTGCTCTTGGCCATCAGATCTTCTGCCCTTCCCGGCGCAGCCGCCCCACCACGGCCTCGATCCCGTCGCGGTCGATGACCTTCATCCCTTTGGTGCTGACCCGCAGCCGGATACGACGGTCCTCCGAGGGCAGATGGTAGGTCTTGATCTGGATATTGGGATTCCAGCGGCGACGGGTACGACGGTTGGAATGCGACACCCGGTTACCGAAACCCGGTGCGCGCCCGGTGACCTGGCAGTGCGCAGACATCGACGGCTCCTCATACATGCTCGGTCGTTAATGAAAACGATTTTCGACAAGCTGACCGCCACACGGTAGCGTACGGAACTGACTTATTGAAAATCGTTACCGATAGGGTGTGATGAGATGCGGACGCCAGTGATACTGGTAGCCGGTCAGGGTGCGGGGACCGACGCCGTGGACGTCCTGCTGCGCGACGAGGGAACCGCGGTGGTCGGCTACTCGGTCGACGGACACGTGGTGGTCCGGCAGGTCAGCAACATGCGCGACACCAAGTTGGTGATCACCCAGTGGCCGCTGGAGATCACCAACTGCTGTGTCACCTGCACCATCCGCAATGATCTGCTGATCCTGCTGCGCCAGCTGCACCGGCGCGACGACGTGCAGCGCATCGTCGTTCAACTGATGAAATGGCTTGACCCGGAGGCGATCTGCGCGGCCATCCACGATACCTCCGTGCAACTGGGGCCCGGCTACATCGACGGCCCGGCCGGGCGCGACGTCGAGATCCAGGCCGTCGTGACATGTATCGACACCGGTGTCTGGCTGAGCCAGGCGCTCGGCGACGACGAGCTCGACGACTCCCGCACCGTGGCGCAGGTGGTGGTCGGGCAGGCGGCCTTCGCCGATGTGCTGGTGCTGACCGAAGCCGACCGGGCCACCCTTGCCGTGCTGCGCAGGCTGGCGCCCCGGGCACGGATCACGGTCGGGCTCCAGCACTTCACCACCGCGCTCAAGCACCTCGACGCCCAGTCGCGTCGGGGCCGCTCCGACGATCCGCACGATTCGCTGCTGGCCGGGCAGCCGCCGCTGCATCCCGACGGCGAGGTGGAACTCTTGGAGTTCAACGCGCGCAGGCCTTTTCACCCCGAGCGCCTGCACCAGGCCATCGACGCGTTGCTCGACGGGGTGGTGCGGGTACGCGGACGGGCCTGGCTGGCCAGCCAACCCGACACCGTGGTGTGGATCGAATCCGCCGGCGGCGGACTCGGCGTCGGCGACGCCGGGCGCTGGCTGGCGGGCATGTCGGAGCGCGATCGCGCCTACGTCGACCCCGAGCGCACGGCCATGGCCTCCTCGCACTGGGACGACCGATTCGGCGACCGGCACATCGCGCTGACCATCCTGGTCTGCGGGGCCAACCCGGCCACCATCACGACCGCACTGCACGGCGCACTGCTCACCGATGCCGAACTCGCCAACCCGCAGGGCTGGGCCGGCTTCCCCGACCCGTTCGGGGAGTGGCACGAAGATCCCTGCTCCGAGCTTGCACACGACCTCACCGATGACCACATCATGCTGAACGGAGAAGAATGAAACCCGATATCCACCCCGACTACCACCCGGTGGTCTTCCAGGACGCCGGCACCGGCAAGACCTTCCTGATCCGGTCGACGGTCACCAGCGAGCGCACCATCGACTACCAGGGCGCCACCTACCCACTGGTCGTCGTCGACGTCACCGCCGACTCACACCCGTTCTGGACCGGAACCAACCGCCACCTCGACACGGCCGGGCAGGTGGAGAAGTTCCGCCGCCGGTACGGGACCCGGTAGCGCAGGGTTCCTCCAGCTTCGGGCAATAGGCTCTGCGCATGCGCCTGAAAGCCGGCCGGCCCGATATCGACGATTACGCCCGGTACTTCGACCTGCCGCCGGCCGGCGCGGCCGCAGCACCGACGGTGACCTGGGCCGGTGTCACCACGCTGCTGATCTCCGATGGCACATCGGCGATCTTGACCGACGGCTTCTTCAGCAGGCCGTCGCTGCTGCAGGTCGGGCTGGGCCGGATCGCTCCCTCGCAGCCCCGCATCGACGGTTGCCTGGGCCGGCTCGGGGTACGCAGCCTCGATGCGGTGGTCCCGGTGCACACCCACTTCGACCATGCCATGGACTCGGCGGTGGTCGCGCAGCGCACCGGCGCCACACTGGTCGGCGGTCACTCGGCGGCGCACATCGGGCACCGGTTGCCCGCCGACCGCGTCGTGGTGGCCTCCCCCGGTGAATCGATGCCCCTGGGCAACTTCGAGGTCACGCTGATCGTCGGCGACCACTGCCCGCCGGACCGCTTTCCCGGCGTGATCGACGCGCCGGTCGACCCGCCCGTGCGGGCCTCGGTGTACCGGTGCGGGGAGGCCTGGTCGACGATGGTGGCGCACCGGCCCAGCGGGCGCCGGATGCTGGTCGTCGGCAGCGCCGGCTTCGTGCCGGGCGCGCTGGCCGGTCAGCGCGCCGAGGTGATCTATCTGGGCATCGGCCAGCTCGGTCTGCAGCCTGAAACCTACCTGCGCGACTACTGGGCCGAGACCGTCCGCACCGTCGGCGCGCGCCGCGTGGTGCTGATCCACTGGGATGACTTCTTCCGGCCCCTGGACCGCCCGCTGCGGGCGTTGCCGTACGCCGGTGACGATCTGGACGTGTCGATGCGGACCCTGACCGCGCTGGCCGCGCAGGACGGTGTGGATCTACACCTGCCGACGCTGTGGCAGCCGACAGATCCGTGGCGCTGATCGTCTCCGTCGCCGCGCTCGCCGCGGTGCTCGGAGTCGCGCTGCTGCGCCCTCGCTTCCAGGCCGTGGTCGCGGTGGCCGCGGCGGCCACGGTGATCGCAACCGGCGCGGTGCCCTGGGATGCGGCCGTCGCCGAGGTGTCCGAGCTGGCGCCGGTGGTCGGATTCCTGGCCGCCATCTTGGTCCTGGCGCGGCTGTGCGACGACCTCGGGCTATTCCACGCGGCGGGCGTGCTGATGGCGCGGGTCACCTCCAGCGGCCAAAATCGCTTGCTCGTCTCGGTATTCGCCATCTCGGCGGCCGTCACTGCGGTGCTCAGCCTGGATGCCACCGTGGTGCTGCTGACACCGGTGGTGCTCGCCACCGCGCGCGCCCTGTCCGTGCCGGCCCGTCCGCACGCCTATGCCACAGCGCACCTGTCCAACACCGCGTCACTGCTGCTGCCGGTGTCGAACCTGACCAACCTGCTGGCGTTCAGCGCGGCCGGACTGACATTCCTGCATTTCGCCGCCACCATGGCGCTGCCCTGGCTGGCCGCGATCCTGGTCGAGTTCGTGTTGCTGCGATGGATCTTCGCGAAAGACCTGTCCGTCCAGCCACACCACACCACACCGGATGAGCCCCTGCGGGTGCCGGTCTTCGCGCTGACGGTCGTGTTCGCGACCCTCGCCGGATTCGCCGTCACCTCACTGCTCGGCCTGTCACCCGCCTGGGCCGCGCTGGCCGGTGCGCTCGTACTCGGCGTGCGCAGCCTGGCCCAGAAGCGCAGCACAATGTCCGGGATCTTTGCCGCACTGGATCTTCCGTTCCTGGCATTCGTGCTGTGCCTCGGGGTCGTGGTCGCCGCCGTCATGAACAACGGTCTCGAGCCCGCGATGGCCCGCCTCGTCCCCGACGGCCAGGGCCTGCCGGCACTGTTGGGGATCGCCGCGGTGGCGGCACTGCTGTCGAACGTCGTCAACAATCTGCCCGCGGTGCTGGTGATGCTGCCGCTGGTGACGCCGGTGGGACCGGCAGCGGTGCTGGCCGTGCTGATCGGGGTCAATATCGGGCCCAACCTGACCTACCCCGGCTCACTGGCAAACCTGCTGTGGCGCGGGATCGTTCACCGTGACGGGATGCGGGCACGGTTCACCGAGTTCAGCAGGGTCGGGCTGTGCACCACCCCGCTGACGCTGATCGCCGCGGTGGTGTGCCTGTGGGCCGTCACCCGGGCAGGTTAGTTCAGGACTGCAGGCGGGCGCGGACGGTGGCGAGCCGCGCTTCGAGCTCGGACTCGGTGATGACACCCCGCACGAGCAGCGAATGGGCCAAGGCCATCAACTGGTTCTCGGGATAGGGCAGGGCCGCGTACAGGGTCGCCGCGAGCGCGTCCTCCTCATCGCGGCGTTCCTTGAAGCTCGGCACATCGGCGCTGCACGAAGCCGCGTCGAGGGCATCACACAGGCCGTCGAGGCTGGTCTTCCAGGGCGGGACAGGATTGTCGACGCCGTACTTGGCGGCCATCCGCGGCCACACCTGATCGCGTTCGACGATCTGCTGCAGCGGCGCGATCGGGGTGTTCACGGCCGCTCCGGGATCGGGTGCACGGCGGCACGGGTGTCGGTGATGACGTTGGTGGTGACGCCCGGCTTCGGTAGCGCCACCCCGATCAGGGAATCACGGGTCACGATCTCGGCCAGTTGGTCCTCGGTCCAGTCCTCGGTGCCCTCCGGACGCATCGGCATGACCATGAAGCGGTGCTTCTGGTTCGAGTCCTGCACCCGCACCTCGATGTCGTCGGACAGGTACAGCCCGAACTCGGCAAGCACCTGCCTGGGCCAACGAACCAGTCGCCGACGGTAATTCGGCGTGCGATACCACTCCGGCGAGTTGCCGAGGATGGGTCTCGGATAGCACGAGCACAGCGCGCAGACGATGACGTTGTGCAGGTTCGGGGTGTCCTCCAGGATCTGGAAGGCGGTGAAGTCGCTGGGTGTGCCGAAGCCGGTGGGTTCCATCCAATCGACACCGACCTCTTTACTGGCCGACATCGGCTCGGCCAGTGCGAGTGCCTTGAACTCGGGATCCAGCCAGGCACGCGCTACGAGATGCGCGGCCGGTGCCGGCCCGATCTGCTCGGCGAACTCGGTGAAATGGCGGTGTTCGGCCGCGGTGAAGATGCCCTTCTCGATGCACAGCTCGCGCAGTGCGACTTCCAGCACTTCGAAATCGGTGATCTCGTCGACCATCGGCGCCACCGTGCGCTCATGGTCGTGGTCATGGTCGTGATGTGCACCGTGCTCGGTCATGCAAAAACCCTTCTGCCAGAAATCAACTGGCGGGCCTGAGCCAATGTTCGGGGATCTCGGTCTGGAGCGTGTCGGTGGCGGTACCGGTATAGCCGTGCCACAGCTGGGACATGTTGAAACGCACCACATAGAACCATTCCGGCGGTGCGTCTGGGCGATCCCAGGTCTCGTCCTCGGCGGCCGGGCTCTCATAGGCCACCGCCGCGATCTCGCCGGAGGCGCCGCGGACGTATTCCGGTGTGCGGGTGTAGAACAGCACCGGTAGCTCGTCGCGGACCACCACCCGGTCACCGACTCCGAACGCGGGGGTCCCGGCCAGTCCGGCGTAGACCTGCGGGTCACCCTTACCGACCGCGTGCAGGTGGTGGCTGTTGCGCTTGACCACGGACCCGTCACCTTCGAACCTCGGCTGAGCCTCGACGGCGCGGCCGTTGAGACCACCTGCGTAGCGGGCCTTGACCTCGGCCATCCGCTCGGTGAGTTCGGTGAGGCCGATGTGGTGCTTCTCCACCAGGATCCGCGCCACCGACAACAGCCAGCGCCCGTAGTACGGAAGTCCCAGATATTCGGCGCGCCCGACGTCGACATTGCCGATCCGGCGCCGCTCCTCGGACAGCCAGATACCGCGCCAGGCCAGCACCTCGCAGATCACGTAGGTGAGTTCCTCCCACGCCTCGTACTGCTTGTTCTCGTACTTCATCGGGGCGTCCGGTTCACCACCCACATCGTGGACCGGCTTGAGATAGGCGGCGATGTGCTCGTGGTCGAGCAGATCAGGTGTGGGAGCGTCCGGCAGTTCGGGATAGGACGACCTGAGCCGGGCGACGAGTTCCAGCTGGGTGGCGCGCTGCGCGGGAGTACTCATGGGACGTCCTCGGGCTCCACTGGGATGGGCCCATCGACCATAACCCGCACGTGGAGGCGGCGCCCCCAAAACCGGCGAAGGAGTTTGCTAGCCGCGGCGGCGCTGGCGGGCGATCTCGGCGAGCACCACACCGGCGGCCACCGAGGCGTTCAGTGATTCGGTGGGCCCGGCCATCGGGATCGAGACGATCGCGTCGCAGTTCTCCCGTACCAGCCGGGACAGCCCCTTGCCCTCGGAGCCCACCACGACCACCATCGGCCCGGAGGCATCCAGCTGGTCCAGTTCGGTGTCACCCTTGGCGTCCAGACCGACGACCTGCAGGCCGGCGTCCGACCAGCTGTTCAGGGTCCGGTTCAAGTTCGTCGCCCGTGAGACCGGAAGGCGTGCCGCCGCACCGGCACTCGTCCGCCAGGCCACCGCGGTGACCGATGCCGAGCGACGCTGCGGGATGACCACACCGTGCCCACCGAACGCCGCGACCGAGCGCACGATGGCACCGAGATTGCGGGGGTCGGAGATGTTGTCCAACGCCACCAGCAGGGCCGGGATGCTGTCGCGTTGGGCGGCCTTGAGCAGATCATCGGGGTGGGTGTACGAGTAGGGCGGCACCTGAAGCGCGAGGCCCTGGTGCAGCCCGTTGCTGGCGATCCGGTCCAGGTCGTGCTTCTGCACCTCCAGGATCGAGATGCCGGAATCGGCGGCGCGCTGCACGGATTCGGTGATCCGCTCATCGGCGTCCACTCCGAGCATCACCCACAGAGCGGTGGCGGGCACGCCGGCGCGCAGACACTCCACCACGGGGTTGCGCCCGAGCACGACCTCGGTCTCGTCGGTCTTGCGGTGTCGGCCCTGCGCCGCGCGCGCTGCCTTGGCGGCCTTCTTGGCGGCGGGATGATGCGGCCGGTCCTTCGCCGCCGGCGTGGCCTTTTTGCCTTCCAGCCCGCGCCGCCGCACTCCACCGGAGCCCACCACCGGGCCCTTCTTGGTGCCCTCTTTGCGGATGGCGCCGCGGCGCTGTGAGTTTCCGGCCATCAGTTTGTATTCCCGTCGCTTCGCTCGCCCTGGCGATCTCCCTCGACCAGCGACCACTGGGGCCCGTCTGCGGTGTCGGTGACCTCGATGCCGGCCTCTTTGAGCCGGTCCCTTATCGCGTCTGCGGCGGCCCAGTCGCGCTTCTCGCGCGCCTCGGCGCGCCCGGCAAGTGCCCAGTGCACCAACACATCCACGGCGGCCAGCGCGGCAGAGGTCTCGTCCCGGGACTCCCAGCGCTCATCGAGCGGGTCGCAGCCGAGGATGCCCATCATGGCCCGGATCGACCGAGCCGCGGTCATCGCGCCGTCGTGGTCACCGGCGTCGAGCGCCCGGTTACCCTCCGCGCGGGCGGTGTGCACCTCGGCCAGCGCGATCGGCACCGCCAGATCGTCGTCGAGGGCCGCTTCGAACTTGTCGGTCCAGGTGCCCGGTTCCACCGTGCCGACGCGGTTGCGCACCCGGTGCAGGAACTCCTCGATGCCGGTATACGCCTTGGCCGCATCGGTCAGCGCGTTCTCGGAGAACTCCAGCATCGAACGGTAGTGCGCGCTGCCCAGGTAGTAACGCAGCTCCGCGGCCCGGACCCGTTGCAGCACAGCGGGAATCGCGAGCACATTGCCCAGCGATTTGCTCATCTTCTCGCCGCCCATGGTGACCCAGCCGTTGTGCAGCCAGTACCGGGCGAATCCGTCGCCGGCGGCCTCGGCCTGGGCGATCTCGTTCTCGTGGTGCGGGAACACCAGGTCCATGCCGCCGGCGTGGATGTCGAACTCCGCACCCAGGTACGCCTCGCACATGGCCACGCATTCGGTGTGCCAACCGGGGCGGCCCGGTCCCCACGGCGTCGGCCACGACGGTTCGCCCGGCTTCGCGCCCTTCCACAGCGTGAAATCGCGCGGATCACGCTTGCCCGTGGCGGCACCCTCGCCCTGGTGCACATCGTCGATGCGGTGCCCGGAGAGCTTGCCGTATTCGGGCAGGCTGAGCACGTCGAAGTAGACGTCCCCACCGCCCTCGTAGGCATGGCCGCGCTGGATCATCCGCTCGATCAGTTCGACCATCTGGGTGATGTGCCCGGTGGCTCGTGGCTCGACCGAGGGTGGCAGCACCCCCAGCGCCTCGTAGGCGGCGGTGAAGGCGCGCTCGTAGGTCGCCGCCCATTCCCACCACGGGCGGCCCGCGTCGGCGGCCTTGTTGAGAATCTTGTCGTCGATATCGGTGACGTTGCGGACGAACGCGACGTCGAATCCCTTGGCGGTCAACCACCGCCGCAGCACGTCGAAGGCCACACCGCTGCGCACATGTCCGATATGGGGTTGCCCCTGGACGGTGGCACCACACAGATAGATCGAGGCGTGGCCGGGGCGCAACGGCACGAAGTCACGAACGGCGCCCGCCATCGTGTCGTAAAGCCGCAGTCCAGTCACGACGTGCCAGCTTACCGGCCTTCTGGCGGCAGCCGCACCAGCCTCGTGGCGTTAACGTTGCGGACCGGCGACAAGAGCGGTCGCGATGGCCGCCAGACCCTCACCGCGACCGGTCAGACCGAGTCCGTCGGTGGTGGTGGCCGACACCGAAACCGGCGCGCCGAGCAGTTCCGAGAGCAGGTTCTGGGCCTCGGTGCGGCGCGGCCCGATCTTGGGTCGGTTGCCGATCACCTGCACGGCGGCATTGCCCACCCGGAAACCCTCGGCCGCCAGCAGACCGTGGACGTGGCGGAGCATGTCCGCGCCGCCCACACCGTGCCACTGGGGTTGATCGGTACCGAACACGGCACCGAGATCGCCGAGGCCGGCCGCGCTCAGCAGCGCATCGCACAATGCATGAGCGGCGACGTCACCGTCAGAATGACCGGCGCAGCCGTCGGCCTCGTCGAACAACAGGCAGAGCAACCAACACGGCCGCCCGGCCTCGATGGGATGAACGTCGGTCCCGAGACCGACGCGCAGATCCGTCACATTGTCGCTTCGTGACGGCTAGGACGCTGCCGCAAGCGCCTCTTCGAGAATGATCTCGGCCTTGGCGTCGACGGTGTTCTCGGCGAGCGCGAGCTCACCGACGAGGATCTGGCGAGCCTTGGCCAGCATGCGCTTCTCGCCTGCGGACAGTCCGCGCTCCTGGTCCCGACGCCACAGGTCACGAACCACCTCGGCGACCTTGTTCACGTCGCCGGAAGCAAGCTTCTCCAGGTTCGCCTTGTACCGGCGCGACCAGTTGGTCGGCTCCTCGGTGTGCGGAGCACGCAGCACCTGGAAGACCTTGTCCAGGCCCTCTTGTCCGACCACATCACGCACACCGACGTACTCGGCGTTGTCAGCGGGGACACGAACAGTGAGATCTCCCTGCGAAACCTTCAGGACGAGATACTCTCTCTGCTCGCCCTTGATGGTTCGGGTTTCGATCGCCTCGATTAACGCCGCACCGTGGTGTGGATAGACAACGGTGTCTCCGACCTTGAAAATCATCAGTTTCGAGCCCCTTTCACCGCTCAATGTTAGCACGGAGCCCGGACACGCGCGGAACAACAATGCAGGTCAGGGGCATCGGCGACGAAGACTAGGGGTTGACACCGTGGCGGATACATGCACGTCGACGGCTGTCTTGGCGCCCAGTTCGGGGCCCGCCACGGCCCTGAGAAGCCCTCGGGTACCGCGCGCAATCAGCACCTACTACAGTGCATAGTCGAATCCGTCCGGTTGAGCAGGAGGCTCCAGTGGTCGCAGTGAACCGCTCCAATGTGCGCGCGTCCCGCCTGGCCGCCGGCGCCCTGATCGCCGGCCTCGCCCTCACCGGCTGCAGCGCCGGTCAGGTGTCCCAGAGCGCCAATCAGGAACCCGCCGTCAACGGCACCGTCGGCACCGTGGGCGACATCGCGCTGCGCAACGTGTTCCTGCGTGCGCCGCAGACCACCGACTACGTGCAGCCCGGCACCGATGTCGAACTCATCTTCGCGGCCGCCAACAACTCCGCGGACGTCGACGACACGTTGGTGTCGATCACCTCCGATGTCGGCACGGTGACCCTCACCGGCGACGCGGAGATCCCGGCCAGCGGCCTGCTGCTGGTCGGCGATCCCGACGGCCACGACGCGCTGGGCGCGGTCGAGCGCGAGGACGAGGTCCAGGCACAGGTCACGCTCACCGAGCCGATCTCCAACGGGCTCACCTACGACTTCACCTTCACCTTCGAGCGTGCCGGCGCCACCACGTTCACGGTGCCGATCTCGGCCGGCGAGGTGGCACGCCGCGACGGTGAGCCCGTCGTCGGCGGCGGACACGACACGGGTGGGCACTGACCTGACGATCTGACCGGTTTGTCGGGGGGAACCGATACCGTTCACAGCGTGGCTTCGAAAGTACGTTCGCAATACCGATGTTCGGAATGCAGTCATGTCCTGCCCAAATGGGTCGGGCGCTGCCCGGACTGCGGTACCTGGGGCACCGTCAACGAAGTCGCCGCGCTCACCGCACTGAACGGCAGTTCCACCCGGCGCGCCGTCGCGCCGTCCTCCCCCGCGGTTCCGATCACGACAATCGACCCGGGCGTCACCAGGCACTTCCCCACCGGGGTGGGCGAACTCGACCGGGTGCTCGGCGGCGGGCTGGTGCCCGGCTCGGTGACCCTGCTGGCCGGCGATCCGGGGGTGGGCAAGTCGACCCTGCTGCTGGAGGTCGCGCATCGCTGGGCCAGCAGAGGCCGGCGCGCGCTCTACCTGTCCGGTGAGGAATCGGCCGGGCAGATCCGGTTGCGGGCCGAACGCACCGGGTGCACACACGACGAGATGTATCTGGCCGCCGAATCCGATCTGCAGACCGCGCTCGGCCATATCGAGGCGGTCAAGCCCACCCTGGTGGTGGTCGACTCGGTGCAGACCATGTCCAGCTCCGAATCCGACGGGGTCACCGGCGGGGTCACCCAGGTGCGGGCGGTCACCACGGCGCTGACGTCCTACGCCAAGATGGCCCGCGCGGCCGACGGTGTCGCCCTGCTGCTGGTCGGCCATGTCACCAAGGACGGTGCCATCGCCGGCCCACGCTCACTGGAGCACCTCGTCGACGTCGTGCTGCACTTCGAAGGCGACCGCGCCTCGGCCCTGCGCATGGTGCGTGGGGTGAAGAACCGATTCGGCGCATCAGATGAGGTCGGCTGTTTCCTGTTGCACGACAACGGGATCGAATGTGTGGAAGACCCGTCGGGGCTGTTCCGGGATCAGCGCCCGGCCCCGGTGCCGGGCACCGCTGTCACGGTGACGATGGACGGCAAACGGCCGCTGCTCGGCGAGGTACAGGCTTTGATCGGCAACGTGGCGCAGGGCACCCCGCGGCGCGCCGTCAGCGGTATCGACTCCGCCCGTGCCGCGATGATCACCGCGGTGCTGGAGAAGCGGACCGGCCTGAAACTCGGGCAGCACGACATCTACCTGTCCACCGTGGGCGGTATGCGCCTGACCGACCCGTCCGCCGACCTGGCGGTGGCCATGGCCATCGCATCGGCGCAGCTCGATCACCCGCTGTCGGCGACGGCGATCGCCATCGGCGAAGTGGGCCTGGCCGGGGATCTGCGCCGGGTCAGCGGCATGGACCGCAGACTCGCCGAGGCGGCCCGGCTGGGCTTCACCGACGCGATCGTGCCGCCCGGGGTCAAGGATGTCCCGGCCGGTCTGCGGCTGACCACCGCGGACAACATCGGCACGGCATTGCGGGCACTCCGGTCGATCGACAACAATGGCGGCCGATCCTAGGAGGCGCGATGGCGGTGAAGTCCAGGGGCAGCCGGAATGTGGTGCATCTGGCCCGCCCCACGTTGCGCGAGACGCTCGGCAGGCTCGCGCCGGGCACCGACCTGCGCGACGGCCTGGAACGGATCCTGCGGGGGCGCACCGGTGCGCTGATCGTGCTCGGCTATGACGACAGCGTCGAGGCCATCTGCGACGGCGGCTTCAACCTCGACGTCCGGTACGCGCCCACCAAACTCCGCGAGTTGTCCAAGATGGACGGCGCGGTGGTTCTCTCCAGCGACGGCTCCCGCATCCTCAAGGCCAATGTGCAGCTGGTGCCCGACCCGTCGATCCCCACCGACGAATCCGGCACCCGGCACCGCTCCGCGGAGCGCGCGGCCGTGCAGACCGGCTACCCGGTCATCTCGGTCAGCCACTCGATGAGCATCGTCACGGTGTACGCCGCCGGGGAGCGGCACGTGGTGCCCGACACCCCGACCATCCTGTCCCGGGCCAACCAGACCATCGCGACGCTGGAGCGTTACAAGTCCCGTCTCGATGAGGTGAACCGGCAGCTGTCCACCGCGGAGATCGAGGACTTCGTGACGCTGCGCGACGTGATGACGGTCGCCCAGCGCCTGGAGATGGTCCGCCGGATCAGCCTGGAAATCGACGCAGACGTCGTCGAACTGGGCACCGACGGCCGCCAGCTCAAGCTGCAACTGGAGGAACTCGTCGGCGGCAATGACACCGCCCGCGAGCTCATCATGCGCGACTATCACGCCAATCCGGATCCGCCGAGTGCTGCCCAGGTGAGCGCCACGCTGGAGGAACTGGACGCACTGTCGGACAATGAGTTGCTCGACTTCACCGCGCTGGCAAGGGTTTTCGGTTATCCGTCGACCATCGAGGCGCAGGACTCGGCAATGAGTTCACGCGGCTATCGGGCGATGGCGGGCATCCCGCGGCTGCAGTTCGCCCATGTCGATCTGCTGGTGCGGTCGTTCGGATCCCTGCAGGGCGTGCTCGCGGCCAGTGCCACCGACCTGCAATCGGTGGACGGTATCGGCTCGATGTGGGCCCGCCACATCAGGGAGGGCCTGTCCCAGCTGGCCGAGTCGACGATCGCCGACCAGCTGGCCTGAGAGCCGTGTCAGCCCGGCGCCTGCCCGCCACCCTCGTGCGGCTGGGCTTCCGCGGGAGGCGGCGCGTCGGCCGGTGGCGCCGGGGCCGCTTCGGACAGGACGAACGGCACCGAAGCCGACCGCAGGTTGCCGAGCTGAACCAGCAGGTTGTAGGTGCCCGGGCCGATCGGCTGCCGGGGCAGCGGGCAGTTCGGGGCCGAGTCCATTCCGGTCCAGGTGACCTCGGTGGTCACCTGCTCGCCCGGGTTGAACGTCTTGACCAGCGTCTCGTTGGACGGCGCGCAGTCCAGGTTCGACCACAGCCGGTTGTTGTCCAGGGAATACACGTAGGCGGCCAGCACGGCGGCCCCGACATCACGCTGGCAGGCCACCAGCCCGATATTGGTGACCACCATGGTGAACTTCGGCTGATCGCCCATCACATAGTCGGGGGCGCTGGTGATGCCCTTGACCGCCAAAGTGGAGTCCGGGCAGTCATCGCCCTCCTGCAAGACCGGCGGCGGAACGACCGCGGTGGTCGGCGTCGGCACCGGCGGCGGGGCCTGCGCGGCGGGGGGAACGACCGGGGTCTTCACCCCGGGCTCCTCCCCCGGCAACGGCGTGGGGGCCGGCGCGGCCTCGGTGTTGGCCGACGGATCAGCGGTGGCACCGTCGGATCCGGTGCTGTTGGCGACCACGACCGCCACGATGGCGGCGACGATGACGATCACCAGCACTGCGACACCTATCGCCAGCGCCCTGCGGCGCCGGTAGATCTCCGGTGGCAGCTGGCGCGGGGGCTCGGTGTCTAGCACGACCTCAACGGTAAGCCGCGGTCACCTGTAGTCGTTCGAGGCGTGTCGGCGTGTCGGGTGTGGTATCGGTCAGGCTTCGCCGATATCGCCCAAGTGCTGGCGCAGCGCCACCCGGCCATCGGCCAGATGGTAGGTCAACCCCACGATCGCCAGGCTGCCCGCCTCGACCCGCTCTGCGATGACCGTCGAGCGGGCCAGCAGCTGTGCGCCGGTCTCCATGACATGGCGGGCCTCGAACTCGTCGACCCTGGTCAGACCGTCGCGGCGGCCCAGCAGGATCGATGGCATGACCCGCTCGACGATGTCACGGATGTAGCCACCGGGAATCTCACCCTCGTCGAGCGCGTTCAGCGTGGCCTTCACCGCGCCGCAGCTGTCGTGTCCCAGCACCGCGATCAGCGGCACGTTGAGCACACCGACCGCGTACTCGATGGAACCGAGGACCGCCGAGTCGATGACGTGACCGGCCGTGCGGACCACGAACATCTCGCCGAGACCCTGGTCGAAGATGAGCTCGGCCGCGACGCGGCTGTCACCGCAGCCGAACAGGACCGCGGTCGGCTTCTGCGCCTCGGTCAGCCGGGCACGGTCCTCGATCCCCTGGCTGGGATGCAGCGGCTTTCCGGCAACAAAACGCTCGTTACCCTCTTTGAGTGACTTCCACGCGGCGATGGGATTCGAGTTGGGCATGATCGGTATTGTGCCCGAGCCCGCTTTCGGTATCGACCCGGAGGAGCTGCTGGCCTGGTTCGAGGAGTCCGAACGCGATCTCCCGTGGCGGCGGCCCGAGGTCACCGCGTGGCAGATCCTGGTGAGCGAGTTCATGCTGCAGCAGACGCCGGTGAACCGGGTGGAGCCAATCTGGCTGGCCTGGGTTGCCCGCTGGCCGACGCCGTCGGCGACCGCGGCGGCCGGCCCGGCCGATGTGCTGCGAGCGTGGGGCAAGTTGGGCTATCCGCGCCGCGCCAAGCGTCTGCACGAGTGCGCGGTGACCATCGCGACCCATCACGGCGACGAGGTGCCCACCGATGTGGAGACCCTACTGACCCTGCCCGGCGTCGGGGCCTACACCGCAAGGGCCATCGCGTGTTTCGCCTATCGGCAGCGGGTCCCGGTGGTGGACACCAACGTCCGCCGGGTGGTGTCGCGGGTCACGCATGGCCTCGCCGAGGCGCCGGCCAGCACCCGCGATCTTCGAGGAGGTGGCCGCGCTGTTGCCCGACGGCGATGCGGCGCCGCGCTTCTCGGCGGCCCTGATGGAACTCGGGGCCATCGTCTGCACCGCACGCTCCCCCAAATGCGGGCTGTGCCCGCTGAGCGCCTGCCGCTGGCGCAGCGCGGGATATCCGGCCGCGTCCACACCGGCCCGAAGGGTGCAGCGCTACGCCGGCACCGACCGGCAGTGCCGCGGACGACTGCTCGATGTGTTGCGCGCCAGCACCGCTCCGGTCACCCGGGCGCAGTTGGATGTGGTGTGGCTTTCCGACACCGCGCAGCGCGACCGGGCGCTGGACTCGCTGCTGGTCGACGGCCTGGTCGAGCAGACGGCGGCGGGCCTGTTCGCGCTCGCGGGTGAAGGCGGTTAAGCGGTCGCCTCGCAGGCATCGTCACAGGAGAAGCGGCGCCGGTAATCCGATGGCGTCACGCCGATGATGCGCCGGAAGTGGTGGCGCAGCAGCGTCGCGGTGCCGAACCCGCAGCGGTCGGCCACCCGGTCGATGTCCAGGTCGGTCTCCTCGAGCAGGCGTCGCGCATACAGCACCCGCTGATCGGTCACCCACTGCATCGGGGTGCGCCCGGTCTCGTCGACGAACCGCCGGGCAAAGGTGCGCGCCGACATGTTGGCGCGGGCCGCGAGACTGGCCACGGTGTGCGGCTTGTCGAGGTTGGCCAGAATCCAATCTAGCTGCGGGGCAAATCCTTCCGAGTAGCGCACCGGAATCGGCTGATCGATGTACTGACGCTGGCCGCCGTCTCGCTGGGGTGGCACCACCATCCGCCGGGCGATCTTGTTGGTGATCTCGGCGCCGAGTTCACGGCGTACCAGGTGCAGGCAGGCGTCGATGCCCGCGGCGGTTCCCGCACTGGTGATGAGGTTCCCGTCGTCGACGAACAGCACATTGCGGTCCACTCGCGCGGTCGGATGGGCGGTGGCCAGATCGTCGGCGTGCATCCAGTGGGTGGTGCAGGGCCGGCCGTCCAACAGGCCCGCCGCGCCGGCCAGGAAGGCGCCGGAACAGACGGTCAGAACGGTCGAGCCGGAATCGACGGCCTTGCGTACCGCGGCCAGCGCCTCGGGTGAGTAGTCGGTTCCGCTGATCGCCGGAATGGCCACCAGGTCGGCGCCGATCAGGTCGTCGAGCCCGTGGTCCGGGGTCAGGGTCGCGCCGACCGCGGTGCGGATCGGCCGGCCGGCCTCGGGCCCGCACACCCTGAAATCGAAGTTGGGCACACCGTCGGAGGAGCGGTCGATGCCGAACACCTCGCAGATCACGCCGAACTCGAAAATCGCTAGACCGTCCAGCACCAGCACCGATACGCTCGATATCGCCATGGCAGCATTTTATCTCAACGTGTCATTCCTGCCACTGTTGGCTGGATATTCATCAACGGAGAATTACTGCCATGACTACTCCACTGACCTACCTCGCTCTGGTCGCCGTGCTGCTGGCACCGTTCGCGCTCACCTGGGCGCTGAGCCGTATCGCCCGCCGCACCGGGATCCTGCGGCTGTCCCTCGATCAGTTCCGTCCCGCCGCACCGTTCGTCGGTCGACTGGTGAGCAGCGACAACAGCCTCGACCGTGACGGCCTGCGTGCCGCGCACGACCTCGACGCCATCCGCACCCGCTTCGAGCAGCAGCCAACCTGGCCGGCGTCAAGCGCCTCGGGCGAACGCCGCTAGGAACGACTCCACGGCCTCGCGGTAGAGCTCCGGCGCATCATCGTGGATCAGGTGTCCCGCACCTGGAGCGTTCAGATAGGTCGTCCGGTAACCGGTCTCGTGCATCCTGCGCATCTGCCCGGGAGGCGCGACGGTGCCGCCGGCCTCCAGCAGCAGCACCGGCGCCCGCACCGCCTCCCACTGCGCCCAGTAATCGCGGGTGCCCCATTGCGCGGCGATCTCGATCCAGCGGGCAGGGTGACCATGCAGTCGCCAACCGGACTCGATCCGGTCGAACGCCTCCAGGAAGTACTGCCCGGCGACCGGCCCGAACTCCTGATAGACCTGCTCGGCGGAGTCGAACTCGACGGGCAGCGCGTGCAGCCACGGCTCCCAGGGGCCGGTGGTCCGGCCCCTGAAATCCGGCGCCATGTCCTCGACCACCACCGCGCTCACCAGATCCGGTCGCTCGGCCGCCAGGCACCAGGAGTGCAGCCCGCCCATCGAATGCCCGATCAGCGTCACCGGGCGCCCCAGCGAGTCCACCGCCGCCCCGAGATCCTCGACGAAACGCTCGGTGCTGATCGGGTACGGATCGCTGACATCGCGGCCGCGGTGCCAGGGCGCGTCATAGGTGTAGACCGGGCCGAATCGGGTGAGCCACGGCAGCTGCCGCGACCACGTGCTGCCGCGCCCCATCAGGCCGTGCACCAGGACGAGAGGTTCGCCACCGGCATCCTCGGGGCCGCCGCGGGACGTGAGCGAAACGCTGCGCATGCCGCCATCCTGCCGCGACCGGGTCCGGGTAGCCTGAAGCGCATGCCCGTCGTGAAGATCAATGCCATCGAGGTACCGGCCGACGCAGGCCCTGAGCTGGAGAAGCGGTTCGCCCATCGCGCACACGCGGTGGACAACCAGCCCGGCTTCCTCGGCTTCCAGCTGCTGCGTCCGGTCAAGGGCGAGAACCGCTACTTCGTGGTCACCCAGTGGGAGTCCGACGAGGCATTCGAGGCGTGGGCCAAGGGCCCGGCCGCGGAAGCCCACGCCGGGCAGCAGGCCAAGCCGGTTTCGACCGGCGCCTCGCTGCTGGAGTTCGAGGTTGTGTTGGACGTTGCGGGGACTGGCAAGTAGCACGCAGCGGCGCGCGCTCGGTGTCGGCGCGCTGGCCACCGCCGTCGTTCTGCTGGCCTCCAGCTGCGGGCAGACCGGGCCTCCGGTCGCCGACGCGGCGTACGGCATGCACATCGACACCAACACCCCGCAGGGGCTGCGCGCCAAACAGCTGCTGGACATGGTCAATTCCGACTGGCCGATCGGCACCGTCACCGTCGGGACGCTGGCCGTGCCCGACATGGTCGAACCGGTCGGGGCGGCCATGGACCGGCTGTGGGCCGATCGCCCCATCACCGTCACCGCCATATCCCTGGGGGCCGGGCAGGCCACGCTGCACGTGCGGAACTCCTACAGCGTCGGGCAAACCATCACGATGCGCACCGGTGACACCGGCCTGGTCGACCGCTTCGAGGTCGACATCGACAAGCCGGACATCCGGCAGTGGCCAGATATCGACGCCGAGATCGCCGAATCGGGCGCCGGCTACGCGTACCAGGTGTCCAAGGTGTCCGGCGGTGAGTGCACCCGGGTGGCCGGCACCGACGCCGACCGGTCGATGCCACTCGCCTCCATCTTCAAGCTCTACGTGTTGCTCGCGGTCGCCGAGGCCGTCAACGACGGCACCATGACATGGAGCGAACCGCTGACGATCACCGCGGCGAACAAGGCGGTCGGCTCCGCCGGCTTCAACGATCTGGAACCGGGCGCCAGAGTTTCGGTGAAAGATGCTGCCCAACAGATGATTTCGGCCAGCGACAATATGGCCACCGATATGCTGATGGCCCGCCTCGGTCCCGGCGCCGTCGAGCGCGCCCTGGTGACAGCCGGCCACCACGACCCGTCGTCCATGACTCCGTTCCCCAGCACCTACGAACTGTTCGCCATCGGCTGGGGTAAGCCCGATGTCCGTGAAGAGTGGAGGACGGCCTCGCCGGCACACCGGGCCGAGATGCTCGCGCACACCAGAGCCGTTCCCTACGAACCTGATCCGATGCTCAACCGCACGCCGGCATCACCGTATGGCATCGAGTGGTACGGCACCCCGATGGATATCTGCCGGGTCCACGCCGCACTTCAGGTTGCCGCCCACGGACCGGCCGCACCGGTGCGCGACATTCTGTCCGCCACGCCCGGTATCGAACTCGACGGCTCGAAATGGCGCTACGTGGGCGCCAAGGGCGGCAACCTACCGGGCGATCTCACCTTCAGCTGGTACGCCGAGGACCACACCGGGCAGGGCTGGGTGGTGAGCTATCAGCTCAACTGGCCGAAGTATCGCAGCCTGACCGCGGCAACATGGCTGCTGTCGATCGCCACGCAGTCGTTCGGTCTCATCCCGTTGACCTGAGCGTCCAGATGTGCCCACGGTAGTGCATGCGGGTGACGCCGACGGGCTCGATATCGATGCGCCAGAACGACTTCGGCGGGGCATTCAGGACGTGCACGATGGCCGACCGGATGACGGCCGGGTGTGTCACGGCCAGCATGCGTCCGCGCCGTAGCGCAACGGAGTCCATCCAGTCCCCGACCCGCCGGCACAGGGTGAGGACCGATTCCCCGCCGTGCGGGGCGGCCGTCGGGTCGGTGAGCCAGGCGGTCATCTCGACGGGGCCGACACCGTCGAGTGCCGATCCGCGCCAGCGGCCATGATCGAGATCGGCGAGGCTCGACTCGATGACGGCGGGCACGCCCAACAGCGCGGCGGTCTGCACCACTCGCTGCTCCGGTCCGCAGAACGCCTCGTCGAACGTTCCGAGATCGCGACAGCCGCCGACCTGACGGCGTCCCAGATCATTGAGTGGTTCGTCGGTGGGGAAGCGCCCGGCTGCCATCGCATCGGTCATGCCGTGCGATACGAGGGTCAGCCGGACGACCTCACTCAAGCGTCGCTCACACGGCGACTTCGTCGCGTTGCCGCTGGTCGAGCAGACGCGATACCAGCGCGGCGAACACCAGGCCGATGGTCGTCCACATCACGACCTGGGTGCCCAGCGAGTAGAGCCGGAACTCATAGAGGTCATCGGCCGGGAACGCGCCGAAGATGATGGCACCGGCATCGTCGGTGATCGGACCGGGTGTCTCGGAGATGGTCGGCATGAGCAGGAACACCACGCCCATCGACACGATGTAGTCGGCGGCGCCGAGCAGGGCGGCATTCCAGGCACCGAACTTGGGCGCCAGCTTGCGGGCCAGCAGGACCGACCCGACCAGCAGCGCCGCGGAGAGCACCGTCAGCAACAGATACAACAGGGTGCGCTGCTGAATGGTCTCGTCCAGGCTGACCGCCGGCGGGTTCGGCGGGTACTTCAGGGACGGCACGATCCACAGCGAGATCAGCATGCCGCCGGCCAGCAGCACCCCCGTCGCCCGAGCGGAGAGGCTGGTAATCCGTCCGTAGGCCACACAGAAGAGCACCGCGAGCAGAGCGCCCATGGCGACGCTGAACGCCACCAGCCCGAAGCCGAGACCGATCGTCGACTGCACGGTCCGGGTGATCTCGATGCCACCTCCGGCGCCGTGCTCGTGGGCATGACCACCGTGTTCGATGGCCTCATGGGCTGCGCTGACGCCGTCCTCGAACTCGATGGCACGGTCGATGACCGGCTCGATGAAGATCCAGGACCAGACGAATGCGAGTACGCCGCCGAGGGCGCCGGCCAGCAGGCCGCGCCCGATGATTCGTTTTTCCATCGGTGTTGTTTCTGCTTCCGGCGTCTAGTGGCAGGGGTAGCCGAGCAGATGCCGGGCGTCGTGCACGAATTCGTGGATGACGGTGTTGGCCCCGAAGACCGATGTCGCACCCTGATCCATCCCGACGAAATACAGCACCAGCAGCGCCAGGAAGGCGGTGGCAGACAGCCACACCACCGCGGAGGCGGCGGAGAGGTCGATGGCGCGGACCCGGGCGCCAGGCGCCTTGGGTGCCTCAGCAGAAGTCATATCCGATCCTTTCGGGAATTCGCGTCCCAGGTAGAAAAGCGGTTTGACGGACTTTGGGTCTGACTTTCACAGTGGCGCGACCGTTCTGGGATTACACCAGATTCCGTTGTCCGTCGAGAGCAGTACGGATACTACGCCAAAGCCCCCGGCCGGATGCTCCGGTCGGGGGCTCTGTACGTGTAGCTGCTACTCAGCGGCCGTGGCCGCCAGGTCCGGCTCCTCGGTGGTGACAGCCTTGGGACGTCCGGCGAAGGTGAACTTGGCGTTTTCGCCGGCACCCTCACCGTCCCAGCCCTCGACGTCGACCGTGACGACCTGACCCGGCCCGACCTCGTCGAACAGGATCTTCTCCGAGAGCGCGTCCTCGATCTCACGCTGGATGGTGCGACGCAACGGCCGCGCACCCAACACCGGATCGAAGCCCCGCTTGGCCAGCAGCGACTTCGCCTGCTCGGTCAACTCCATCGTCATGTCCTTGGCGGCGAGCTGCTTGGACACCCGGCCGATCATCAGGTCGACCATCTCGATGATCTCCTGCTGAGTCAGCTGGTGGAAGACGATGATGTCGTCGATACGGTTCAGGAACTCCGGGCGGAAGTGCTTCTTCAGCTCGTCGTTGACCTTGAGCTTCATCCGCTCGTAGTTGTTCTCGCCGCCACCCTGGGTGAAGCCAAGGCCCACGGCCTTAGAAATATCGGATGTCCCCAGGTTGGACGTGAAGATCAGCACGGTGTTCTTGAAGTCGACGGTACGACCCTGCCCGTCGGTCAGGCGACCGTCTTCCAGGACCTGCAACAGGGTGTTGTAGATCTCCTGGTGAGCCTTCTCGATCTCGTCGAAGAGCACCACCGAGAACGGCTTGCGGCGCACCTTCTCGGTGAGCTGGCCGCCCTCTTCGTAGCCGACGTAGCCCGGAGGGGCACCGAAGAGCCGCGACGCGGTGAAGCGGTCGTGGAACTCGCCCATGTCGATCTGGATGAGGGCGTCATCGTCGCCGAACAGGAAGTTGGCCAGCGCCTTGGACAGCTCGGTCTTACCGACACCGGACGGGCCGGCGAAGATGAACGAACCGGACGGGCGCTTCGGGTCCTTCAGGCCGGCGCGGGTACGCCGGATGGCCTTGCTGACCGCCTTGACGGCGTCCTCCTGGCCGATGATGCGCTTGTGCAGCTCATCTTCCATGCGCAGCAGACGCGTGGTCTCGGCCTCGGTGAGCTTGAACACCGGGATACCGGTCCAGTTACCCAGCACCTCGGCGATCTGCTCATCGTCGACCTCGGCCACGACATCGAGATCACCTGAGCGCCATTGCTTCTCACGCTCGGCCCGCTGCGCGACGAGGGTCTTCTCCTTGTCACGAAGGTTGGCGGCCTTCTCGAAGTCCTGCGCGTCGATCGCGGACTCCTTCTCCCGCCGCGCGTCGGCGATCTTCTCGTCGAACTCGCGCAGGTCCGGCGGTGCGGTCATCCGGCGGATACGCATCCGGGCCCCGGCCTCGTCGATCAGGTCGATCGCCTTGTCCGGCAGGAAGCGGTCGTTGATGTAGCGGTCGGCCAGCGTGGCCGCGGCCACCAGCGCACCGTCGGTGATGGACACCCGGTGGTGCGCCTCGTAGCGGTCGCGCAGACCCTTGAGGATCTCGATGGTGTGCTCGACGGTGGGCTCCCCGACCTGCACGGGCTGGAAGCGGCGCTCCAGCGCGGCGTCCTTCTCGATGTACTTGCGGTACTCGTCGAGCGTCGTCGCACCGATGGTCTGCAGCTCACCGCGGGCCAGCTTCGGCTTCAGGATGCTGGCGGCGTCGATCGCGCCCTCGGCGGCACCCGCCCCGACGAGCGTGTGCAGCTCGTCGATGAACAGGATGATGTCGCCGCGGGTGTTGATCTCCTTGAGCACCTTCTTCAGGCGCTCCTCGAAGTCGCCGCGGTAGCGGCTGCCGGCGACCAGCGAGCCGAGGTCGAGGGTATAGAGCTGCTTGTCCTTCAGCGTCTCGGGAACCTCGCCGTGCACGATGGCCTGGGCCAAGCCCTCAACGACGGCGGTCTTACCGACGCCGGGCTCACCGATCAGCACCGGGTTGTTCTTGGTGCGGCGGCTCAGCACCTGCATGACCCGCTCGATTTCCTTCTCGCGGCCGATCACGGGGTCGAGCTTGCCCTCCATGGCCGCGGCGGTCAGGTTACGGCCGAACTGGTCCAGAACCAGCGACGTGGACGGGTTGCCCGCCTCGCCGCCGCGTCCGCCGGTACCGGCCTCGGCCGCTTCCTTGCCTTGGTAACCGGAGAGCAACTGGATGACCTGCTGGCGCACCCGGGTGAGCTCGGCACCCAGTTTCACCAGGACCTGGGCGGCGACGCCCTCGCCCTCACGGATCAGCCCCAGCAGGATGTGCTCGGTGCCGATGTAGTTGTGGCCGAGCTGCAGGGCCTCACGCAGGGAGAGCTCAAGAACCTTCTTGGCGCGCGGCGTGAACGGGATGTGACCCGACGGCGCCTGCTGGCCCTGGCCGATGATCTCTTCGACCTGGCTGCGCACGCCTTCCAGGGAAATGCCCAGCGACTCGAGCGACTTGGCCGCTACGCCCTCACCCTCGTGGATGAGGCCGAGCAGGATGTGCTCGGTGCCGATGTAGTTGTGGTTGAGCATCCGGGCCTCTTCTTGGGCCAGGACGACCACCCGACGGGCACGGTCTGTGAATCTCTCGAACATCGGTTTACCTGCGCTTCCTCACATAGGGCGGCCACGTGCGCTGTACAGGAACTGCACAGGCACCGCACCTGCCGTCCACTGTAGTGGTCGGGGGAAACCCGTGCCCCTCTTGGTGTCGGGCCTTGGTACCGCCGTCTGTGGCATAACGCCCGGCGCACGCCGAACGTTTCCCAAAACGCGCTTCGACGAGTTCGCCGTGAGCGAAGCAGCGGAGCGGCCCGGTCGTGGGCGAAAGAAGAGCTGGCTACCGACCGTTATTTTGCGTGGGTCAATTTATGTCGCGGCGTGGAATGCGTCGATGACCTCGGCCGGAATACGCCCGCGGGTCGACACATTGTGACCGTTGCGCCGCGCCCATTCCCGGATGGCCGCGCTCTGTTCCCTGTCGATCGCGGCGCGGCCGCGACCGGTTCCCGCCGAACGTCCCCGGCGGCGGCCTCCGACGCGGCGGCCGGCCTCCACCCACTGTTTGAGGTCGCCGCGCAGTTTGGCAGCGTTTTTCGAAGAAAGATCGATCTCATAGCTCACACCGTCGAGCGCGAATTCCACGGTCTCATCCGCCGCTGCTTCGCCGTCAAAATCGTCAACCAGTGTGACAGTGACTTTCTTCGCCATATAGCTCACACGACCCTTCTGTGGCCACTCGCAGATTCACCCCGGACCCCTGCAGTAATGCTTGCATACGGATGGAATTCATTCAACAACCACTGGCGGATATGCAGTCAGTTTGAGTGTCTGCGCACAATCGGGAACAAAACGGTCTCTCTAATCGTCAGCCCCGTCAAAGCCATCAAGAGACGGTCAATACCCATTCCGGTACCGGTCGTCGGCGGCATCGCGTACTCCAAAGCGGCGAGGAAATCCTCGTCGAGGCGCATCGCCTCATCGTCGCCGGCGGCGGCCGCAGCGGCCTGCGCGACAAACCGTTCGCGCTGAATCACCGGGTCGATGAGCTCGGAGTATCCGGTGGCCAATTCGAATTTGCGCACATAGAGATCCCACTTCTCGGTGACGCCCGGAATGCTGCGGTGAGCGCGGGTCAGTGGGCTCGTCTCCACCGGGAAGTCACGGACGAAGGTCGGCGCCCACAGCGTTTCTCCGACCGTGTGCTCCCACAGTTCCTCGACCAATTTCCCGTGCCCATAACCGCGGTCGGCGGGAATCTCGATCTCAAGACGTTCGGCGATGGACAACAGATGTGGCAGACCGGTGTCCGGGGTGATCTCTTCACCGAGTGCCACCGACAGCGACGGATACATTTCCAGCGTCTGCCATTCGCCGTCCAAGTCATAGGTACTGCCGTCGGGTAGCTGGACCTCGCGGGTACCAAGGGCCTCATCGGCCACTTCTTGAATCAGTTCACGGGTGACGGTGGCGGAATCGTCATATGTGCCATAGGCCTGATAAGTCTCCAGCATCGCAAATTCCGGAGAATGTGTGGAATCCGCACCCTCGTTGCGAAAGTTCCGGTTCAGCTCGAAAACCTTCTCGAAACCACCGACAAGACAGCGCTTGAGGAACAGCTCGGGCGCGATGCGCAGATACAGGTCGGCGTCGAGGGCATTGGAGTGGGTGATGAACGGCCTGGCCGCCGCGCCGCCGGGCAGGGTCTGCAGCATCGGTGTCTCGACCTCGAGGAACCCCCGGCGCTCCAGCGCCGAACGCACCGCCCGCACGACGGCGATGCGCTGCCGCGCGATGGTGCGCGCCTCGGGCCGGACGATGAGGTCCACGTAGCGCTGCCGCACCCGCGATTCTTCACTCATCTCCTTGTGTGCCACCGGGAGCGGCCGCAACGCCTTGGAGACTATTTGCCAGGAATCTGCCAGCACAGATAGTTCGCCGCGCTTTGAGCTGATGACCTGCCCGTGCGCGAAGACGATGTCGCCGAGGTCGACGTCCGCCTTCCAGGCGTCCAATGACTCCTGGCCCACCTCTGCCAGGCTGACCATCAGCTGCAACTGGGTTCCGTCGCCGTCCTGCAGGGTGGCAAAACACAGCTTTCCGGAGTTGCGGGCGAACACCACCCGAGCCGCGACGCCGACGATATCGCCGGTCTGGGTGTCCACCGGCAGATCCGGGTAGGCCGCCCGCAGTTCGGCCAGCGAATGGGTGCGCGCCACCTGCACCGGGTACGGGTCACGGCCCTCGGCGAGCAGCCGCTCGCGCTTGGCCTGACGGATCCGGTACTGCTCCGGGGTGTCGTCGTGCTCGGGCTGGTTCGGGGCGGCAGGCACGTCAGAAGAACTCACGGACAGCCAGCTTAATCAGCGGCGCCCGCGCTGGTTGTCGCGGTTGCGCTCGAACACCAGCCGCAGCCCCTCCAAGGTCAGGTGTTGGTCGTAGTGCCCGACGGTGCGCAGATCGGGCAGCACCAGCGGAGCGGAGTTCCCGGTCGCGACCACCGCGACATCGCTGCCGCCGAAACCGTCCACATCGGCGCGGATGCGCTCCACCAGTCCGTCCACCAGCGAGGCGAATCCGAACACCGCACCGGCCTGCATGCATTCCACGGTGTTCTTGCCGATCACCGAGCGCGGACGGGTCAACTCCACTCGCCGCAGGGCTGCCGACCTGGCGGCCGCGGCATCGGAGGACACCTGCACTCCCGGTGCGATGGCGCCGCCGAGGAACTCCCCCTTGGCCGACACCACATCGACACAGATGGAGGAACCGAGGTCGACAACGATGGCCGGCGAGTTGTACTTGTGAAAGGCGGCCAGGCAGTTGACGATCCGATCGGCCCCGACTTCCTTGGGGTTGTCCACCAGCAGCGGGATGCCGGTACGGACCCCCGGCTCGATGAGGACCTGTGGCACCGCGGGCCAGTACTGCTCCAGCATCAACCTGATCTCGTGCAACACCGAGGGCACCGTGGACAGCGCCGCCGCACCCGTCAGCCGCTCGACATCGTCACCGACCAGGCCGTCGATGGTGAGCGCCAGTTCGTCGGCGGTCACTTCCGATTCGGTCCGGATCCGCCAGTGCTGCACAACTTTCGCGTTCTCGCCCGTACCGGAGATGAGCCCGACGATGGTGTGTGCGTTACGGACGTCTATGGCGAGCAGCATCAGCGCGGCGACATCAGGCCGGACGCGTCGGCCGGCACGTGGGCGGGGTCGGCGCCCAGATCGATCTGACGGTTCCCGTCGTCGACGAAGACGATCCTGGGCTGGTATTCGCGCGCCTGCGCGTCCTCCATGGTGCCATAGGCGATGAGGATGACCAGATCTCCTGGATGCACCAGATGCGCTGCAGCGCCGTTGATCCCGATCACACCACTGCCACGCTCCCCGGTGATGGCGTAGGTGATCAGCCGGTTGCCGTTGTCGATGTCGACGATGGTGACCTGCTCACCTTCGAGCAGGTCGGCCGCATCCATCAGGTCCGCGTCGATGGTGACCGAACCGACATAGTGCAGGTCGGCCTGGGTCACCGTGGCGCGGTGAATCTTCGATTTCAGCATCGTCCGTAACATCAGTTCCTCCAGGGCAATTCGTGTTCGTCGTACGCGACATCCGGACCGGTGCCCGAGGGCACGCCGATGTCGATGGCGATGTTGTCCAACAGTCGGGTGCCACCGAGGCGAACCGCCACCAGCAGCCGGGCCGCTCCGGTCTGCGGGGCAGGCCCCAGCCAGGTGTTGCGCACCTCCAGATAGTCGACGCTGATCGCCGGGACCTCGTCGAGCACGGACCGGGCCGCGTCCAATGCGGCATCGACGCCCTCGCCTGCGGCGTACATGCCGGCCAGCAGCGCCGACGGTATGGCACAGGCCTGTTCGCGCTGCTCCTGGTCGAGGTAGCGGTTGCGTGAGGACATGGCCAGTCCGTCGGGCTCTCGCACGATTGGCACCCCGACGATGCGTGTGTCGAGGTTCAGGTCGTCAGCCATCTGGCGGATCAACACCAGTTGCTGGTAGTCCTTCTCGCCGAAGAAGGCCCGGTCCGGCCCGACGATCTGCAGCAACTTCATGACGACGGTCAACATGCCGGCGAAATGTGTTGGCCGGGAAGCACCTTCGAGTTCTGCACCGAGGCTCCCCGGGTGCACGCTGGTGCGTGGGCCGGCCGGGTACATATCCGCCGCGGTCGGCGTGAAGGCGATCTGCACCCCCTCTGCCCGCAGTGCCGCGAGATCGTCCTCCAGCGTGCGGGGGTAAGCGTCGAGATCCTCGCCGGCACCGAATTGCAGCGGATTGACGAAGATCGAAACCACCACCACCGCACCGGGAATGCGCTGGGCGTGCCGGACCAGCGTGAGGTGGCCCTCATGCAGCGCGCCCATCGTCGGCACCAGCATGACCCGCCTGCCGGTCCCCCGCAGCGCCCTGGTGACGTCCGCGATATCGGCAGGCCGGGTATAGACATTCAGTTCACCGGCGGCGTAGGCCGGCGGTTTGCGGTCAGTCACTTCTGCCCCGTCCCGGGTGTGGTCAGCACGTCGAACACGTCCTTCGGTGCGTGCGCCCGCTGGGCGGTGCGCAGTGAGTTGGATCGATATGCCTGCGCCAGTTCGGGATCCACCTCACCGAAGGCGCGCAGATGTGCGGCCACCGCGGCCGCGTCACCGCGGGCCACCGGCCCGGTCAGCGCAGCCTGTCCCCGCTGCAGGGCGTTCTCCAGCGAGGCGCGGGCCAGCGGGCCGACGATGCGCTCGGCGAGTCCTCCGGGTGCGTCACCGACGAGTTCCTGACCGAGCAACTCCTGGCCGCGCAACGCGGAGCGCAGCGCCTCGACCGCGTCGAGCACGACGGTGATCAGATGGTTGCCGGCGTGCGCCAGCGCCGAGTGGTACAGCATGCGGGCGTCCTCGCGGACCCGGAATGGTTCACCGCCGATCTCCAGGACCAGCGCCTGACCGATCGCGTAACCGATCTCGTCGAGCGCGGTGACCCCGAAACAGGTGTCGGGCAGCCGGGCGATGTCCTCATCGGAGCCGGTGAAGGTCATGGCGGGATGGATGGCCAGCGGGATGCAACCCTGGGCCGTCAACGGTTCGAGCACGCCGACCCCGTTCATCCCCGAGGTGTGCACCACGATCGTGCCGGGACGCACCGCGTCGGTGGCGGCCAGACCGGAGATCAGCGCCACCAGTTCGGCGTCGGGCACCGCGAGGAGCAGCAGTTCGGCCCGCGCGGCGACGTCCTGCACAGGCAGCACGGCGGTGTCGGGGAGTCTGGCGGCTGCGCGTTCGCGGGACTGGTTGGAGATGGCATTGCAGGCCACCACGACATGTTCGGCGCGCTCGAGCGCGACGCCGAGGGCGGTTCCCACCCGGCCCGCCGAGATGATGCCGACAGTGAGCCGCGCCGGACGGAGTCCGTCGACCATGACAGACGACCTCGCAAATTCAGTCGTGGTAAACGTTGCGGTCCCTTATACGGGTACCGCACGGTCGCAGAGAGCCTAGCTCACTCCTCGCGGCGTCGGCGCCGGCCACCGCCGGTAGGGGTTGCCTGCAGGCGCGAGAGCAGTTCGGAGACCGGCTGACCCCCGGCGTGCTGGCCGCCTTCGGGCTCCGGCTGCTCGGCTGCGCGTTGCAGTTCCTCGGCGCTGCGGTGGCGGGCCGCGGGCGGTGGGGTGGGCGACGGCACCTGCGGTGGGGTGGGCGACGGCACCGGCGGAGCCGGGGGCTCACGGTCCGGCTGGGCAGCCCGGCGGGTCCGCGGCGGCGGCGGACCGGTTTCGCCGGGCACGGCGTGCCGGGAGCGGCGCGGCGGCGGGGTGGATTCGGCGTCCGAGCCGTAGTGGCGGCCACGGCGCTCCGGTGTCTCCGGGGCCGGCTGCTCGGCGCGGGGGGCCGGCTCGGGGGCCGGGGGCGGCTCCCAGGTGGCGGTCGGGGGCGGCGACCACTGCGCGGCGGCCGGCTCCGGGATGGGCGGGGCAGCAGGTGACGGTGGCGGCGGCGGGGACGTGGCCGCGCGGCGCTGCCAGGGTGCGGGCTCCTCAGTGTCCGACGCCCGTCGATGCGCCCCACCGAACAGATCGGGCGCGACCGGCTCGGGCCCGACCGGTTCGGCCGGTGCCCACTGGTATTCCGGGGGGTGCGGTTCAGCCGGCACGTCGATGATCGGGCTTTCCTCGGTGCGCGGTTCGCGCGCAGAGCGGGGTGGTGGTGGGAGAAACTCCGCGCGCACCGGGGTGTCGACGCGGCTGGCGATCACCCGGCCGGCGGGGCGCTCAGTCTCCAGCGCGGGCCGGTGATCCAGGTCGGTGTCGAACAGGATCTCCAGATTGGTGCGCAGCGCGGCGAGTTCGGCCCGCAGTGCGGCCACCTCGTCGGCGGCCTGAGCCCGTAACTCCGCCGACAGCTCGCGGCGCAACTGGGCTTCGACCGCCAATTCGTACTCGCGGCGCGCGGAGATCTCACGATCCAGCTGGAGGTCGTAGACGTATTTCAGGTCGCGCACCTTGGCCTGGTCGAGATCGCTCTGCCGCCGATAGATGAACGAGACGAACGCCGCGGCGACCGCCGCCCACAACGCCAGCACCACGGCGAGTTTGAGCAACTCGACCCGATTGGTGAAGACCAGCACCGTGCTGGCAACGATGGCGAGCACCAGCAACGCCGTCAGCAGGACCCAACCCGGCCTGCGGTTGACGCGTCGAACGCGCACGCCGCGGGACGGATCGGTCATGGGGCGACTGTACCGTTCACAGCTCGCATCGCGTGTCGACCTGCGCGGCGATTCGGCTACTCGGCTGCGGGACTGTACGAGTCGGGCTTGTCGTTCGGCTCATCCGGGGACGTGCAGCAATGCTGCAGCCACAGCCCGGCCGCGAGCAGTGCCAGTGCGCACAGCGCGGCCACCACGGCACCGGCGGTGTCTTCGCCCGCCACCCGCATGGTGCCGCGGCGCGGCACCAGATACGCGAGAACCCCGACCCACCAACCCAGTACCAGCGCGCCGACCCAGGCCGATGCCTTCGCGATCCCCACCGACCGGGCCACGGCCAGCGGATGCAGCCGTCCCGCACCGATGCCGATCTGGCCGTCGGCGATACGCGATCGCACGACGTTTCCCCAGATCGCCTCGGCGATCGCCACCGCCAGCAGGGACAGTCCCGTCCAGAGCGTGATCGGCGGGAACCACCGGTACAGGAAGACGACCAGCAGGTAGCAGACGACGGCGGCGATACCCGTCGCCGCCGCGAGGTCGCGCTTACGGGTCGGTCCCATCAGGCTCGATGTCCCGGGGGATCCAGGCTCAGGTGGGTGGGCCGCACCCCGGCGCGTTCGGCTTGCTCCAGCCGCGCCACCAGCTCGGCCACCGGCGCGCCGGACAGCTCGGCGCCGGCATCGGCGGCCAGCCACGGCACCAGTACGAACGCACGCTGATGGGCGAACGGGTGCGGCAGGGTCAGTTCGGCGTCCTCGGAACGCAATTCGCCTGCCCCGTCGCGACAGGAGACGATGTCGACATCGAGGGTCCGCGGCCCCCAGTGCACCTCGCGCACCCTCTCGGCCGCGGACTCCAGTTGCTGTCCGCGCCGCAACCAGCCGTGGCCGTCACACGCCGGGTCCTCGACGATCAGGACCGCGTTGAGGAAGGCGCCCTGTTCGACGCCACCCCACGCGTCGGTCTCGTAGACCGGCGAGACCGCGACGATCCGGCTGCCCAGCGCCGCCATGCCGTCGACCACCGACTGCAGATGTGCCAACCGGTCGCCCAGGTTCGACCCGATGGACAGCACCGCGGTACTCATGGCGCCAGGCCCCGGCCGCGCCGGGACCGCCGCGCCACCACCGCGACGTCGGAGAAGGTCAGCGGGATCGGCGCGCTGGGCTTGTGCACGACAACTTCCACGGCATGCACGCGCTCATCGGTCATCACGTCCTCGGCGATCTCGGCCGATACCGTCTCGATCAGATTGCGCGGTGGGCCCGCGACGATCGCGGCCGCCCGCTCCGCCAGTGTTCCGTAGTTCAGGGTGTCGGCGAGGTCGTCGGTCGCGGCCGCCGCGTCCAGGTCGATCCACACCGTCACATCGATGACGAAGTCCTGTCCGTCGCGGCGCTCATGGTCAAAGACGCCGTGGTTTCCGCGAACGGTCAACCCGCGCAGTTCGATTCGATCAGCCATTTATCTCTCCCGAGTCGCTTCGCTCCTGCCCGCCGGGCATCTCCCCCGAGTCGCTTCGCCCCTGCCCGCCGGACCACGCGTCCACCACCTTGAGCGCATCGACCGAGGCCTGCACATCGTGTACCCGCACGCCCCACGCGCCGGCCAGAACGGACAACGCGGAGATCACCGCGGTCGCGGTCTCGCGCCCGTCGGCCGGGCGCAACACCGCGTCGGGTCCTGCGAGCAGTGCGCCGAGGAACCGTTTGCGCGACGCCCCGACCAGTACCGGGAATCCGGTCGCCACGAACGTCGGCAGCGCGCGCAACAGTTGCCAGTTGTGTTGCGCGGTCTTGGCGAAACCGAGGCCAGGGTCGATGATCACCTTGCCCGGGTCCACGCCGGCCGCGACCGCGGCGTCCACGCTGCGCAACAGGTCCTCGTGCACCTCGGCGACGACATCGTCGTAGGCGGGCACCTCGTGCGGGGCATCGGCGCGTACCGACCGCCAATGCATCAGCACCCATGGCACATTCGCCTCGGCCAGCACGGCGGCCATATTCGGGTCGGCCCGCCCGCCGGAGACATCGTTGACGATCTGCGCGCCGTTCTCCAGCGCCGCCGCGGCCACCGACGAGTGCATGGTGTCGATGCTGACGGTGACACCCGCGGTGGCCAGATCCCGGATCACGGGCAGCACCCGCGAGCTCTCCAGCTCCGGGGCGACCCGGGTGGCACCCGGGCGCGTCGATTCGCCGCCGACGTCGATGATCGCGGCCCCGGCGGCGACGAGCGCCATCGCCCGTTCCACGGCCCGGTCGCGATCGAGGAAGAGGCCGCCGTCGGAGAACGAGTCCTCGGTGACGTTGACGACACCCATCACCACCGGCACGGTCACTTCCGGAGGATCAGTTCCAGCGCCTCGGACCGTGATGCCTTGTCGGTCTTGAACTGTCCGCGCACCGCCGAGGTGGTGGTCACCGCGCCCGGCTTGCGCACACCGCGCATCGCCATGCACAGGTGCTCGGCCTCGACCACCACGATCGCCCCGCGCGGGTCCAGCTTGCGCATCAGGGCATCGGCGACCTGCGCGGTCAACCGCTCCTGAACCTGCGGGCGTTTCGCATAGAGGTCGACAAGCCTGGCGATCTTCGACAGGCCGGTGACCCGGCCGTCGAGTCCGGGGATGTACCCGACATGGGCCACCCCGTGGAACGACACCAGGTGGTGTTCACAGGTGGAGTACATCGGGATTCCCTTGACCAGCACCAGCTCGTCATGCTGCTCGTCGAAGGTGGTGTTGAGCACCGTGTCGGGATCGGTGTAGAGGCCACCGAAGATCTCCCGGTACGCCCTTGCCACCCGCGCGGGGGTATCCACCAGACCGTGCCGGTCCGGATCCTCGCCGACCGCGATCAACAGCTCGCGGACCGCCGCTTCCGCGCGTTCCTGGTCGAAATTGGCCGGGGTGAAGGCTACCGCTGCGGACAGGTCGTTCCCTGACGTCGCCATCGACGCTCCGTTCTGTTCAGTCACGGTTCCGTGGGGCGTCCGGGCCCTGCTGATCGTTGCCGGGCGAATGCGGGGGCGGCGCGTACTGCGGTGGGTACGGGGGCGGCGGCGGGCCCGGCTGGTGCTGGGGTGGCTGATGCTGGGGTGGGTACCAGCCCTGCGGCGGAGGCGGCGGCTGCTGCGCACCTTCGGGACGCGGGGGCCAGCCCGGCGCGTGCCAGCCGGCCGGCGCGCCGTAGTCCGGCTGTGCCTGACCGTTGGGGGGTGCGCCGTTGGTGCCGTTGGTGCCGGGACCGGCCGCGCCGTTCTGCCCGGCCGCTTCGGCGGCCTTGCTGGCCTCCACGATGGCGCTCTTGTAGGCGGGTTCGGCCACCGGGGGCGGCCACGGCTCGCCGCGTTCGATGGCCAGCTCGCCGGGGGTCTTGATCGGCGGCTTGTCCGACGGGATCCGGCCACCGAAGTCGTTGAAGATGGTGATCCGCGGACGCTTCTTCACCCCGTCGAAGATGGCCTTGAGCTCCTTACGGTGCAAGGTCTCCTTCTCCAGCAGTTCGCCGGCCAGGATGTCGAGCACGTCGCGGTACTCGGTGAGGATCTCCCACGCCTCGGTGTGCGCGGCCTCGATCAGCTTGCGCACCTCGTCGTCGATGATCTGCGCGACCTCGTGGCTGTAGTCCGCCTGGGTCCCCATGGACCGGCCCAGGAACGGATCGCCGTGTTCGGTGCCGTAGCGGACTGCGCCCAGCTTGGCGCTCATGCCGTACTCGGTGACCATGGCGCGGGCGATCTTGGTGGCCTGCTCGATATCGGAGACCGCACCGGTGGTGGGCTCGCGGAACACCAGTTCCTCGGCGGCCCGGCCGCCCATCGCGAACACCAGGCGCGCGACCATCTCCGAGCGGGTCATCAGGCCCTTGTCGTCCTCGGGCACGGCGACGGCGTGGCCGCCGGTGCGCCCGCGCGCCAGGATCGTCACCTTGTAGATCGGCTCGATATCGGGCATCGCCCAGGCCGCCAGCGTGTGGCCGCCCTCGTGGTAGGCGGTGATCTTCTTCTCGTGCTCGCTGATGATGCGGCTCTTGCGGCGCGGACCACCGACGACCCGGTCGACGGCCTCTTCCAGCGCCGCGCCGGTGATGACGGTGCCGTTCTCGCGGGCGGTCAGCAGCGCACCCTCGTTGATGACGTTGGCCAGATCGGCACCGGACATCCCGACGGTGCGCTTGGCCAGGCCCTCCAGATCGGCGTCGCCGGCGATGGGCTTGCCCGCCGAGTGCACCTTGAGAATGGCGCGCCTGCCGGCCAGGTCCGGGTTGGACACCGGGATCTGACGGTCGAACCGACCGGGACGCAGCAGGGCCGGATCCAGGATGTCGGGGCGGTTGGTCGCGGCGATCAGGATGACGCCCTGACGCTCACCGAAACCGTCCATCTCGACCAGCAGCTGGTTCAGCGTCTGCTCACGCTCGTCGTGGCCGCCGCCCAGACCGGCGCCACGCTGACGCCCGACGGCGTCGATCTCGTCGACGAAGATGATGCAGGGACTGTTCTGCTTGGCCTGCTCGAACAGGTCACGCACCCGGGAGGCGCCGACGCCGACGAACATCTCGACGAAGTCCGAGCCGGAAATCGTGAAGAACGGAACGCCGGCCTCACCGGCGACGGCGCGGGCCAGCAGCGTCTTACCGGTTCCGGGCGGGCCGAACAGCAGCACGCCCTTGGGGATCTTCGCGCCGAGCGCCTGGTAGCGGCTCGGGTTCTGCAGGAAGTCCTTGATCTCGTAGAGCTCTTCGACCGCTTCATCGGCGCCGGCCACATCCGCGAAGGTGGTCTTGGGCATGTCCTTGGACAGCTGCTTGGCCTTGGACTTGCCGAAACCGAAGCCCATCCGGCCACCGGACTGCATGCGGGAGAACATCACGAACAGGCCGACCAGCAGCAGCAGCGGCAACATGTAGATGAGCAGGGTGCCCAGCACGCTGCCCTGGTTGACCACCGTGTTGATCGTGGCGTTCTTGGCGCTCAACGCGTCGAACAGCTGCACACCGACACCGGTCGGGTACTTGGTGAGGATTTTGTCGCTGTTCTCGGTGTCGCCGTTGCCCGACTTCAGCTCGAGCCGGAGCTGCTGCTCACGGTCGTCGATCTGGGCGCTCTTGACGTTGTCCGCGTTGATCTGGGCCATCGCCACCGAGGTGTCGACCGGCTTGAATCCGCGGGTGTCGTCGCTGAAGTAGAAGAAGGACCAACCCAGCAGCAGCACGACGGCTATCGCCGACAGCGTGCGGATGACGTTTTTACGGTTCATCGATATCTCCGGCCTGCATGGGTGCGGCCGGCCCGGTCCTTCCGATAAGCGCAGTTGGAAAACTCAAGGCTACCGCTTGACCAACGATCAGAAGTTCCCCGCCCGGGATGCTCGCCCACGCGGACCCCGTGTGCTTGGGTGAGATCGTGATCACACCAACCACCCGGTTAGTCGATACCAATGGCGTCACGTTGCGGGTGACCGAGGCCGGCGACCCCGGTAATCCGGTCGTCGTGCTGGCCCACGGCTTCCCCGAACTGGCCCATTCGTGGCGTCACCAGATCCCCGCGCTGGCCGCGGCCGGCTACCACGTGCTGGCCCCCGACCAGCGCGGATACGGCGGATCCTCGCGTCCGGAGGCGATCGAGGCCTACAACATCGCCGAACTGACCGCCGATATCGCCGGACTGCTCGATGACGTGGGCGCGCAGCGCGCCGTGCTCGTCGGCCACGACTGGGGTTCCCCGGTGGCCACCAATTTCCCGCTGTATTACCCCGACCGGGTGAGCGCCGTGGCGGCGCTGAGCGTGCCGCCCATCCCGCGGGCCTCGGCCCCGCCCACCCAGATCTGGCGCACAATCTTCGGTGACAACTTCTTCTACATCCTCTACTTTCAGGAACCCGGTGTGGCCGACGCCGCGCTGAACGCCGATGTCCGCTCCTCGCTGCAGCGGATGGTGGCGCTGGAGGGATTCGGCGGACCCGTCGACGAGATGACCGAGCAGCCGTTGCCACCGCTGCCGGACTGGCTGAGCACCGAGGAGTTCGACGAGTACGTGCGGGCGTTCGAGGTGACCGGCTTCACCGGACCTCTGAACTGGTACCGCAACTTCGACCGCAACTGGGAGCTCACCGATCCGGCGGCCGGCGGACTGGCGGCACACACCATCACCGTGCCGCTGTTGTTCCTGGCCGGCAGCGCCGACCCGGTGCTGGGGTTCACCCCGCGTGACCGGGTGACCGAGGTGGCCACCGGCGGGTACCGGGAGGTCTTGCTCGACGGTGCGGGGCACTGGTTGCAGCAGGAGCGACCCGACGAAGTCAATGCGGTGCTGCTGGAGTTCCTCGGCGGATTGGACCTGACATGAACGCACCACTGGACTTCGGGGTCTTCATCACCCCGTTCCACCCGACCGGTCAGTCCCCCACGCTGGCGTTGCAGTACGACATGGACCGGGTGGAGGCACTCGACCGGTTGGGCTACGACGAAGCCTGGTTCGGCGAACACCATTCCGGCGGCTACGAACTCATCGCCTGCCCGGAGGTGTTCATCGCCGCGGCCGCCGAGCGCACCCGCCACATCCGGCTCGGCACCGGCGTGGTGTCGCTGCCCTATCACCACCCGCTCATGGTCGCCGACCGCTGGGTGCTACTCGATCACCTGACCAGGGGCCGGGTCATGTTCGGCACCGGGCCGGGGGCGCTGCCCTCGGATGCGTACATGATGGGGATCGACCCCGTCGAGCAGCGCCGGATGATGCAGGAATCCCTGGACGCCATCCTGGCCCTCTTCCGGGCCGGCCCCGAGGAACGGATCGACTTCTCCGATCTCGGATTCCCCGACGGAGTCGACGAGCATCATCCGGTCCGTCCCGACGGCAATGCCTATGTCGACACCCGGGTGGCCTCCGAGCAGGTCGTGCTGCAGGCTCACGCCGCGGGTGAGGTGGCCGTCACCGTCATACGGCCTGGCGATGTCTATGGCCCCGCGTCCCGTCCGTGGACGATTCTCCCGGTTCAGATGATCAAGGCGAATCGATTCGTCTTGCCGGCAATGGGCAAGGGGGTGTTCAGCCCGGTGTACATCGACGATCTGGTGCACGGTGTGGTCCAGGCGGCCGAATCGCCCGCCGCGTCCGGGCAGGTACTCACGCTGAGCGGCGGCGTCGGAGTCCCGTGTCGGGAGTTCTTCGGCCATTACTACCGGATGCTGGGACGACGGGGCCCGCTGTCGCTGCCCACCCCGGTGGCCGTATCACTGGCGCACATCGCCCACGGGATCGATCGCTTGTCGGGCCGCCCCGGTGAAGCCAGCGCGACCTCGATGCGCTACCTCGCGCGCACCGGGACGTATTCGATCGCCAAGGCGCGGGGACTGATCGGATTTGATCCACCCACCGGATTGGTCGAGGGAATGGATCGGACCAGGTCTTGGCTCGACGCGGAAGGACTCATCTAGATCCGCGGGACCGTCATTGCGATCACCGGGGGCGGACGCGGAATCGGGGCCGCGGTTGCCGCAGATGCTGGCAGCCCACGGTGCCCGGGTGGCGATCGGGGATTGGAAGAGATTCTGGCCGATCCGGCCCACCTATGTGCGCGGCGGGATCGACTACGGGACGCTCAGATTGCGCGAACCCGAGCTCGCCTAGCGGTTTTCGTAGACCCTGGGCTCCAGCGTGCCGATATAGGGCAGATCGCGGTAGCGCTCGGCGTAGTCCAGCCCGTAGCCGACGACGAACTCGTTGGGGATGTCGAAGCCGACGTACTCGATCTCCACATCGGCGCGCACCGCGTCGGGCTTGCGCAGCAGCGTGCACACCTTCAGCGACCGCGGACGCCGCGTCGCGAGGTTGCGCAGCAGCCAGGACAGCGTGAGCCCGGAGTCGACGATGTCCTCGACGATCAGCACATCGCGGTCGTTGATATCGCGGTCCAGGTCCTTGAGGATGCGCACCACACCCGATGAGGATGTCGACGATCCGTACGAGCTGACCGCCATGAACTCCAGCTGAGTGGGCACCGGGATGGCCCGGGCCAGGTCCGTGACGAAGAGCACCGCACCCTTGAGCACCGTGATCAGCAGCAGGTCCTGATCGGGCCCGCCGTCGCGGAAGTCCGCGGCGATCAGTTCGGCCAGTTCGGCGGTCTTGGTCTTGATCTGGTCTTCGGACAGCAAGACCGACTTGATATCGCCCGGATACAACTCCGCAGTCACCGTCACAGCGTAGCCGGGATCAGGCGACCGGCTGACGGTAGAGCACCAGAGCGCCGTTCCGGCGGCCCGCGAACAGACGCTCCCGGGACAATCCGCTGGGCACCGCGACCCCGCCCTGGCCCCGCCAGTCGGTGACCAGAGCATCGACGGAGCGAATCTGGGCGTCGGTGAGATCGAGGGCTCCCCCGGCCAGCAGCCAGTTCCGGATGACACGGCGCCGGACGGCGGCAGACAGGCCGTGCAGGTCCGCGATCGGCAGGCTCTGCGCCGGGATCCTGATCTCGGCGGCCGCGGCATCCAGCGCCTCGGTGTCCTCGCGCAACGCGGCGGCGGTACGGGCCAGCGCCTCGGCCACCCCGCCACCGAGCACCTGCTCCAGCAGTGGCAACACCTCGGTGCGCAGCCGGACCCGGGTGAAGCGTGGGTCGCTGTTGTGCGGGTCCTGCCAGGGCACCACGTCCAGTTCGGCGCACACCGCCACCGTCGTATCCCGGCGGATCCCGAGCAGCGGACGGCACCAGGGCGGGTCGTGGGCCCGCATCCCGGCCAGCGACCGCGCACCCGAACCCCGCCCCAGTCCCAGCAGCACCGTCTCGGCCTGATCGTCGAGGGTGTGGGCAAGCAGCACCGGCGCACCGTCCCGCGCGGTCCGCAATGCGCCGTAGCGGGCCGTCCGGGCCGCCGCCTCCGGTCCCCCGACACTGCCGACCTCGACAGGGAGTATCTGTGCGCCAACGCATCCCAGCGCGATGGCCTGCTCGCGGGCCCTTTCGGCAACATCCGCCGAGCCGGCCTGCAGGCCGTGGTCCACGATCAGCGCCGTGGTGGGGCGCAACCGGGCGGCCACCGCCGTCAGCGCCAGTGAGTCCGCACCGCCGGAAAGCCCCACACACCAACGCGCGTCGTCGCCGAGATGGGTCTTGGCGAAGGCCGCGACCACCGCGCGTAACTGCGCTACAGGACCCGATCGATCCATCGCTGTGGCTCTTCGATCTCCTCGGGCCTGGGCAAGGTGCCGGCGTCGGTCCAGATGACGTTGAAGCGGTCCATCCCGACCCGCGCCACCACATCGTCGACGAACACCTTGCCCCGGGTGTACTGGTTGAGCTTGGCGTCGAAACCCAGCAGGGTGCGGATGATGCGTTGCAGCGGTGGCTGTTTGCGTTGCCGTCGTTCGTCGAAGCGGCGGCGGATGGTCGCCACCGTCGGCACCACCTTGGGCCCGACGGCGTCCATCACATGCTCGGCGTGCCCCTCCAGCAGGGTGCCGAGCACCAGCAGCCGGTCCAGCGCCTCGCGCTGCGGCTCGGCCTGCACGGCGCGCAGCAGACCGAGCACGCCCGCCGAGTTGGCGTCGACCGGCGTGCCGCTGCGCTGGGCACGGACATACGCGCCGAGCCTGCCGACGACGTCACCGACCTGCTCGCCACCGTCGTTGGTGAGAACCGCCAGCGAGGACGACATGTGTTCGGCCAGCCAGGGATTGGCCCGGAACTGCACCCGGTGGGTGACCTCGTGCAGACATACCCAGAGCCGGAAGTCGGCGGGCTTGACCCGCAGTTGCCGTTCCACCGCAATGACATTCGGGTAGACCAACAAGAGTTCCCCGCCGGCACTGCCGAAGGGGTCGTACTGCCCCAGGATCCCCGACGAGATGAACGCCAGCACGGCACCGGTCTGGGCGCCGGTCGCCTTGGCCGTCAACGCACCGGCCGGCCCCTTCGGCGTCTGCTCGGCGCCGCCGGTCATCACCCGCATCGACCGGGTCGCCGCGCGCACCCACTGCGGCCGGTCGATCACCCGGGCCTCGGGGACCTCGGCCCCCTCGTTGAGGTGGGTCACCTCGCGCACCGGCAGTTCCGCGGTCCGCGCCGACTCGTAGAGCTGGGCGATCGCCTGATCACGGGTGTAGTCGGTGGTCGCCGGGCCGGGCCTGCTCAGCTTCGCGCCGATATCGGCGGCGAATGCCCAGTCGACCGCACCGCCCACCGAGCTGCCTCCCCGGTCGCTGCGCTCCTGCCCACCGAAGGCCGGGGGACTCATCCGCCGCACCCGCAGGACCGCAGTGTGGCGGCCAACGCGTCCAGCGAGGTACGCCCGGTCGGCCCGGCGTTGTTGGAGATCAACGCGAAGGTCAGCACCCGGCCGCCGGAATCGGTGACGATGCCCGCCAGCGAGTTGGTGCCGGTCAGTGATCCCGTCTTGGCGCGCAGCCAGCCCGCCGTCGCCCGGCCCTCATCGGTGTCCAGGTAGCGGTTGGACAGGGTGCCGCTGCCGCCGGCGATGGGTAGTAGGTCGACCAGCGGGCGCAGCTGCGGCTGGTCCTCACCGACCGCGGCGGCGATGACACCGTCCAGGGTCAACGCGGTGAGCCGGTTGTCCACCGACAGGCCGCTGGAGTCCAGCAGGGTCGCGTTCGCGGTGTCCACCCCGGCCCCGCGCAGCTGGCCGAGCACCGCCTGCACCGCCCCGTCGAAACTCTGCGGACGGTTCAGTGCGGCGGCCACCTCGCGGCCGATCGACTCGGCCATCACATTGTCGGAGTCGTTCATCATCTGGCGCAGCCGCTCGATGAGCGGGGGCGACTGCACCGCGGCCAGTTCCTCGGCGTCCGCCGCAGTGGACGTCACCGTGACGGTGGCCGGGTCGACGCGCAGTGCGGTGGCCAGCGCGCGGCCCGCGTCCAGACCGGGTGTCCGCGATCGTCGCGACTCCGGGGAGACGGGCTGGGTCCGGCCGCCGTCGAGCATCACCGATTCGATCGGGGCGATATCGCCGCCATCGATGTCCAGCGGGTCCCAGCCGGGAGCCAACGTCGGCCCGCTGTACTCACCGAGGTCGACCTGCACCGCGGTGACCCGGGTGCCGCTCTCCCGAACCTGATCGGCCAGGTCACTGATCCGGGCCGCACCCTTGTACCAGGTGCGCTCGTCGTCGGCGGCGGCCGACAGCGTGGGGTCCCCACCGCCGTGCAGCACGACCACGCCGGGCCGGTCGCCGGCGACCACCCGGGTCGTCAGCGTCGCGTCCCGGTCCAGGGTCAGCAGCGCGGCCGCGGTGGTGAGCACCTTGTTCGTGGATGCCGGTTGCATCGGGATGCGCTCGCCCTGCTCCCACAATTCGGTGCCGTTGCCGGCGTCGGTGATCCGGCCGGTCAGCGCGCCCAGGTTCGGGTCGGCCAGGGCGGCGGCGAGCGTGGCGGCCAGACCCTTCGGGGTCGGTTCGGTGGTGGCCTCGCCGAGTGGGCGGACACCCGGCGCGGCCGCCACGGCGGCCGGTCGCTCGGGCAGCGCCTTGTTCGCCGAGGTCCGGGTGGACGTGAGCACCGCCGCCACCCCCACCACGGCGGCCACGAGCACGAGTACCACCAGGCCGATCACCAGGTGGGTGGATCGGCGCCATCTCCCGGGCCGCATAACGTGCAGCGTATCGCTCCTCTAATGTGGACCCGCCAGACCAAGCCAGCCGAAGGAGCAACGCCGGTGTCGTTCGACGTCGTCATCGAGATCCCCAAGGGTTCGCGCAACAAGTACGAAGTGGACCACGAGACCGGCCGCGTCAAGCTCGACCGGTACCTCTACACCGCGTTCGGGTACCCCGCCGACTACGGCTTCTTCGAAGACACCCTCGGCGAGGACGGCGATCCGCTGGACGCGCTGGTGCTGCTGCCCGAGTCGGTGTTCCCGGGCTGCATCGTGGAGGCCCGTCCGGTCGCGATGTTCAAGATGACCGATGAGGCCGGCGGCGACGACAAGCTGCTGTGCGTGCCCGCAGGCGACCCGCGCTGGGACCACATCCAGGATCTGGCCGATGTACCCCCGTTCGAGCTGGAAGCGATCAAGCACTTCTTCGTGCACTACAAGGACCTGGAGCCGGGCAAGTTCGTCAAGGCCGCCGATTGGGCGGGCCGCGAAGAGGCCGAGGCCGAGTTGCAGCGTTCGATCGAACGGTTCAAGAGCGCCGGTCACTGACGGGAATTGATTTAGCACTGCTGTAACACGCGGTAACCCGGGCGTGTCCTGGCCCTTTGATCATGGGTGTGTGCTACTCCATCAAGGAATCGGCCTGGACGTGTTCAACACGTTGCCCGAACGCAAGGCCGTGCACGCGCTCTACGAGTGTTGCAACAGCTACGCGATGGCCCGTGAACTGGCCCGCGGGCGCGCCTACGGCGATCATGACGCCCTCTTCCGCCGCGCCGACGCGCTGCTGTTCGAACTCCCCGAGGCTGCCGTCGACCAGATTCTCGACACCTGCCCCGACGTCGGGCGCCGGCCGCGCAGTGCCCGGTCCGCGGCCGAACAGTGCTCGGTGTGGGACGACGACGCCGCGACGATGACCGAACTCGGCACCGCATCGCGCCGCTACGTCGACCGGTACGGCTTCCCCTTCGTGATGTTCGTCGACGGGCACTGCGCCCGGGACGTGCTGAACGCGCTGACCGACCGTATGCACCACGAGGTCGAGATGGAACGCAAGATCCTGCGCAATGAGCTGGCCAAGATCGGGCGCAGCCGGCTGGAACGGATGCTCGGCCCCGAAGGCGGATACCACAACTGGTAGGCCCCACCCGGCGCATGATGTCGGGTATGGGAAACGTCGACGGCCACTTCGCCCCGGAATTCGCTGCGCTGGCCGAGACACTGGATCGTGCCATCGCCGCCGACGAGGAGTGCGGCGCTGCGATCGCCATCGATATCGACGGCGAATCGGTGGTGGACATCTGGGGCGGGCACGCCGACGCGGACCGCACCAAGCCGTGGGCGGCCGACACCATCGTCAATGTCTGGTCATCGACCAAGAACGTCACCGCGCTGGCCGGGGTGATGCTCATCGACCGCGGGCTGATCGAGGCGCACACCCCGGTGGCAGAGGTGTGGCCGGAGTTCGGCGCGAACGGAAAGCAGCACATCGAGTTCCGGCACCTGCTCACCCATTCGTCGGGTTTGTCGGCCTGGGAGCAGCCCGTGACCATCGAGGACGTTCTCGACTGGGACCGCTCGACGTCGATGCTCGCCGCGCAGGCGCCGTGGTGGCAGCCCGGCACGGCCACCGGCTACCACGCGCTCACCCACGGGCACCTGATCGGGGAGGTGGTGCGCCGAGTCAGCGGCCGGACCCTGAAGCGATTTGTCGCCGAGGAGATCGCCGGGCCGCTGGGCGCGGACTTCCAGCTCGGAGCGACACCGGAGGATGACGGGCGCATCGCCGAGATCATCGCTCCCGCAGACCCATTCGAGGGCATTCCGCCGATGGATCAGTGGACCGAGCAGATGCTCAAGACATTCACCGGACCGGCCCCCGACCCACTGATCGCCAACACCGCGGCGTGGCGGGCGGCCGATGTCGGTGCCGCCAACGGACACACCAATGCGCGCGCCCTGACCAAGATCCTGTCGGCGATCTCGTTGGGCGGAACCGTCGATGGCGTGCAACTGCTGAAGCCGCAGACCGTGGAACGCATCTTCGAGACCCAGATCGAGGGACCCGACCTGGTGCTCGCCGGACATCAGCTGCGGATGGGGCTCGGATTCGGCCTGCCGAGCCCCGCCATCGAATACATCCCGGACGGCAAGATCTGCTTCTGGGGTGGTTGGGGCGGGTCGTGGGAATCGATGAACCCGGACCGCCGCACCACCATCGCCTACGTGATGAACAAGATGGGCCCCGGGATCGAGGGCTCCGCGCGGACCGACCGATACTTCCGGCTGATCTACGACGTGCTGGGCTGAACCACGTTCTGCAACGGCTCGTTTCGCACCAGCCTGCCGATATTGGCGGCGATATCGTCGGATCTGCCCTTGAAGGTGTCGGCGGTGACGCCGGAGGCGTGCGGCGTCATCAACACGTTCGGCAACTCGGCGAACGGCAGTTCACTCGGTGTGCACGCCGCGCCGGCACCGTTCGCGGCGTCCGGATAGCGGTACCACACGTCGATGGCGGCCGCCCCGACGCGACCGGTGAGCAGCGCGTCGTACAGCGCGTTCTCTTCGACGAGCGGGCCGCGCCCGACGTTGATCAGCACGCCTTCGGGCCCCAGCGCGCCGAGCTGGTTTCGGCCGATCATGCCCGCGGTCTCCCGCGTCAGCGGCGCCGACACCACCAGCACATCCGATTCGCGGGCGAGGTCATCGAGTCGGGACGCATCACCGGCCCAGGACAACCCCGCGCCGTCACGCACCCGTCCCGATCCGGTGACCGCAGCTCCCTGGCAACCCAAGGCGCTCAGCAGTTTCCAGCTCTGCTGGCCGATATGGCCGAACCCGACAAAACCGATCCGGGCTCCGTGCAAGGTGGGCGGCTGGACGATGGTGTCGTCATACACCGAACTGGCCCACACGTCTCTGCGCAGTGCGCGGTCCTGCTTGAGGAAGCCCCGACGCAGCATGATGGCCGCGGCCAGGATGAACTCGGCGATGGAGCGTTCATGGTGGAAGGTGTTGGCCACCACGACGTCAGCGCCGAGCGCCGCGAAGGCGACACGGTCGGTTCCCGCGCCGGCCACGTGCACCAGGCGTAGCTTCTCGGCGGTGGCGGCCATCTCCGCGGTGAAGCGGCCGCCGACGAAGACCTGCGCGTCCCGCAGCCGCTCCGGGCCGATATCGCCGACCACCCAGGTCACCGTGACCTCCGGCGGGAGGGCGGCCTCGAACCGACGACGGTGCGGTACCAGGTTGCGATCGCCGACCAGAACTTTCATCGTCACGAGTTACGTTGCAGGCAGGGGCGTTTGCTGTCGAAGCGCCAGCCAGGGACCAGATACTGCATCGCGACGGCGTCGTCGCGGGCACCGAGGCCCTCGGCCAGGTACAGCTCGTGCGCGGCGGCCACCCGTTCCTCGTCGAGTTCGACACCGAGGCCGGGTGCGGCAGGCACGTCGAGATAGCCGTCCACGATCCGGTAGGGCTGCTTGGTGATGCGCTGCCCGTCCTGCCAGATCCAGTGGGTGTCGATGGCGGTGATATCGCCGGGGGCGGCCGCGGCCACCTGGGTGAACATCGCCAGCGACACGTCGAAGTGGTTGTTGGAGTGCGATCCCCAGGTCAGTCCCCACGCGTCGCACAGCTGGGCGACGCGCACGGAACCGCTCATGGTCCAGAAGTGCGGGTCGGCCAGCGGGATGTCGACGGCGCCGGAGCGGATGGCATGGCCCATCTCGCGCCAGTCGGTGGCGATCATGTTGGTGGCGGTCGGCAGGCCGGTGGCCCGCTTGAACTCCGCCATCACCTCACGGCCGGAGAATCCGCCCTCGGGTCCCACCGGGTCCTCGGCGTAGGCCAGCACGCCGGTCAGTTCACGGCAGGTGGTGATGGCGTCGGCGAGTAGCCAGCCACCGTTGGGGTCCAGGGTGATCCGGGCATCGGGGAACCGGTCGGCCAGCGCGATGACGGCCTTGGATTCGTCCGCGGCGGGCAGCACACCGCCCTTGAGCTTGAAATCACGGAAGCCGTATCGTTCGCGGGCGGCCTCGGCCAGTCGCACCACACCTTCCGGGGTCATCGCCTCCTCGTGCCGGATCCGCAGCCAGTCGTCGGCCCCGGAATCCTCATCGGCGGGGCTGCGGTAGGCCAGATCGGTGCGGTTGCGGTCCCCCACGAAGAACAGATATCCCAGCGCCTGCACCCGGTCTCGCTGTTGCCCGTCGCCGAGCAGGGCCGCCACCGACACGCCGAGATGCCGGCCGAGCAGGTCGAGCATCGCCGATTCCACCGCGGTCACCGCATGCACCGTGATCCGCAGGTCGAAGGTCTGCGCGCCGCGGCCGCCGGAGTCACGGTCGGCGAAGGCGCGCCGGATGTCGGCGAGCACGGCGTTGTAGGCGCCGATGCCGCGCCCCTCGACCAGCGGGCGGGCGTCCTGAGCGTGGCCTGGATGGCCGCACCGCCGGGAACCTCCCCGACACCGGTGTTGCCGTCGGAATCCTTGAGGATCACCAGGTTCCGGGTGAAGAACGGCCCGTGCGCGCCGCTGAGATTCAGCAGCATGCTGTCGTGGCCGGCGATGGGGACGACCCGCATCTCGGTGACGATAGGGGTCTGAACGCTCATGTCTGCCAGCTTATAAATCGCGGTTGATGCACGTCCAACACTGTTATCGCATCAATTGATCCAACACTGATATGGCCCACCTGGCCCGACACCCACATCAGCCGAACCACTTGTCACCGTTGGCGACAGGCCGCAGCACCCGGCTGACCTTGTCACCGACCGCGCACAGCGCCTCGACCAGTGCACGCTCACGTTCGGCCGTCAGCCGGGAGCGCGGCACTGAGGCGCTGATGGCGTCCTGGGCCGGCCGGGTATGGCGCAGCGGCACCGCGAAACAGCGCACGCCCGCGGTGTTCTCCTCGTCGTCGGTGGCATAGCCGCGGATCCGGACGGTCTCTAGCGCGTCATCGAGTTCACGGTGACAGGTGATCGTGCTCGCTGTCAGCGCGACCAACTCATCGGGTAGATGACTGCGGCGCTCGGCCCCCACCCGCTCGGCCAGCAGTGCCTTACCGAGAGCGGTGGTGTGCGCGGGCAGCCGCCTGCCGACCCGACTGGTGGACCGCCGGTACTGCTGGGACTCGCGGGTGGCCAGATAGACGATGTCGGTGCCGTCCAGGCGGCCCAGGTGGAAGGTCTCGCCCCACTCGGTGCGCAGGTCGTCCAGGAACGGCGCGATCATCGGCAGGTACGGATCCCCGTCGAGATAGCTGGTGCCCACCAGCAGCGCCCGGATACCGATCCCGTACAAGGTTCCCGTTTCATCCGGTCCGGTGCCCTCGGCGCGTACCCAACCCCGGGCGACCAGGGTGCGCAGCAGTGCGTGGGCACTGCTGCGCGGCATCCCCAGCGCCTCGCCGATCTCGCGGACACGTGCGGGTTTGTCCTGCCGGGCGGCGAGATACTCCAGCAGTTCGACGGTTCGGACAGCCGATTTCACGCCGGCGCGCGTCGTGGATTCGCTCATAGCAGACCCGTCTGTTGAATGATGAGAACCACCGCGCCGATCATCGAGACCGTGATCGCGGTCCACCGCTGACGACTCGGGTTCAGGATCCGGTTTGCGTAGCGGGACAACACATATCCCAGCACCGCGGCGGGTATCAGGGCACCGAACATCGCCACGGTGTGCCGGTCGATGGCGCCGGTCAGGGCGAGCATGGCGATCGACATCAGTGAACCGATCAGGAAGAAGCTGCTCATCGTTCCCCGCAACGTCGGGCCCTCACTGCGCTGCCAGACCAGCGCCATCGGCGGGCCGCCGATGGACGTCGCGGTGCCCAGGACTCCCGACGTCGCCCCGGCCAGCACCAGATTGCGCCGCCGCGGTGCGGGCACCCAACCCAGCCCGGTCACCGCGACACCGCCGAGCACCACGACCGCGATGAGGATCGCCAGGGTGTGTTCGGGAATCGCGGCGAGCAGCAGGGCGCCGGCGATCGTGCCGGGCACCCGACCGAGCAGTGCCCAGCCCGTGCCCGACACGTCGATCGCGCCGCGTTCCTTGATCACCACCATCAGGGTGAGCACGGTCGCCAGCATGATCAGCGTCCCCGGCACCAGACCGGGATCCACCACGGCGACCACCGGGGCGGCCAGCATTCCCATGCCGAACCCGATGGAACCCTGCAGGCAGGACGCGAAAAGGACCGCGATCGCCACGACCGCGAATCCCAGGAAGCTGCTCATTTCCCGTCGCTTCGCTCGCCCACGGCGCTCATTTCCCGCTCACGCGTTGGACAATGCCGACTGTTGCTCGTCGATACGGGGATGGTGGCACTCGGCGGCGTGTCCGGGCACCAGCACATCCAGCGAACGCGGCGGGCGCTGCTCGGCGCAGATCTCGGTGGCGGCCGCGCACCGGGTGCGGAACCGGCACCCCGACGGCGGGTTGAGCGGTGAGGGCACCTCGCCCTTGAGCAGGATGCGCTCGCCGCGCTGCTCGTCACGCAGTTTCGGGGCCGCCGACATCAGCGCCGACGTGTAGTGGTGGGACGCACGGTCGAAAACGGCCTCGGTCGGGCCATTTTCGATGATCCGGCCGAGATACATGACGGCCACCCGATCGGCGACGTGGCGCACCACCGACAGGTCGTGCGAGATGAAGACGTAGGAGATCTTCAGTTCCTGCTGCAGATCATTGAGCAGGTTGAGCACCTGGGCCTGCACCGAGAGGTCGAGCGCGGACACCGGCTCATCACAGATGATGACCTCGGGGTTGAGCGCCAGCGCCCGCGCGATGCCGATGCGCTGGCGCTGACCGCCGGAGAACTCCTGCGGGTACTTACCGAAGGCCTTGGCGCCCAGGCCGACCAGATCGAGCAGGCCACGGACCCGCATGTCCCGGTCCGCCCGCGACGCGTACAACGCCTTGTGGGTGCGCCACGGCTCGGCGATGATCTCGGCCGCGGTCATCCGGGAGTTCAGCGAGGCGTAGGGGTCCTGGAACACCATCTGCACGCGGCGGCGGAACGCGAGCAGATCCTTACCCTTCAGCCCGAACGGGTCGATACCGTCGAAGGTGACCGATCCGGAGTCCGGGCGTTCCAGCATCATCAGGGTGCGGGCCAGAGTGGACTTGCCGCAACCGGATTCGCCGACCAGGCCCAGCGTCTCGCCGCGGGCCAGGTCGAGGTCGATACCGTCCAGGGCGCGCAGCGTCTTGCCGCCGGACACTCGGAACGATTTGGTCAGCTCGCGAACCGACAACACCTGATCGGTGCCCTGAGGCAGAGTGGCATCGATATCAGGCATTGGAGACCTCCCCGGCGAAATGGCAGGCGGACTTGCGCCGGCTGCCAGCGTCCTGCAGACCCGGACGGGTGCTGCGACAGATATCGCGGACCAGCGGGCAACGGTCCTGGTAGACGCAGCCGGGCGGGATCGAGTGCAGGTCCGGTGGCGAGCCGCCGATGGACTTCAGTTCGGCCCCGCGTTCGGCGGCGACGGGCACCGAGTCCAGCAGGCCCTTGGTGTAGGGGTGCTTCGGGTCGCCGAAAACCTCGGCAACCGAACCGGTTTCGACGATGCTGCCGGCGTACATCACAGCAACCCGGTCGGCCTCCTCGGCGACCAGCGCGAGATCGTGGGTGATCAGCACGACGGCCATGTCGTATTCGGTGCGCAGGCTCTTCAGCAGCGCCATGATCTGCGCCTGCACCGTGACATCCAGTGCGGTCGTCGGCTCATCGGCGATCAGCACCTTGGGGTTCAGCGCGACGGCCATCGCGATGAGCAGGCGCTGCCGCATACCGCCGGAGAACTGATGCGGGTAGGCCTTCATCCGCTCCTCGGGCTGCGGGATACCCACGCGCTCCATCAGTTCCATGGCCCGCCGTTTGGCTTCCTTGGCCTTCATCCCGTGGTGGATGCGGAACGGCTCGGCGAGCTGGGTGCCGACGGTGTAGAGCGGGTTGAGGGCGGTGAGCGCGTCCTGGAAGACGATCGCGAGCTCGGGGCCGGCCATCTCGCGGCGCTTCTTGCGGTCAGCGGTGATCAGATCGGTGTCACCGATGCGCGCCGATCCGTCCACCACCTGGGCGACCGGCTCCAGCAGGCCGACCAGCGCGGTGGCGGTCATCGACTTACCGCAGCCCGATTCCCCGAGCAGCGCCAGCGTCTCACCGCTGCGGGCGGCGAAGCTGACGTGGTCGACGGCGCGGACGGTGCCGGCGATGGTGCGGATGTCGACGGTGAGATCCTCCACCCGCAACGCGGGGTCGGCGTCCGTCCGATCCACGGGCGGGTGTTCGGCGACAGCAGTCATCTACAGAGCCTTTCCGGACTTGGCGAAGCGGGACAGTCGCTTCTGCGGAACAGTCAGCCGCCACCGCTGGGCGGGATCGGTGGCGATACGTGCCCAGGCCGCCAGGATGGTGGCCGACACCGTGGTGATGACGATGGCGAGGCCCGGCAGGAAGGACAGCCACCACGCGGTGTGCAGGTAGGTGCGGCCCTGGGCGACCATCAGGCCCCAGCTGACGTCGGGGGGCTGAATTCCGATGCCCAGGAAGCTCAGCGAGCTCTCGGCCAGCATCACGTAACAGAAGTCCAGGGTGGCCACCGTCAGCAGGGTCGGCAGCACGATGGGCAGCACATGCCGGGTGATGATCGAGGTGCCGCTGGCGCCGAAGGTGCGGGCGGCGTCGACGAACACCCGGGTGGACAGCTCAGCGGACTCGGCGCGGGCGGTGCGCAGGTAGACCGGGATACGGGTGATCGCCAGCACCGCAACAATATTGGCCGCGCTCGGGGAAAACACGTAGAGCACGACCACGGCGAGCAACAGCGACGGGAAGCTCATGATGACGTCGGCGACCCGCATCGCGACGGTCTCACGCCACCCGCGGTAGTAGCCGGCCCACATGCCGATGATGGATCCGACGACGGCCGAGATCACCACGGCGGGTATGGCCACCGACAGGGTGGTCTGGCAGGCGACGATGAGACGGGCCAGCATGCTGCGGCCCAGCGGGTCGGTGCCGAGCACGTTGGCCCAGCCGTGGGCGAGGGTGAAGGGCGCCTGGTTGGAGTTGTCCAGGTCGATGTCGGTGGCCAGATCGCCGACCAGCATCGGGCCGAACAGCGCGGTCAACGCGACCAGGCCGAGGACGGTGGCGGCGACGGCCGCCACCCGGTCGTTGACCAGCATGCGGAACCACACCGAGCGACCGGACGTCTTGCGCGATCCCGGTTCTCCGACGATGGCGGTGGTCGGCTTGACCGGCACCAGATCGATTTGAGTCATCTGTCTTTCCTTAAACCTTGGCCGGTTCCCGGACGCGTGCGTCGAGCAACGCGTAGCAGGCGTCGATGGCGATGTTGAGGATGAAGATGCTGACGGCGGTGAGCAGAACCGCTGCCTGCAGCACCGCGAAATCACGTTGCAGGATGGCGTCGATCATCAGCTTGCCGATACCTGGCCAGCCGAAGATGGCCTCCACCACCACGGCGCCGTTGATCAGCCCGACGGCCAGGTCCCCGGCCACGGTCAGCGCGGGAGCCGCCGCATTGCGCAGCGCGTGGTGGGTGACCACCCGAAAATCGCTGGCACCCTTGCTACGGGCCAGCCGGACATAGGGAGCCGACAGTGCCGACACCATGGCGCCGCGCACCACCTGCGTCAGCACGCCGAGCGGCCGGATCATCAGGGTGGCGATCGGCAGCACCCAGGACAGCACCCCCGCGTCGGTACCCGAGGTGGGCAGCCAACCCATCAGCACCGAGAACAGCCAGACACCGGTGATGGCGAACCAGAAGTCCGGGATCGATGCCGCGGTCATGGACAGCAGGCTGGAGAACCGGTCGGCCAGCGAGTTGGGCCGGTAGGCGGCCCAGCAGCCGATGACGACGGCGCCGATGATGGCGAGCAGCATGGTCACGAAGGCCAGCTGCAGGGTGGCCGGAAAGGCGCGCAGCGCCATCTCGGATGCGGATTCGCCGGTGCGCAGCGAGGTTCCGAAGTCCAGGTGGACGATGCCCTTGAAGTAGTCGAAGAGCTGGACGATCAGTGGGTCGTTGAAGCCGTTGGCGTCGGCGAAGGCCTGGCGCTGATCGGGTGTCGCGGATTCGGGCAGGTACAGGTTGGTGGGATCGCCGGTGAGCCTGGCAAGCAGGAACACCCCCAGCAGCACGATCACCAACGGTAATGCGCTGGTGTACATCCGGCGTCGAACGAAGGAGAACATAACGGGCGGGACCCTTCAGGAGAGGATGTTGACTGTCAGGACTGGTCGGTGCGGTCGGATGCGGCGGGCGTCATCGTGGCCAGCAGCATTTCGTCGCCGGTCGCCGGGTTGGGTTCGTAGTCGACCCGCGCAGACTTGCCGAGGATGCCCCGCATGTGGGCGATATAGGCGAACTGCAGGATCTTCTCCGGTTCGTCGGCGAAGATCTGGGCGTAGGCCTGTTGGCGCTGTTCGCCGGTGAGCCTGCCCGCCGCGTCGATCTGCTCATCGAAAGCGGTTGTACCGAAAGCACTCTGGGCACCGTCCGAGCGCATGTACTGATCGACGGAGAAGGCGGCGTCACCGGCCTGGTTGCCGTGCTGGATCAAGGCCAGGAACGGCCCGGCATTGGCCGGGAACGGCTGTAGCTGGTACTCCAGTTGGGCTGCGGTATCCATCATCTCGATCTTGACGTTGAGTCCGGCGTCGGCCAATTCGCTCTGGATCACCTCGACCGTCTCGGTGACGCCCGGGAACTGACTGTTGCGGCCGATCAACCGGATCTGGCGGTCCACCGGCACCCCGTCGGCCCGCGCCTCGTCGACGAGTTGGCGGGCTTTGTCCGGGTCGTGCGGCCACAGCGCCAGATCGGAGTTGAAACCGACGACCCCCTCGGGGATCAGCTGCGCCGCAGGCTCGCCCAGCCCGCGGAACAACGCCTTCACGATGCCGGTGCGGTTGACCGAATAGTTGATGGCCTGACGTACCCGCATATCGTTCAGCGGCGCCTCGGTGCCGGTGATGCGCAGCGCGGTGGTCTCGTTGTTCTGGAACGGCACACCGAGATCTCCGGCCCCGTCCTCGGGTCCGAGCCCGGTCGCGATGTCCACCTCGTCGTTGGTGAGCATCGCGGCGCGCACACTTCCCTCACTGCGCCACTTGTATTCGGCGCGCGCGAAGGCCGGCGGGGTTCCCCAGTAGGTGGGGTTGCGCGCCAGGGTGAGCTTCTGGCCGTAATCCCAGCGTTCGATCGCGTACGGCCCGGTGCCGATGGGCTCGCGGACCTTCTCGGTCATGCTGGTGGTCACCGGCACCATCTCGACGAACGAAATGCGCAGCGGCAGAATCGGATCGGGCTCGGTGGTGCCGACGACGACGGTGCGCTCGTCGGGCGTCTGCAGGGCCAGCACCTCGTCACCGAAGACGTAGCCGTCGACGTTGCACTGCAGATCGGAGTTGACCGCGCGGTCGATGGAGAACGCGGCGTCGGCTGAGGTGAACGGCGCTCCGTTGGAGAAGGTCACACCGTCGCGCAGGGTGAAGGTCCACTCGTTGGGCGACGTCTGCTCCCACCCGGTGGCCAGCAACGGCAGCAGATCGCCGGTGGTGGAATCACGCTCGGCCAGCGGCTCGGTGATGTTGGAGCGGGTCACGATGCCGGTCGAGGTCAGCGAGCCCTCGCACGGCTCCAGCGTGGGCGGCTCCTGGGGGAGCACGATCCGCAGGGTGTCGGGGTCATAGCCACCGCTGCCGGTATTGGCGACGCTGCACCCGGCGGCCAGCACGGCCACGCTGGTGAGAAGGGCGAGCCGGCGCAGCGAGGCTCGGGCAACTGTCGCGGCCATCGGGACCTCCAGATCAAGGATGTGGGCTGTACTACCTGCGCCCATCGGCAGTGACGTCTACGTATGTGGACGTTGCCTGTGATGGTAGACACACCGTAGGAGCGGTTCTCGGACAGCGTCAACCGCCCGAAAAGGGGCGCTGACCGGTTCGCGCGGCTCGACCGACGCCGCAGATGGGCCGCGGAAATCGCCGTTGAACTGGGAGTTTCACCGAGCGACCGAGGCTTTGATACCCGGGACAGGCGCAGAATTGCCTAGTCATGCGGGTTCTGCATTAACCCATGCTATTTCCGTGTTGGACAGGTATCCGCAGCTCTCAATACCGTACGTAGTGAGCAGCGAAGGAGCAGCCATGCCCGATTCAGCCAACATCCTGCAGGTCGGCCCCCTCAAGCCGTCCCTGGCCGAGACCCTGCGCACCCGTTATCGGGCGCAGATCCTCCCCGACGATGCCGCTGAGCGGGCGGAGTTCCTCGCCCATTCCGGCGCCGACATCACCGCCGTCGTCACCTCCGGGCGCACCGGCGTGGACGCGGCGCTGATGGCCGAGTTGCCTCGCCTCGGGGCGGTGGTGAACTTCGGCGTCGGCTACGACACCACCGATGTCGAGGCCGCCGAAGCTCGGGGCGTCGGGGTGAGTAACACCCCCGACGTCCTGACAGACTGCGTCGCCGATACGGCGGTGGGCCTGTTGATCGACACCATGCGCCAGTTCTCCGCAGCCGACCGCTACGTGCGGGCCGGCCAGTGGTCGGCCGGCGGCAACTACCCGCTGACCCGACAGGTGAGCAACACCCGGGTGGGGATCATCGGGCTGGGACGCATCGGCGGTGCAATCGCCAAGCGGCTCAGCGCGTTCGGATGCACGATCAGCTACCACAACCGCCGCGAGGTCACCGACTCTGCCTACACCTACGTCGGTTCGCCGGCCGAGCTCGCGCAGCGGGTCGACGTGCTGGTGGTCGCCGCGGCCGGCGGCAGCAGCACCGAGAAGCTGGTCGACGCCGCGGTCCTCGACGCGCTCGGGGCCGACGGCTACCTGATCAACATCGCCCGCGGCAGCGTTGTCGACGAGGCCGCCCTGGTGGCGGCCCTGCGCGACGGCCGACTGGCCGGCGCCGGGCTCGACGTGTTCGCCGACGAGCCCAACGTCCCTTCCGAGTTGCTCGGACTGGACAACGTGGTGCTGCTCCCCCATGTCGGCAGCGGCACCGTGCAGACCCGCGCGGCGATGGAGGACCTCACGCTGCGCAATCTCGACGAATTCCTGGCCACCGGCAGGTTGGTCACCCCCGTGCTGCAGCCCGGCGCACGCGTCTAGACGATCACCTGTTCCACCAGGTCATCGGTCGTCCACTCGCGGGGCGGCAGCACATCGCGCAGCAGCCTCAGCAGCGCCGGGTTGGTGCTGTCCCCGCGCCACGCGGCGTCGAGTTCGACCGGGCGTTCCCGGAACACCCCGATGGTCCGGAACACCACCCCCTCGGGGTGCAGCGTCGCCGCCGAGGCCGGGACCAGCGCGATCCCGATCCCGGAACGCACCAGCACGAGCATGGTGTGCACCTGGGTGACGAACTGCACGAAGCGCGGCGTCGCGCCGGCGATGGTGAACGTGCTGATCAGCAGTTCGTTGAAATACCGCGCCTGCACCGGCGAGTACATCACGAAGTCCTGGCCGTCGAGATCGTTGAGGGTGAGCTGACGTGCCTGCTCGGTGAGCGGGTGCCCGGCGGGCAGCGCGGCCACCAACTGCTCGTGCAGCAACGGACGGGACACGATGCCGGGCCGCTTCAGGGGTGGCCGCGCCATCCCGAGATCGATCTCGCCGCTCATCAGCGCCTCGATCTGCACCGATGAGACCATCTCGCGCAGTTCGAGTTTCACATCGGGAAGGATGCTGCGCGTCTGCTCGAGCAGGCGCGGGAGCACCGCATGCGCGGAGGCCGCGGTGAATCCGACCACCACCGTGCCCAGGTCACCCGCCGGCACCCGGCGCACGGTGAGCGCGGCGCTCTCGGCCAGCGCCACGATGCGGCGCGCGTCGGGCAGGAAGGCCACTCCGGCCGGGGTCAGGGTCACCGAGCGGGTGGTCCGGTCGATGAGTTGCACGCCGAGTTCGGCTTCCAGCTGCTGGATCTGGCGACTCAGCGGGGGCTGGGTCATGTGCAGACGCTCGGCGGCGCGGCCGAAATGCAGTTCCTCGGCGACGGCGATGAAACAGGACAGCCGGGCCAGTGAGAACATCCATGCACTCCTCGTATCACCGCACCGATGCGGGACGTCAGCAGTGCATCAGTCTAGCTCGCGGCCGGCGCGAAGGACTCCAACTCGTATTTGTGGTGGAAGGCGCGCAACTGTTCATAGCGGTACCGGTTATAGGCCATCGGTTCCAGCAGTGCCCACTTCGGCAACCACCGCCGCGCGGCCCGGATGCCGGCCCGGTAGCAGGCGAATTCGAGCTGCTTTCGCGAGTTCCAGCTGCTGCCCAGCAATTCCATCATCTTCGGATGAGTGGTCGACTCCGCGCAGATACGGGCCGGCCGGGCCAGCACCGGGGCCGCCAACCGCCAGGCCGGCGCGATGGCCCGGTGCAGCCAGCGCGGGCCGAACAACGTCGGCACCGGTGGCGCGCCGAACTGGTCGGCGGCCCAGAGCAGGAACGGATTGACCGCCAGTTCGGTGGCCGCAATCTCGTCGTAGTAGGCCTGCATCTCGGCCACCGTCGGCGGGACTTCGGATACGGCGCTGGGCAACCCGAAATCGGCCATGGCGCATACCGTTCGATACACGACCTCGCACTGCTCGGCGGTCAGATCCTTACCGTAGACCGCGACGTAGCCGGCGTAGAAGATGTTCAGCGATGTGGTGCCGACCCATTTCCACAGTGCGGGATCCAGCGCGCTGAAACGTTCGCCCTCGAAATCGCCTGTGCCGACACCGCGAACCGCCCCGTGTTTGGACTTCAGCCGGTCCTGGGCGGCGCGGCGGTCGGCGTCATCGCCGAAGGTCAGCGGGCCGTTCCACAGATAGCTGTTCAGCCCACGGTCGGTGAAGTTCGAGGCGAAGCGCCCACTGGCATCGACGGCGGCGGCGACCTTGCGGTAGGCCACCTGGTCGAGCGCCAGCCGTCCGAACAGACCGAACGCCAACGGCATCCCCATCCACCAGCGGACATCGGCGGCCAGCTCGTGATGCGGCTGCCCGGGGTCCCAGGGCTTCGGAGCTGCCGTGCTCGTTTCGATTGCGGTGCCGGTCATCTGATCTCCCATCACAAAACAGGAAACACCTGTGTGCAGATTGAGGAAACCAGCCTGATATGCACTGTGTCAAGATGGTTCGATGGTTACCCGGCGGTATGGTGGGCAGACCGCCGGTGACCGGATCGCCGAACGCCGCGCCCGGTTGCTCGCCGCCGGACTCGACCTGATGGGCACCCGCGGTATCGCGGGCACCACGGTGCGTGGCGTCACCGAGGCCTCGGGGGTCGCGGCACGCTACTTCTACGAGAGTTTCCCCGACATCGAGGCGCTGCATCTGGCCGTCTACGACATGGTCGTCGAGGAGAGCGCGCGCCGGTCGGTCACTGCGCTGGCCGAAGCGCCCGATGACGGCCTCGCGAGAACCCGCGCGGTGCTGGCCGAACTGGTCGACCTGATTCTGGCCGACCCACGCAAGGGCCGGATCCTGGTGTTGGAGGCCACCGCATCGCCGGCGTTGGGCCGGCGCAGCCTGCAGGAATCCAGCCGGTTCGCCGGCATGCTGGCATCCACGGCATCCAGTGGCGATCCGAGCCTGCCCACCGACGATCTCCCCACCGACCTGCGGTTGGTCTCGCAGTTCCTGGTCGGTGGCGTCATCAGCACCATCGGAGCGGTGCTGCTCGGCGATGTCGAGGTCGACCGCGAGCACCTGGTGGAGGTGCTGGTGCGACTGTTCGAAGCGGTGCGCGCGCCGGCCGCACGCCAACCACGAGATGACGACTGACGGAGAGACACCGGACGACTGCGCGTCACCTGCGGGCAAGGTCGGCATCTGACACTGCGGCGTGTCGACGAATCTCAGCCGCCGGGCGTTGCTCGGCGGGGCCCTGGCCGTCGCGGCGGTTCCGCTGGTCGGCTTCGGCCGGTCCGGTTCGCCCGCCGACCCGTTCACCCTCGGGGTGGCCTCCGGTGAACCGGTCCCCGATGGCGCGGTGATCTGGACGCGACTGGCGCCGGTCCCGCTGGCCGATGACGGCCACGGCGGAATGCCCTGGCGGACGGTCGATGTCGAGTGGGAGGTCGCCACCGACGACCGCTTCCGCGGTGTCGAACAGCGCGGGATGGCGGTGGCCGCACCGGAATCGGCGCATTCGGTGCGCATCGAACTCGCCGGCCTGCGTCCGGGCACCGAGTACTTCTACCGGTTTCGCACCGGTGGGTACCTGTCGGCGACCGGGCGGACCCACACGGCACCGGAGCCCGGCGCGCTCGCGCCCCTGACGATGTGTGTCGCGTCGTGCTCGAACTATGAACAGGGCTGGTTCACCGGCTACCGACGACTCGCCGAGGACCACCCGGATCTCGTGGTGCACCTGGGTGACTACCAGTACGAGTACGCCGGCCGTGACGGCGGTGTGCGCAGGCACATAGGACCGGAAACCGTCACGCTGGCCCACTACCGCCAGCGGTTCGCGCAGTACAAGACCGATCCCGATCTGCAGGCCGCACACGCCGCCGCACCGTGGCTGGTGGTGTTCGACGACCACGAACTGGACAACAACTGGGCCGCCGATACGCCCGAGGAACCACAACCGGGCTTCCCCGCCCGGCGCGCCGCGGCGATGCAGGCCTACTACGAGAACATGCCGCTGCGGGCCCCGGCACGGCCGCAAGGGGCCGCGATGCAGCTCTACCGGCGCGTGCAGTGGGGCGCGCTGGCGACCATTCACATGCTCGACACCCGCCAGTACCGGACCGATCAGGCCTGCGGCGATGCGTATGACGCCGACTGCCCGGAGCTCAACTCCGCGGGACGCACACTGACCGGGGCCGCGCAGGAACGCTGGCTGCTCGACGGCCTGCGGGATTCACGGGCCCGCTGGGACATCCTCGGCCAGCAGGTGTTCTTCGCGCCGCTGGATGTGGTGGCGGGACCCCGACGCGGCGTCAACGCCGACGCATGGGACGGATACACAGCCGGCCGCGACCGGATCACCGCCGGGCTGGCGGGTGCGCGCAACCCCGTCGTGCTGACCGGCGATGTGCACTCGCATTGGGCCGCGGAGATCAGCGATCCCCGGACGGGGCCGGTGGCAACGGAATTGGTGACGACATCGATCTCGTCGGGTGGAGACGGTTCGGACTCCCGCCCGGATGTGGACGCGATCCTTCCGGAGAATCCGCACATCAAATATTTCAGCAACCGCAGGGGCTACGTCCGCACCCGCATCACGGCCGACGAACTGCGAGCCGACTTCCGGACGCTACCGTTCGTGACCCGTCCCGGTGCGCCGGCACGCACGGATGCGACGTTCGTCATCGCCGACCGCGCCCCGGTCCTCACGTGAGCTTGATGGCCGCGATCTTCATCCGGCGCACGGATTCCTCCCACTCGGCGAGGGTGGGATACGCCCCGCCGCGGAAGGCCATCCCCATCTGCCGTTGCGCCTTCTTCGGGCTGTAGGACCTGGCGATCCGGTCGGCGATGCCGGCGACGGTGGCGGGTTCGGTGATGAGTTCGCCGCGCATGGTGCTGGTCTTACCGCGGTAGGACACCTGTGCGTCGGCGCCGTCGCGGAAGTTGTACTTCCACTGCGCCTCCAGCACGACATAGAGCGCACCGTCGAGCGCATGCGCGCTCACCGGCGTCGCATAACGCTTCCCGGTCTTGCGACCGGTGAAGGCCACCAGCATGAAATCGCCGACGACGCCGCCCAGTGGGGTCTTGAGGGCAACCTTCAACACCCGGTTGACGGCGTTGAGCAGCAACTGCGGTGGGTGGGCGACGTCAACTGCCGGCTGGTCTTCCATCCACCCACCGTAACGGGGCGAGCGAAGCGACGGGAGAAAAGACAGGACCTACCAGCGTGGGCTGACCAGTTCGAAGTTCGGGTCGACCGTCTGCATGTAGCCGGTGTCGTCGCGATCCCGGATCCCACAGCGCAGGTACTGCTCGTGCAGTGCGGCCAGCGAGTCCTCGTCGATCTCGACGCCCAGGCCCGGCGCGGTGGGCACCGGGACGGAGCCGTCCACGAAGCACAGCGCACCGTCCTTGACGACCTCTTCGGTCTTCCACGGCCAGTGCGTGTCACAGGCGTAGCTGAGGTTCGGTGTCGCGCCGGCCAGGTGCACCATCGCGGCCAGGCTGATGCCCAGATGGGAGTTGGAATGCATGGACAGGCCGAGACCGAACGTCTCGCAGATCCCGGCGAGCAGCCGGGATCGTTGCAGCCCGCCCCAGTAATGGTGATCGGAGAGCACGACTTTCACCGAGCCCTTGGCCACGGCGGGTGCCAGCTGATCGAACGCGACGACGCACATGTTGGTGGCCAGTGGAAGCGGCGACTCACTGGCCACGGAGGCCATCCCGTCCAGGCCCGGCGTCGGATCCTCCAGATACTGCAGGATGCCTGCCAATCCGGAGGCGACCTTCACCGAGGTCTGCGGGGTCCACGCGGCGTTGGGATCCAGCCGCAGCGGCATGCCGGGGAACGCCTCGGCCAGCGCCTCGATGGCCGCCATCTCCTCCTCGGGAGGGAACACCCCGCCCTTGAGTTTGATTGCGGTGAAACCGTATTCGTCGATGATGCACCGCGCCTGGGCCACCAGGCCGGCCGGATCGAGGGCTTCGCCGAAGCGATCGGGCTGCCGACCGGGGTGGGCGCCCCATTTGTAGAACAGGTAGGCGCTGAACGGGACGGCATCGCGGACCTTGCCGCCCAGCAGATCCGATACCGGCCGGCCCAGGATGTGGCCCTGCACATCGAGGCAGGCCACCTCGAACGGCGAGAACACCTGATCCACCGCACTGGCCGTGGTGATCATGCCCGCTGTGCCGACGGCGGCGTCATCACCGGCCAGCCGGACGGCGATGGCGGCCCGGATCCCGTTGAGCGCAAACACATCCAACCCGATGATCGCCTCGGCTGCGGCGTTCAGCCTGGCCAGATGACGGGTGTCTGCGTAGGTCTCGCCGAGGCCCACCAGGCCCGCATCGGTGTCCAGCTGGATGATCGCGCGCAGCGCGTAGGGCTGGTGCACCCCGACCGTGTTGAGCAACGGCGGGTCGACGAACGCGACCGGGGTGATGCGGGCGCCGGTGATCCTGATCGGCGCCATGCTCAGCGGGCCTCGCTCAACGATGCGGCCAGCACCGCACGACCGGCGGCGATGATCGAATTCAGCTGGGCAAGGTCATCGGCGTGCGGCATCACCAGCGGCGGACGCACCGGACCCGCAGGCACGCCCTCCATGGTCACGCCTGCCTTGACCAGCGAGACGGCGTAGCCGGGAACGGTGTCGCGCAGCTGGACCAGCGGGATGAAGAAGGCGTTGAGCAGCGCGTCGGTCAGCGCGGTGTTCCCGGATTCCAGTGAGTTGTAGAACGCCAGCGCCAGGTCGGGCGCGAAGGCGAACGTCGCCGACGAGTACAGCGGCACGCCGATGGCGCGGAACGCCAGCTGGGTGGTCTCGGCGGTGGGCAGACCGTTGAAGAACAGGAAGTCGGGGTCGACCTCGCTCTTCACCGCCGCCACGATGCGCGCCACCTGGTCGAAATTGCCGGTGCCGTCCTTGAATCCGATGACGTTTCCGATCTTGGCTACGGCGACGGCGGAGGCCTCGGTGAACTTCGCGTTGTTGCGGTTGTAGACGATGACCGGCAGGTCGGTCGCCCCGGCGACGGCGGCGACGAAGTCGACCAGACCGGGCTGCGGTACCTCGACGAGGTAGGGCGGTAGCAGCAGCAGGCCGTCGGCGCCGGCTTCCTGCGCGGTGACGGCGAAGCGCTTGGCCTGGGCCACTGAGCCACCCGCACCGGCGTACACCGGGACGCGGCCGGCGACGACCTTGACCGCGGTGGTGACGATGTCGCGGAACTCGTCCTCGTCGATGGCGTGGAATTCGCCGGTGCCGCAGGCGATGAAGATCCCGCCGGGGCCGGCCTCCAGACCCTTGGTGAGGTGGGCGGCCAGGGCGTCGAGATCGACGGCACCGGATTCGGTGAAGGGCGTGACGGGAAAGAACAGGACGCCGTCAAAGTTCGGACGCATGGGCGGGCCTTTCGAGTGTGGTGTGGGTGTGTGTCAGTCTTGGGAGAGTCGGCCGTCGACGCGACGCCAGATCTGCTCGGGGTTCCCGTCGGCAATGGCGCTGGGCAGCAATGTCTTCGGGACGTCCTGGTAGGCGACCGGACGCAGGAAGCGCTCGATGGCGCGGGCCCCGACCGAGGTGGTCCGGGAATCCGAGGTGGCGGGGAACGGGCCTCCGTGCACCATGGCGTGGCACACCTCGACACCGGTCGGCCAGCCGTTGAACAGAATCCGGCCCGCCTTGAGTTCGAGCAGCGGCAGCAACTCGCGTGCGGCGTCGAGATCGGAGTCGTCGGCGTGCACGGTCGCAGTCAGCTGACCCTCGATGCCCTGGGCGACAACGGCAACCTCCGCCGCGTCGGCGCAGCGCACGATCAGACTCGTCGCCCCGAACACCTCGGCCTGCAGGTCCTCCGACGCCAGGAAGCTCTTCGCATCGGTGGTGAAAAGTGCGGCCTGGCCGCAGGTTTCACTTCCTTCGACGCCGCGCGCGACCAGCGCGGCGGCGGCCGCCAGCGACTCCACGCCGGACGCGTAGCTGCCGGCGATGTTCGGCGTGAGCATCGGGGTGGCGGGGGCGGCCGAGACGGCCTCCCGGGCGGCGGCGACGAAGGCGTCCAGGCCGGGGCCGTCGACGGCGATGACCAGGCCCGGGTTGGTACAGAACTGGCCCGAGCCCATGGTGAGCGAGCCGATGAACGCCGTGCCGAGTTCGGCGCCGCGGGTGCTCAGCGCCCCGTCGAGCAGGAACACGGGGTTGATCGAGCTCATCTCGGCGTAGACCGGGATGGGTTCGGGCCGCGCCGCGGCAGCGGCGACCAGAGCCGTTCCGCCGGTGCGGGATCCGGTGAAGCCGACGGCCTTGATCCGCGGATCGGTGACCAGATCGATGCCCAGTCCCGGACCGCTGCCGAACAGCAACGAGAAGGTGCCCGCGGGCAGGCCGCTCTCGGCGACGGCGTCGGTAATGGCCCGCGCGACGATCTCGGAGGTGCCGGGGTGCGCGTCGTGACCCTTGACGACCACGGGGCACCCGGCGGCCAGCGCCGAGGCGGTGTCACCGCCGGCGACGGAGAACGCCAGCGGGAAGTTCGAGGCGCCGAACACCGCGACCGGGCCCAGCGGGATGAAACGCTGACGGATGTCGGGGCGCGGCAGCGGCGCACGATCGGGCAGCGCGTTGTCGATGCGGGCGCCGTTCCAGCTGCCCTCGCGCAGCACTTCGGCGAACAGCCGCAGCTGGCCGGTGGTGCGCCCGACCTCGCCGGTGATGCGGGCCTGTGGCAGACCGCTCTCGGCGACGGCGCGGGCGATCAGGGTTTCCTTGACCGCTTCGATGCGCGCGGCGATTGCCTCGAGGAACTGGGCGCGCTGCTCGGACGTGGTGGCCCGGTAGACCGGGAACGCGGCGGCGGCCGCGGCGGCGGCGGCCTCGACGTCGGCGCTGTCGCCGTGCCGGTAGGCCGGTTCGAGCGGTTGACCGGCGGCGGGGTCGAATCCGCGGATCTCGGCACCGGTTCCGCTGACGGGCGATCCCGCGATGATCATCTGTCCGGTCAGCTGATGGGCGAGGGTGGCAGTCATGGCCTTAACGCTAAGACGCCGATCCATTCATGTCCAAGACCGATTCAGCGCCAACTAATGCAGTGGATGAATCAATCTATGGCCCTGCGCTAGGCGCAGATTCGGCGGCGCTGCTCGAGAACCGCCAGCACGGTACGGCCGATCTCAGCCAGGTCCAGCGGTGTGGCGCTCGGCGGTGACGCGACGCCCACCAGCGTGACGCCGTCGGCCACCCCGGCGGTCTCGATATCGGCGATCAGACCGGCCAGCCCGCGCACGGTCCCCGCATAGCGCACACCGCGGCCGGACTCGTCGGCGCCGAACGAGGCACAGGCGGCACGCACATCCCCGGCCACCGCCACGGTGACGTCCAGGATCACCGCCACATCGGCGTCGTCATCGCGGAGCCGGGCCCGGGTCCGGCGGGCTTGCTGCAGGTCGGCGGCGGCCACCCGGACCACCGGCTCGGGACCGCAGGTCAGTTCACTCCACGCTTCATCCGCCACGAATAACCGCACCCCGCCACGCTACGAAGAGGGGCGCGAGCGGCCCATGGTTGCGATCAGCACGACGTGAACGCAACATGGCGGGGCAGCGCGCCGCGCGCGGGCCGGTCGGGTGGCTTAGTAGTTTGTAACAGTGACAGCGGAGCCCGGGCAGGCCATACCTCCCCAGTACCTACTTTCCCCGGCGGCAGCTCCCCCGCGGACCCTGATCGACGTCCTCTACGACACCGCGAACCGTTTCCCGGATGCCCCCGCGATCGATGACGGCGACGTGCAGCTGACCTATTCGGAACTGGTCAGCGATATCGAAGAGAGCGTGCAGTGGCTCGCCGCCCGCGGCGTCGGCCGCGGCGATCGCGTCGGCATCCGGATGGCCTCGGGCAGCTACGCGCTCTACACCGCGATCCTGGCCACCCTTGCCACCGGGGCCGCCTACGTCCCGGTCGACGCCGACGACCCCGAAGAACGGGCCGCACTCGTGTTCGGGGAGGCGCAGGTGGTGGCCATCATCACCGACGCGGGCCTGGTGCGCGGCCCGGGATCCTCGCGCGGCTGGCGAGCGGCGGCACCGCTGACCCGCGATGACGCCTGGATCATCTTCACCTCCGGATCGACCGGTACACCCAAGGGTGTGGCGGTCACCCACCGCAACGCGGCCGCCTTCGTCGACGCCGAGGCCCGGATGTTCCTCGCCGGCGCGCCGCTGGGCCCCGGTGACCGGGTGCTCGCCGGGCTGTCGGTCGCCTTCGACGCATCCTGCGAGGAGATGTGGCTGGCCTGGCGCCACGGCGCCTGCCTGGTGCCCGCTCCGCGGTCGCTCGTGCGCAGCGGTATGGACCTGGGTCCGTGGCTGGTGACCCGCGACATCACCGTCGTCTCGACCGTCCCGACCCTGGCCGCGCTGTGGCCCGCCGAGGCGCTGGAAGCCGTCCGGCTGCTGATCTTCGGCGGCGAGGCCTGCCCACCCGAACTGGCCGAACGCCTCGCCGTCGACGGTCGCGAGGTATGGAACACCTACGGCCCCACCGAGGCGACCGTGGTGGCCTGCGCGGCGCCGCTGGACGGAAGATCCGCGGTGAGCATCGGGCTGCCGCTGGCCGGCTGGGACCTCGTCGTCGTCGACAAGGACGGGCTGCCGGTCGGGCTGGGCGAAACCGGCGAACTCGTCATCGGCGGTGTCGGGCTGGCCCGGTACCTGGACCCCGAGAAGGACGCCGAGAAATACGCACCGATGCCGACGCTGGGCTGGGCACGCGCCTACCGCAGCGGGGACCTGGTGCGGCTGGAGGCCGACGGCCTGTACTTCCAGGGTCGCGCCGACGACCAGGTCAAGGTCGGTGGACGCCGCATCGAACTGGGCGAGGTGGACGCCGCGCTGGTGAACCTGCCCGGCGTCAGCGGCGGGGCGGCCGCGGTGCGCCGTACCACCAGCGGCACTCCCCTGCTGGTCGGCTACATCGCCAGTGCCGATCCGGGCTTCGACGTGGCCGCGGCCCGCACCGCGCTGTCGGAGGCCCTGCCCGCGGCGTTGGTGCCCCGACTGGTCCTGCTCGACGAACTGCCCACCCGGACCTCGGGCAAGGTCGACCGCAACGCGCTGCCGTGGCCCCCGCCCGGAGCAGCCGCGGAGGAGGAACCCGACCTCGGCGGCACCATGGGCTGGCTGGCCGGCCTGTGGCGCGATGTGCTGGCCGCGGCGGTGGATGGCCCGGAGGCCGATTTCTTCGCCCTCGGCGGTGGATCCCTGTCGGCCGCGCAACTGGTCACCGCGGTCCGCGGACGCTACCCGCAGGTGACCGTCGCCGATCTGTACGACCACCCCCGGCTCGGCTCACTGGCCGGTTACCTCGACGAGCTGGCCCCGCCGCCGGAGGTGGTGCGCCGCGATGTGAAGCCGACACCGGTGCTGACCCAACTGGCGCAGGTGGCGATGTCGTTGCCGCTGGCGACGCTGACCGGCCTGCAGTGGGTGATCTGGCTGGCGATCCTCAACAACATCGCGGCCGCCACCGAGCTGGTGCCGTGGGCGGCAACGGCGAACTGGTGGTGGATCGTCGCCGGCTTCCTGCTCTTCATCACCCCGCCGGGCCGGATGGGCATCGCCGTACTCGGCGCCCGCACCCTGCTGTCGGGATTGCAGCCGGGCAGCTACCGCCGCGGCGGTAGCGAGCATCTGCGCGTCTGGTTCGCCGAGCGACTGGCCGAGGCCAGCGGTGCGGAGAATCAGGCCGGCGCCCCGTGGCTGGTGTATTACGCTCGCGCCCTTGGCAATACGGTCGGCAAAGGGGTCGACCTGCACTCGGCGCCGCCGGTCACCGGCATGCTGACCCTGGGCCACCGTTGTTCCATCGAACCCGAGGTCGACCTGACCGGACACTGGATCGACGGCGACGTGTTCCATGTCGGACCGATCACCGTCGGCAACGACTCCACCATCGGCGCGCGCACCACCCTCTTCCCGGGCGCGGTCGTCGGCAAGAACGCCGATGTCGCCGCGGGCTCCGGCGTGGTCGGCAAGGTGAAGAACGGCCAGTACTGGAAGGGTTCGCCGGCAGCGAAATCCGGTAAGGCACGCCACCCCTGGCCGCAGGAGCGGCCCGGCCGCGCACCGGTGTGGGTGGCCTTCTACAGCGTGACATCGATGCTGCTGGGTGGGCTGCCGCTGGCCGCGCTGGCCGCCGGGCTCGCCGTGCTTGGCTGGGCCATCCGCGGCACCGCCACCCCGGCCGACGCCCTGCTCCCCGCCCTGGCCTGGACACCGGTGGCGGCACTGGTGGCAATGGTGGTGTACGCGGGGCTGACGGTGATCGGGGTGCGCCTGCTCTCGGCAGGCCTGACCGAGGGCTATCACCCGGTGCGCAGCCGCGTCGGCTGGCAGTTGTGGGCCACCGAGCGGCTGATGGATGCCGCGCGCAACTACCTGTTCCCCATCTACGCCAGCCTGCTGACACCGTGGTGGCTACGCCTGCTCGGCGCGAAAATCGGTAAGGACACCGAGATCTCGACAGCGCTGCTGACCCCGAAGTTCACCGAGGTGCAGGACGGCGCGTTCCTGGCCGATGACACCATGGTGGCCTCCTACGAACTCGGCGGCGGATGGATCCACGTCGCGAAGGCGACGATCGGCAAACGCGCATTCCTCGGCAACTCCGGCATCACCCAGCCGGGACGCCGGGTCCCCGACGACGGTCTGGTGGCGGTGCTGTCGGCGGCACCGCACAAGTCCAAGGCCGGCTCGTCGTGGCTGGGCAGCCCGCCGATCCGGTTGCGCCGCAAACCCACTACCGCCGATGTGATCCGCACCTTCAATCCGTCGGTCAAGCTGCGGGTGATGCGCTCGGCCGTGGAGACCTGCCGCCTCATCCCGGTCATCGTGACCTTCGCGATCGGCGTCGCGGTGCTGGCCGCGCTGCACCAGCTGGCCGATGCCATCGGCTACGGCTGGACCGCGCTGGCCGGCGGGCTGGTGCTCCTGATCGCCGGAGCGGTGGCCGGAGCCATCGCGGTGGCGGCGAAATGGCTTGTGGTGGGCCGTATCGACGCCATCGAGCACCCGTTGTGGTCATCGTTCGTGTGGCGCAATGAGGTCTCGGACACCTTCGTGGAGACGGTGGCCGCACCGTGGTTCGCCCGGGCCGCCACCGGCACTCCGGTGATGAACATCTGGCTGCGCGGGCTCGGTGCGAAGATCGGCCGCGGGGTGTGGTGCGAGACGTACTGGCTGCCCGAGGCGGACCTGATCACCCTGGGCGACGGCAGCACCGTCAACCGCGGCTGCGTGGTGCAGACCCACCTCTTTCACGACCGGATCATGCGGATGGACACCGTCATCCTCGACGAGGGCGCGACACTGGGCCCGCACTGTGTGGCTCTGCCGGCATCGCGGATCGGCGAGGGCGCCACCGTCGGACCGGCATCGCTGGTGATGCGCGGTGACGAGGTGCCGCGGTGGACCAGGTGGCAGGGCAACCCGATTGCGCCGTGGACGATCAAACGGCCGAAGAAGCACGACCGGTGACGCCCGCCAAGAAAGCTGCCCGCAAGGCGGCACACCAACCCCCGGTCATCGACCCCTACCTGCCCCGCAACGGTAACTTCGGCTACCGGGTGTCGCGGTACGAATTGGATCTCGAATACAAGGTGGCGATCAACCGTCTCGCCGGGACCGTCACGATCACCGCGGCGACGCTGGCCGCCCTGCGCACCTTCACCCTGGACCTGTCCGACGCGCTGTCGGTGTCGAAGGTGACGGTCAACGGCCGGCGCCCCGCCCAGTTCCGGACGTCGGCGGGCAAGCTACACATCACGCTCGGCGCCACGCTGCCCGCCGGTGCGGCGATGACCGTCGCGGTCCGCTACGGCGGAACCCCCAAGCCGCTGCGAACCCTATGGGGCGAGGTCGGTTTCGAGGAGCTGTCCAACGGCGCCCTGGTGGCCGGACAGCCCAACGGCGCGGCCTCCTGGTTCCCCTGCGACGATCATCCGGCCGCCAAGGCCAGCTTCCACATCCGGATCAGCACCGAAAGCCCGTACTACGCGCTGGCCAACGGTGAACTGCTGTCCAAGCAGGTGCGGGCCAGCTTCACCACCTGGGTCTACGAGCAGACCGAGCCGACCTCGACCTACCTCATCACCCTGCAGATCGGCGAGTACAACCGCCACCGGCTGCAGAAGAGCCCGGTACCCATGCACGCCGTCCTCCCGGACCGGTTGCGGCGCAAC